>UQIF01000001.1 GCA_900540955.1 uncultured Olsenella sp.
AGGTCATGGAGATCGACCTCGACCGTCGTCGCATCTCCCTGTCCATGAAGGCCGCCGCCGAGACCCTCGGCACCGAGGTTGAGGTCAAGCCTCTCCCCGAGTCCGAGAAGCCGGCTGAGGCTGAGGAGGCCGTCGAGGTCGAGGCCGAGGAGACCGTCGAGGAGTAGCTCCTCCGGATTCCCGCATTGTGCAGCATAAAGACCGTCCGCTTAGCGCGGGCGGTCTTTTTATGTGCCAAAAGATAGCTAAAACAAAATTCATTGATATTGCTTACGACAAGGAATTAATCTTCATATCCATATAGAAATTTATGTTTCTTCGAACGGTAGCTTAATGTCGGTAAACATACACTCTATACCGTTTACAGGCAGGTGAACGACTATATTCTTTACCAGTTATTACAAGAAAGTTTGATTGATATCCTCTGCCTAATATTGAATCCTAAGAAGCGTGCTCCTGTGGATGCGCGACACGAGTTTTCTTGCGCACGACAAACAAGAAAGACATGACCATGACTAGTTCCATCTCGCGTCGCAACTTCCTCAAGGGCAGCGTCGCCACTGCCGTCGCCTCGCTCTCGGCCTGCGGCGGCTCTGATGGCGGAGACTCCGCCGACGGCTCAAAGAAGAAGATCGTCCGCTGGGGCCAAGGCAACCCGAAGCTCGGCCTGGACATGCAGTAGTCTACGAACTCCGGCTCGTCCAACGTCTCCGACCCCGTCTTCGAGTCCCTTCTGCGCTGGACCGAGGAGACAGGGGAGAGAAGGACCGGGAAAGAAACCCGCTGGCGGCGGCGTACCGAATTACGCGAATCATCCGATTAAGCGTAAATCGGGTTATCGCCTAAAGCGATAAGCAGTCATCGCTATGTGGCCACTACATATTGTGGAATCGAACGCATAACATCGGTTAAGACACAAGCGATGCCGTTTACGGGTCGGCGAACGGCATGGTTTGTTGCGAATTGGCGGCACGGCTGTTAATCGATGTAACAAATACAGCCGGTTAGTTAGCCAAACTTAATAATCATCTGGTCCTAAAAATTGGTTAGCTGAGGCTGACGCGTAAGCCGATGGGTGACCGCAAAACGAAAGGCTCCAACATGACGAACGTCATCTCTCGTCGCAACTTCCTCAAGGGCAGCGTTGCCACGGCCGCTGTCGCCTCCCTCGCCGCATGCGGCTCCTCCTCCGACGACGCCTCCTCCGACGGCGGCGCAAAGAAGAAGGTCCTGCGCTGGGGCCAGCCCAACGCCAAGCTCGGCCTGGACATGCAGAAGTCCACGAACTCCGGCTCCTCTTCGATCTCCGAGTCCATCTTTGAGGCCCCGCTTCGCTGGACCGAGGACAACGAGCTTGTACCGTGCCTGCTCACCGAGGTCCCGACCTTCGAGGCGGATGGCGTCACGCTGCACTGCACCCTCAAGGACAACATCAAGTGCCACGACGGCTCCACGCTGACCGCCAACGACGTCAAGTACACCTTCGAGCGCATGTTCACCCCGTCCACCGGCGCCAAGTCGACCTACATGTACGACCGCATCAAGGGCGCGGCCGAGATGCTCGCCGGCACCGCCACCGAGCTCGAGGGCTTGACCGTCGAGGACGACACCCACTTCACCTTCGTCCTCACCGATCCCATGGCCTCCTTCGTGAACAACCTGGGCATCTCCTACGCCCAGATCTTCCCGAAGGCCGCCTGCGAGGCCGCCGGCGACAAGTGGGGCTGGGGCACCGACTGCGTCGGCACCGGCAAGTACAAGGTCAGCTCCAACGACGACACCACCGAGATCGTCCTCGAGAAGTTCGCCGACTACCACGACGGCGAGCCCGCACTCGACGAGATTGACGTCATCTACTACGACGACAACAACACCAAGCTGATGGCCTTCAAGAACGGTGACATCGACTGGTGCGACCTGTCCCCCGACCTTCTTGCCCAGTACAAGTCCGACCCCGACGTCAAGGATCTCATCACCATGTACGAGACCCTCGGCGTGCACTTCGTGAACCTGAACCTCGACTCCGAAAACCTTAAGGACCCGAAGGTCCGCGAGGCGCTTTCCCTGGCCATCGACCGCCAGGCGCTCATTGACAATACCCTCTCCGGCGCGGGCATCCCCGCGGGCTGCTGGCTCGCCCCGCAGACCCCGGGCCACGACGACTCCGCGGTGCTCGAGTACGACCCCGAGAAGGCCAAGCAGCTGCTCCAGGAGGCCGGCGTCTCCAACCTCACCCTCGACTGCAAGGTCCGCAAGGGCCAGTACGAGAAGTACATGACGGTCGTGCAGTCCTACTGGAAGGAGATCGGCGTCACGATGAACCTCTCCGTCGAGGACAGCGGCGTCTGGTCCTCCGACTGGGCCGACGGCAACCTCGAGGTCACCGCGCTCGGCTGGTACCCGCTCTACGCCGACGCCGACAACCACATGTACACCTACTTCTACAGCGGAAACGCCGCAAAGAAGTCCTCGTTCTACAACAACCCCGAGGTCGACGACCTTCTTTCCCGCGCCCGCGTGTCCCAGGACCCCGATGAGCGCGCCGAGCTCTACAAGCAGGCCGACAACATCATCGTCCACGAGGATTGGGCAACCATCCCGCTGTTCTGGCCCGAGGGCACCTTCGTGGCGAAGTCCTACGTCAAGAACGCCAAGGTCGGCAACCTGATCTACCACTTCTTCGACCTCGACGTCGACACCTCGGACCCGAACTACGCAATTGGCTAAGTTTTTGATTAGCTTTTCATCGTAATATAAGGGACGTCCCGACCGTCATAGTGCGGCCGGGACGCTCCCAGTTTATGTAAGGCGGCGCGCAGGGCCCCATCCGGCCCCTGTGCCGTCGCGAGGAGAAAGGACCAGGGATGAGAGATTATCTCATCAAGAGGATCTTGCTGGCGCTGGGCGTCATCTTCGCCATCAGCGCCATCACGTTCTTCGTGCTCAACATCGTGCCGGGCGACCCTGTGCGCGTCATGGTGGGCGACATGGCCGACGAGGCCACAATCCAGCGCGTCCGCGAGCAGATGGGCCTGAACAAGCCCGTCCTCGAGCAGTACGCCAACTGGCTCACCAACATGCTGCACGGCGACTTCGGCACGTCCTACACCCAGCGCAAGGCGGTTGTCACGCTCATGGGCCAGGCCTTCGGCACCACGGTCAAGGTCGCGGCCTTCGCCTACGTCTTCGCTCTGGCCCTGGGCCTTGTCGTGGGCGTCGTCGCGGCCGTCAACCACGGGCGCGCGGCCGACCGTATCCTCATGGCGCTGTCCATCTTCGGCATCAGCGCGCCGTCGTTCTGGATGGCCGTCATCCTGCAGATCGTCTTTGCACTCACGCTCAAGTGGTTCCCGCTGTCGGGCATCAAGACCTGGCAGGCGTTCGTCTTGCCGACGGTCGCGCTCGGCGTGCGCTATGCCGCCTCGATCGCCCGAGTGACCCGCACCTCTATGCTCGAGGTCCTCTCGCAGGACTTCATGCGCACGGCCGAGGCCAAGGGCATCAGCAAGTGGGTCATCATCTTGAAGCACGGCCTGCGCAACGCCCTCATCCCCATCATCACCATCGCGGGCACCCAGCTCGGCGACATCTTCACCGGCTCCATCCTGATCGAGTCGATCTTCGCCATGCCGGGCATGGGCAAGCTCCTGCTCGACGCCATCAACGCCCGCGACCTGCCGCTCATCCAGGGCGGCGTCATGTACATCGCGCTCATCTGCGTCGTCGTCTACCTCGTGGTCGACATCCTCTACGGCGTCGCCGACCCGCGCATCCGACTCGGAGAGGAGGCGGCTGAGTAATGGCACTTCTTTCCAGCGACAAGAACGATTCCAAGGTCAAGGAGACCGAGCGCGTCGCCGCCGAGGCCGCCCAGACCATCGACGCCGGCAAGCCCGGCGCAAAGAAGCGCGCCCAGAGCTACTGGGCCGTTTCGTGGAACATCTTCAAGAAGAACAGGCTCGGCATGCTCTGCCTGGTGGTCGTGGGCATCCTGTGCCTCGTCGCCATCCTCGCGCCGCTCCTGGCGCCCTACGACCCCGATGCCCAGGAGATCACGAACATGCTCAAGGCCCCCGGCGGCGCCCACCTCTTCGGCACCGACGAGTACGGCCGCGACGTCTTGTCCCGCGTCATCTACGGCTGCCGCATCAGCCTGTCGGTCGGCGTCGTCTCACAGGCCATCGCGCTTGTGATCGGCTTCGCCGCCGGCGTCTGCGCCGGCTACTTCGGCGGCAAGGTCGACGCCGTGATCTCCTTCGTGATCCAGGTCTTCTCAAGCTTCCCGTTCCTGCTCTTTGCCATCGTCGTGATGTTCGCCATGGGCCCCGGCCTCGTGAATCTCTACGTGGCGCTCGGCCTTCTGGGCTGGACCTCGACCGCCCGCCTCATCCGCGGCGACGTCATGCGCCTCAAGGGCTCCGAGTACATCCAGAGCTGCATCCTGTCCGGCGGAAAGCCCCTGCGCATCATCATGAAGCACTTGCTGCCCAACTGCGTCTCGACCCTCATCGTCGTCTCCACCCTGGGCATCCCGAGCGCCATCCTGTCCGAGGCGTCGCTCTCGTTCCTCGGCCTCGGCGTCCAGCCGCCGATGAGCTCCTGGGGCCAGATGATCTCCGCCTCCCAGCCCTATATCCAGACGAGCACGTACTACTCCGTGATCCCGGGCATCGCCATCATCATCACGGTCATGGCCTTCAACCTGCTCGGCGACGCGCTGCGCGACGCCCTCGACCCCAAGATGCGCTCCTAAGGAGGGAGAACCATGACCGAAGAAACCAACGTCTCCCTCAACGCCGGGCTGCGCGACGAGCTCGCCGGCGAGCTCGAGCAGAAGCTCGCCGAGTCAATGAAGGCCGAGGTCCTTCTTGACGTCGACGACTTGTGCGTGACTCTCTTTACCGAGGACGGCGCGCTGCCCGCCATCCGCAACCTGAGCTTCGTCATGCGCAAGGGCGAGACCCTCGCCGTCGTGGGCGAGTCGGGCTGCGGCAAGTCGATGACGGCCCTCTCCATCATGGGCCTGCTCCCGACCCCCCCCGCGAAGATCGTGGGCGGCTCCATCAACCTCGAGGGCACCGATCTGGCCAAGCTCTCGCGCGACGACATGCGCGCCTACCGCGGCTCGAAGATCGGCATGATATTCCAGGAGCCCATGACCTCGCTCAACCCCGTCATGAAGGCGGGCCTGCAGATCCGCGAGGGCATCCTCGTCCACAACCCCAAGATGGGCAAGAAAGAAGCCGACGAGCGCGCCCTGCGGATGATCAAGCTCGTGGGCATCCCCGCTCCCGAGAAGGTCTTCAACAGCTACCCGCACGAGCTGTCCGGCGGCATGCGCCAGCGCGTGATGATCGCCATGGCCCTCGCGTGCCAGCCCGCGCTCTTGATCTGCGACGAGCCCACCACGGCCCTCGACGTGACCATCCAGGCGCAGATCCTGCAGCTCATCGACCGTATGCGCCGGGAGCTCGGCACCGCCGTCATGCTGATCACGCACGACATGGGCGTCGTCTCCGAGATGGCCGACTGGGTCGCCGTCATGTACGCCGGCCACCTCGTGGAGTACACCACCGCCGGCGAGCTCTTCACCAACCCCAAGCACCCGTACTCCATCGGACTCATCAACTCCATCCCGTCGATGGACGACGCGGTCGAGAAGCTCTACGCCATCCCGGGCAACGTGCCTATGCTCGACGAGCTGCCGACCGGCTGCCCGTTCCACCCGCGTTGCCCGTACGCCAAGGACGTCTGTCGCAGGGAGTGCCCGCACGTGGCCCCGCTCGACGGCGACGAGAACCACACCGTGGCCTGCTGGAAGTTCGACGCCCAGAAGTGGGGGGAGTAGACCATGTCCAAGGACGCACAGAACAACGACGTGGTGCTCAAGGTCGAGCACCTCACCAAGCACTATCCCATCAAGAAGGGCCTCTTTGGCAAGTCCGGCGCCTGCGTGCACGCGCTCGAGGACGCCTCCTTTGAGGTGCACCGCGGCGAGACCTTCGCCATCGTCGGCGAGTCCGGCTGCGGCAAGTCGACCACGGGCAAGTGCATCCTGCGCCTGACCGAGCCCACCTCCGGCGAGGTCTGGCTCGACGGCGAGGACTTCACCAAGCTCAAGGGCGACGACCTCACCCGCGCCCGCCAGCAGATGAAGCTCATCTTCCAGGACCCCTACTCCTCGCTCAACCCCCGCATGACCGTGGCCGACATCATCGCCGAGCCCATCGACATCGCGGGCACCTACAAGACGCGCGAGGAGCGCGACGCCCGCGTCGAGGAGATCATGCAGGCCGTCGGCCTCGACCTCGCGTTCAAGTACCGCTACCCGCATGAGTTCTCCGGCGGCCAGCGCCAGCGCATCGGCATCGCCCGCGCCATCGTGCTCGAGCCGCAGATCGTCGTGTGCGACGAGCCTGTGAGCGCGCTGGACGTCTCGGTCCAGGCCAAGGTCATCAACCTGCTTGAGGAGCTGCAGGAGAAGCTGGGCCTCTCCTACATCTTCATCAGCCACGACCTCAGCGTGGTCAAGCACATCTCCGACACCGTCATGGTCATGTATCTCGGCCATACGATGGAGCTCGCGAGCAAGGACGAGCTGTTCGCCGAGCCGCTGCACCCCTACACCAAGGCCCTTCTCGACGTCATCCCGCGCATCCGCCACGAGCGCATCCAGGACAAGAAGATCCTTGAGGGCGATGTCCCCTCGCCGACAAACCCGCCCGCCGGCTGCGTATTCCACACCCGCTGCGCGCACTGCATGAAGGTGTGCTGCGAGCGCGAGCCCGAGATGCGCGAGGTCAAGCCGGGCCACAAGTGCGCCTGCCACTTGTTCGACGAGGGGCTCACCGACGAGGAGAAGGCGCCCGTCGCGATCTAGCGCTAACCTGGGGGCTCCGGTCCTCCTGCCCAAGCTCGACAGTCCTGCTCGCGCGGAGGAGACGTTTAGTCTCCTCCGGCTCGTGCGGAACTCACTTGGGCAGGAGGACCGGAGCCTGGAGTGTCCTCGACGCGCGGCGGGCGCCTTCGCCGGCGGCCACTGCGTGCTAGTTACGGAAAAATAGGAAAGAAGATATTTGTATGTCTGATGTTCTTGATAGGTTTCTGAGGTATTGCGCGGTGCCGTCCCAGTCCAATCCCTTGACGGCAGACAAGGTTCCCTCGACGCCTGAGCAGTTCGACATCGCCAACGTGATCGCCGACGACCTGCGCGAGCTCGGCGCCGAGGACGTCGAGGTCGACGAGCACGCCTACGTGACGGCCCACTGGCCCGCGTCGGCAGGCTCCGAGGACAAGCCCTGCCTGGGCTTCTGCTGCCACATCGACACCGCCTGGCAGAGCGTCGGTAGCCCCGTGCACCCCGAGGTCAAGCACTACGAGGGCGGCAAGCTCGTCATCGGACGGGACCGTAACGGACGCGAGGTCGCGGTCTCGCCCGAGACCAACCCGCGCCTTGCGCAGATGGTCGGCTACGACATCGTGACCACTGACGGCACCTCGCTGCTCGGCGGCGACGACAAGACCGGCGACGCCGCGGTCGTGAGCCTGCTCGCGCGCCTGAAGGCCGACCCGACGCTTGCGCACCCGCGCCTCGCCGTCTCGTTCGTTCCCGACGAGGAGATCGGCCACGGCGCCGCCCTTCTTGACCTCAAGAAGTTCGGGGCCGACTTCGGCTACACCATCGACGGCGGCCCGCTCGGCGAGTTCTGCTACGAGACCTTCAACGCTGCCGAGGCCAAGGTGCGCGCCCGCGGCCTTTCTTGCCACACGGGCACGGCCAAGGGCATGATGATCAACGCCTCCGAGGCCATCATGCGCTTCCACCAGCTCCTTCCCGCCGCCGAGCGCCCTGAGTACACCGAGGGCTACGACGGCTTCTTCTACCTCGAGCGCATGAGCGGCGACTGCGAGGCGGCGTCTGCCGATTACCTCATCCGCGACCACGACCAGGCCCAGGTCGAGCGCCGCAAGGACCTCATGCGCCGCGCGGTCGAGATGGTCAACGAGCAGATCGGCGACGACGTGCTCACCATTCAGATCGAGGACCAGTATCACAACCTCGCCGACGTCGTCACGCTGCCCGAGAACGCGCACCTGGTCGAGAACGCCCGCAAGGCCTACGATTCGATCGGCTGTCAGATGGAGTGCGTCCCCATGCGCGGGGGCACCGACGGCTCGCAGCTCTCGTTCCGCGGGTTCCCGTGCGCGAACCTCTCGGGCTGTTACTACAACGCCCACGGCGTCCGCGAGTTCGTGCCCGTGCCGGAGCTCGAGGCGCTTGTCGACATCCTCGAGCACCTCGTCGCCCTTTACGCGTAATAGTGGAAGACAGTCCGTTCATCATTCGAGTCACCAGAGTCGTTAAGGAGAAAACCAATGGACCTCATGCTCGATTCGATCGATCCTTCTGAGCTCAAGCGCCTGCTTCGCGAGTGCGTCGAGGTGGACAGCCCCGTGAGCTACTACCCCGAGATCCACGCCTGGCTCGGCGACACCCTCTCCGAGATGGGCTACGAGATGTACACCGATTCCCGCCGCTGCGCCTACGTGCGCGTTCCCGGCGCCGACTCGAGCAAAACCGTCCTTCTTGGCGCGCACCTCGACACCATCGGCCTCATCGTCCGCGGCTTCAACGCCGACGGCACCCTGCGCGTGCGCCAGCTCGGCGGCATCAACTACCACAGCATCGAGGGCGAGACCTGCTCTATCCTGTGCCGCGACGGCTCCGCGATCGCCGGCCAGGTCATCTGCGAGAAGCACTCCGTCCACGTCTTCGAGGACGCCCGCACCGAGACCCGCGACGAGAACCACATGTTCGTCTCGGTCATCGGCGACGTGAAGACCCCCGACGACGCCCGCGCGCTCGGCATCACCGAGGGCGCCATCATCGGCATCGACCCGCACTACGAGGAGTTCGACAACGGCTACATCGTGAGCCGCCACATCGACGACAAGGCCGCCGTCGCGGTCCTTCTCGACATCCTCGCATGGCTCAAGTCCTCCGGCCAGAAGCCCGCCTTTGACACCGTCTTCGCGTTCCCCATCAACGAGGAGATCGGCCAGGGCGGCGCGTGGGTGCCCAGGGACGTCGACGAGTACGTGGCCGTCGACATCACGCTCGTGGGCCCCGACTACGACTCCGACGAGCACAACGTGGGCATCATCACTTCCGACGCCAAGGGTCCCTACGACTGGGAGCTCACGAACACCCTCATCGCCTGCGCCGAGGAGGCCTGCGACGACCAGAAGTGGAACACCCAGGTCTGCTTCCACTACTCGACCGACGCGAACGCCGGCTTCAACAACGCCAACGACGTCGCCTGCGCCGCGTTCGGCATGGCGTGCATGAACACCCACGGCCGCGAGCGCTGCCACGTCGACGCGATCGTCGAGACCGAGAAGCTCGCCCGCGCGTACGTGATGGGCATCGGCCGCTAAGGCTGTTTGACCGCGGGGGAGTAGAGCCTCCCCGCTTTGGGTAAAACTAGAGCGTTAATTCGGGCGCGGCGGTCCTGCCGCGCCTTTGCATGGAACTCGAAAGGACTCGCCTCATGGCAAAGAAGGACTGGGAAGAGAAGAACGCCGAGGCCCAGCGTAAGGCAGCCGAGTGGCTCCGCGGCCGCCAAGGGCCGGACGATTTGGCCATCGCCTGCGTCTATCTCGCGCTTCTGCTGGTGGTCATCAATCTGTTCGCCAAGGCCGCGTGGGTTGGCTGGCTCGCGCTCGCGCTCATCGTCTACGCCGGCTTCCGCATCCAGTCGAAGAACCTCGGCTCCCGCTCCCGCGAGAACGCCGCCTTCCTCAAGGCCATCGGGCCGGCGCGTCCTTGGCTGCAGAACCCGAAGGCCGCTGCTGCCGAGGCGAAGCAGTTCAAGCACGTCAAGTGCCCCCACTGTGGCCAGAAGGTCCGCGTGCCCCGCGGCAAGGGCCGCCTGCGCGTGACGTGCCCGAAGTGCCGCGAGAAGTTCGAGGTCAAGGCGTAGACGCTGGTAGGCTCGCACGGAAAACCGCCCTTTAACCTGTGTGCTCGGACAGTCCTGCTCGCACGGTCGCGACATTAAGTCGCGACCGGCTCGCGCGGAACTGCGCCACAGGTTAAAGGGCGGTTTTCCGTGCGAAGCCCAACGGCTAGGCGTGTGACTGGTTGCGCTAAGAAAAGCTTGGTTCCAGCTCCTAAACTGGTTCGATTGCTAAGAAACCCCGGGTTCCAGCCTATGAATTGCGACTGGAACCCGGGGTTTCTTAGCGGAGCTGAACGTCAAATAGCTGGAACTTGGGATTTCAGCGGGTACGCTGCGCCGCGCGCTACAGCACGAAGAGAAGCGCGGAGAGGGTGATGCAGACGCTGCCGGCCAAAGTAAAGATGTGAAAAATAAAGTGCAGGTAGGGGACCTTCTTTGGGATGTAGAAGAGCGCGCCCACCGTGTAGCTGATGCCGCCGGCGAGCAAAAGCCAGAACGCGCCGGGAGACAGCACCGCAAAGAGGTCGCGGATGTGGAAGACGACGGCCCAGCCGAGCAGGACGTAGATGAGCGAGGTGAGCCATTTAGGCTGGCGCTCGCGCATGAAGCACTCGAGAACGATGCCCACCAGAGCGATCGCCCATACCGCGATGCCGAGCCCGACGCCGCCGTGCTCGCCGAGCGCGACGAACGCGAAGGGCGCGTAGCTTCCGGCGATGAGCAGGTAGATGCCGCAGTGGTCGAGGACGCGGAACACACGCTTGGCTTTCTCGGGGGCTATGGCGTGGTAGAGGGTCGAGAAGAGATACTCGACCAGAAGGCCGATGCCCATGAGCAGGGCGGCGGCGAGGCGGATGCCACCGCCGTGCGACACCGCGCGCACGATGAGCAGCACGAGCGCGGCGATGGAAAGAAGCGCTCCGACGCCGTGGCTCACGGAGTTGGCGATCTCCTCGCCAAGGGTGTAGCGGCGCCCATTGGGGCGTAGCCCAGAGGCCAGGTCGGTCTGTGCCAGCTGTTTCTGCATGCGCCTTGCCATCCTTGAATGTTTGGTCAGCCGCGGCTCGGCGGGCTATACTCTAATGTCGCTTTTGAGCATACCCCATAGCTGTTGAGGAGTTATGTCATGAAGAAGACTACATATGTCGGCAATCTCGTCGCTTGGGGCGCCGTTTCCGTCCTGTGCGTTGTCTTTCTGGCCTGGTCCGCCTCGTTGGGCGGCGAGTTCGGGGACAACACTGCCCTGCTCGCGCTGAGCGTCTACGCCCGCCCGGTCGGCGCGTTCTCCGTCGCCGCCCTGCTCACCACCTTGCTGGTAAAGAAGTTCAACCTCGAGCTCGGCGCGCGCATGCGCGTCGCCTGGCGCGTGCTCGGGCTCGCCCCCACGATCGCGTTCCTGCTATCGCCGGTCCTCATTCCGGTGCTGCCCAACGGCGTGGCGACGATCTTCGCCGTCATGCTGCTCGCGTCCATGACGATTCCGCTGATTTTCCTGTTATTCGGCCTGTTCTACGGGCTTTCGCTCGCCGGCGTCAGGCCTGAAGAGGACGACGAGTAGGGTAATCGCGAAACTTGCGGCTAAATCCGCAAAAGTCGGCGTCTTAAATCAGGACCCCCGAGTAGAGCCCCTCGGATTCGCAGTGTTTGCCCACTTGGCTGGGCTCGAATTCGATGGGATACTCGGGGGTCTCGGATTAAGACACCGACTTTTTGCAAAACGGGGACGAGGCGAGGCCTCGGCGCGTCGCCGGCTTAGTTGTCGGAGCGCGAGAAGGCGTTTTTCATCTCGGCGCTGCGGGCAAAGAGCACGTGACCCAGTAGGCAGTCGGTGCGCTTGCGCGCGACGTCGGCGATGGCCTGGTTGGCGGCAGACGGGTCGCCTCCCTCGGCGTCGCAGGCGTGCACGAGGCGCGTGGCCTCGGACTGCAGCTTCTCCTGGTAGCGCTCGACGTGGGGCAGGCAGGCGGAGTAGGAGGCGTCGGCCATGGCGCCGATGAGGCGGTTCGCCCAGTAGAAGCTGTCGGTCGTCACGTCCTTGGGCGTCGAGTTCACGTACGCGGGCACCTCGTCGACCTGCGTGAAGAAGGGCACGAGTGCGTTGAAGGCGTTGCTGCCCAGCGCGATCCACTGCAGTGCCCGGTGCTGCTCGTCGACGTAGGGGCGGATCTGCAGGACCGCGAGCTGACAGTTGCGGTTGATGCCGATGGGGCGGTAGAGCCCGCGCGTCGCGGGTGTGCCGATGTGGCCGTAGGGATCGTAGGCCGTGCCCTGGTAGTGCAGGCTCAGCACGTACTTGACGTCCTCGATCGTGATCTTTCGCTCGGGCACGCGGCACCACGGCAGGCGGTCGGACTCGGGCCCGAACTCCTCGTGCGCGGCGGCCGTCTCCCAGGGGCCTGCCGACGGGTTGAGCCAGCGCTGCATGTCCCAGGCGCGCGGCGTGTTGTACACGTGGTCGGAGTCCGAGCGGCTGCCGAAAGCGTCGCGCGGGTTCAGACGCCCGTCGAGCGAGAGGTCGAGGCGGTTGTCCTCGATGAATTCGCGCAGGTCGGGCGAGCACAGGTGCTCGCGCCCCTCGCCGAGGGCGTCGTCGAGGTCGAAGGAGTCGAGCCCCAGTTGGTTGGGCATGGTGACGTAGCAGTCGTCGGGCACGCGGCGCGCGATCCAGTGGTGGCCGCCCACGGTCTCGAGCCACCAGATCTCGTCGACGTCCGAAAACGCGATGCCGTTCATCTCGTAGGTGCCGTGCTCGGCAAGAAGCGCGCCCAAGCGCAGCACGCCGTCGCGGGCGCTCGTCGCGTAGGGGAGCACGAGCGTGACCATGTCCTCCTCGCCGATGCCGCCGAGCCTCTCGGGCTCGTATCCCGGCTCGCCCGGCTTGCCGACGGCGGCGCGGTAGGCCACGAGGGGGTCGGCCGCGAGCACGCGCTCGTTTGAGGTCAAGGTCTCGGTCGCGCTCATGGCGACGTTGCGGGCGTTCACGCCCGCCGACTCCCACAGACCCTCCTTGAGGTCCGCGTTCGGCATGCAGGTGTAGCGCCCGCCGCCCTCGGGGAGCGTGACCTCCAGGTGGCCGATGACGCTTTTGTAGGTCTTCTTTCCCGCGGCGTTCTCGACGCTCATGCGCTTCTCGCAGAATTCTCCGGTCGAGCAGTCCTCATTGCGGGCGATGATGGTCGAGCCGTCGAAGCTCGCCTTCTTGCCCACCAGGATCGTGGTGCAGGGCATGGTCCCTCCTGTCTCTTCTTTGTTACGTACGTGACCAATGTTAGCCTTCTGCGTTGCCCGCGCGGCCGCGACCATCGATAATGACAACGCTAAAACCCGAGTGGAGGAGTGCTACCCCATGTCAATGAACTTCAAGCGCCACCTGCCCATGGCGAAGGAGGTCCGTGAGGAGCTGCCGCTCTCGGCGGAGCTCGCGGAGCGCAAGGCCGCCTTCGACGCCGAGGTCGCCGCCGTCATGCGCGGCGAGGACCCGCGCCGCCTGCTCATCATCGGCCCGTGCTCGGCCGACCGCGAGGACTCGGTCCTCGACTACATGCACCGGCTCGCCGGCGTTGCCGACGAGGTCAAGGACAAGCTCATCGTCATCCCGCGCGTCTACACCAACAAGCCCCGAACCAAGGGCACCGGCTACAAGGGCCTGTTACACAACCCCGACCCCGAGGCGCCCGCCGACCTGCTCGAGGGCGTCAAGGCCGTTCGTCGCATGCACCTGCGCGTGATCGAGGAGACGGGCTTCTTTACCGCCGACGAGATGCTCTACCCCACGAACTACCAGTACCTCGTTGACCTTTTGAGCTACGTCGCCGTGGGCGCCCGCTCCGTCGAGAACCAGGAGCACCGCCTCGTGGCCGCCGGAATCAGCGTGCCCGTGGGCATGAAGAACCCCACCGCCGGCTCGACGAGCGTCATGCTCAACTCCATCTACGCCGCCCAGGCCCGCCAGAGCTTCATCTACCGCGGCTGGGAGGTCGAGTGCACCGGCAACCCGCTCGCGCACGCCGTGCTCCGCGGCTACATCGGCCTCGACGGGCGCAACTACCCGAACTACCACTACGAGCACCTCGAGCGCCTTGCCGGCCGCTACCTCGACGCCGACTTCGCAAACCCCTCCGTCGTCGTCGACTGCAACCACGACAACTCCGGAAAAAGGCCGCTTGAGCAGCCGCGCATTTGCAAAGAAGTGCTCGAGAGCTGCAAGCGCAACGACCTTGTGCGCCGCATGGTCAAGGGCTTCATGGTCGAGAGCTACATCGAGGACGGCAACCAGCCCGTCGACGGCGGCGTCTACGGCAAGTCGATCACCGACGCCTGCCTCGGGTGGAAAAAGACCGAGCGCCTCGTGCGTGACATCGCCGAGCTGCTCTAGGGGCGCGGCCCATCGCTTGGCAAGACGAGCCCCGCCGGCCTGTGCCCAATCGCAGGCCGGCGGGGCTTCTTTGTTCCTTGTTTGGTGGGGCGCGCTACAGGCAGGTATCGAGCGCAAGCCGGGTGAGCACCCGCTGGACGCGCAGGACGTCGGCTCGCGGCACGTACTCGTTCGGCTTGTGGGCGAGCGCGAGCGAACCGGGGCCGTAGCTCATGCAGTTCTTGTTGCCGCAGGTGCCGGCGACGACGGCGGTGTCGGTGTAGCCGGTAAAGAAGCCGACCTCGGCCGGGGCGCCTTCCTCCTCGGCGGCGGAAAGAAGCGCCGCGAGCAGGGGAGAGCCGGGGTCGCGCTCGATGGGCGGTCGGTCGCCCGTGATCTCGTAGCTGCCCCGGTTGCCGGGCACGCGCTCCTCGGCGCGCGCGATCGCCGTCTCGACGGCCGTGCGGGCGGAGGTGGTCGAGGCGGGAGGGACGAGGCGCATGTCGATCCACAGCTTGCAGGAGTCGGGCACGACGTAGGGCCGGTAGCCGCCCTCGATCTGGCCGAACGTTATGGTCGAGCGCCCGAGCTCATGATGCTCGGGGAGCGCCGCGCACCAGCGTCGCAGCTCGCAGACGACCTCTGCCATGGCCGCCACGGCGTCGGCGCCCTTCCACGGCTGGCTCGCGTGCGCCGTCTGCCCCGTCATCGTCACCTCGAACCAGGTGCGGCCCTTGTGCGCGACCTGGACCTGTCCGTCGGTGGGCTCGGTGTCGACGACCCACTCGTCCGCGCCGACGAGGCCGGCGGCGATCGCCGCCTCGATGCCGCGCATGAAGTCCTCCTCGTCGACGGAGAGCAGCAGCGCGAAGGCGCGGCGGGGAAGCGAGCCCTTGGCCGCAGCCTCGTCGAGCAGCGAGAAGAACGCGGCGATGGCGCAGGCGAGGCCGCTCTTCATGTCGCAGGCGCCGCGGCCGTAGAGCCGCTCGCCCGCGACGACGCCCCCGAGCGCCGGCGTGGCGACGTCCCAGCCGTCGCCGAGCGTGACGGTGTCCATGTGGCAGGAGTAGACGAGCGCGGGCTCGTCGCTTGTGCCGGCTACGCGGACCATGAGGTCGCGCCTTCCGGGGAGCGCCTCGACCTCTGTTGTGCGGATTGCCTCGGAAAGCCAGCCCGGCAGCGTCGCCACATGCCGCTCCACCAGCTGCTTTATGTGCTTCTCGATAGCGTCCTCATAGGTCCCGGGGTCCGTGCTCTCGATGCGCACGAGCTCGGCCGCCAGCCTCCACGCGAACTGATCATCGACCATATACATCGCCTCCGGCAGTGATTCTACGACGTATCTATGGTGGCTCATGCCAGCCGCCGATTTAGCGACAATTGTCGTTGATTTAATCCGAACTCGTACTAAAATAGCTTCGGAAAGTACGAATCCGGACGAAATTCAAGGCCATGGAACAAGAAACGACAATTCCGCGCGACGCGGACGGCTTGATCGACCTCGGGGCATGGAGCCGCAGCTTCGACCGCCTCTACCGCAGGGCCGACAAGCTCTACTATGCCTTCTCGCAGAGCTGCGGCCTGCCCGAGTCGGCGTACTGGATTATGTACGCCATCTACACCAGCGGCGGGCGTGCCTCGGTGCGCATGCTCATCGAGGAGTGCCTCTATAGCAAGCAGACCGTCAACTCGGCGCTTCGCACCCTTGAGTCGCGCGGGCTCGTGGAGACGGACTTCTGCGAGGGAAGCCGCAAGGCCAAGTGCGTGAGCCTTACCGAGGCGGGCGACGAGCTCTGCGAGCAGAAGATCGTCCCGGCAAACAAGGCCGAGCGCGCCGCGTTCATGGCGCTTGGCGTCGACGAGCAGCGAGAGATGCTGCGCCTCGTCAACAAGTACGTCGCGGCCCTCGAGGTCGAGCTCGAGCTGTTGGAGGGGGAGCAGGATGACAAGTAGCGAGGAGACCGTTGAGCGTGATTATTCCAAGCGCGCGTCGTTTAAGCTGCTCGTGCGCCTGATCGCGCCGTACAAGGGGCTCGCCGTGGCGGCGCTAGTCTTTCTGCTGTGCGACATCACGGGCATGCTCTTCGTGCCGACCGAGCTCGCGGCGCTCCTCAACTCGGTGACCACGGGCGCCGGCTCAGACGCCATCTGGCGCCACGGCGCTCTCATGCTCGCGGCGTCGCTCGTGGGTTCGCTCGGCTGCATCGTGAGCTACTGGTTCGCGGCGCGACTCGCCGCGAACGTAGGTCGCGACCTGCGCACCATTGTGTACGACCACTCGCTTAAGCTCTCCGCTGCCGACTTCAACCGCTTCGGGGCGGGCTCCATGGTCACGCGCGCCCTCTCGGACGCCAACGTCGTGCAGCAGACCCTGCTCATGTGCTTCACCATGATGGGCCCCGTTCCCGTGACGAGCGTCGTCGCCGTCATGCTGGCCTTCGGGATTGACCCCGCCATGGGATGGCTGCTCCTCATCGTCGTGGCCATATGCCTGTCCATCAGCCTTGCTGCCGTCGCCAAGTCGGCGCCGATCTTCCTTGTGATGCAGGGCTTCATCGACCGCATGAACGTCCGCCTGCGCGAGGTCATCACGGGCATCCGCCCGATCCGCGCGTTCGGCAAGGACGCCGACGAGCGCGCCCGCCTCGACGAGACGTTCGACGCCTACGCGAGCCGCGCCATCCGCGTGAACCTCGTCTTTGCCGTCACCGACTCGATGACGTTCTTCTTGATGAACGCGGTCGAGTCCCTAATCTTCTGGTTCGGCATGGACCGCGTGGGCGCCCATGCCATGCAGGTCGGCTCCATCAGCGCCGTGATCGAGTACGCCATGCTCATCATGTGGTTCATGATGATGGCGCAGTTCGCGTTGCTGCAGGTTCCGCGCGCGCTCGCCTGCCTCACCCGCGCGGGCGAGGTCCTCGACATGGAGCCGAGCATCCAGGATAAGGGCACGGGCGAGGTCCGCGCGGACCCGAAGCTCCCCGTGGCCCGCTTCGACCACGTGAGCTTCAGGTTCGACGACGCGGACGAGGACACTCTCCACGACCTCGACTTCGCTCTGCACCGTGGCCAGACCACGGCCATCATCGGAAACACCGGCTCCGGAAAGTCGACCGTCGCCAAGCTGCTTTTGCGCCTGCTCGACGCGACCGACGGCGTGCTCGAGTTCGAGGGCGTCGAGGCCCGCGACCTGCCGCAGGCTGAGCTCCGCTCGCGCATCAGCTACGTGCCGCAGAAGGCCTGGCTCTTCTCGGGGACCATCGCCGACAACCTCCGCCACGGCGACGAGCGCGCCGACGAAGAGCGGCTCTGGCACGCCGTCGACGTCGCCCAGGGCGCATTCGTCCATGAGCTCGAGGACGGCCTTTCCGCGCGCGTGGCGCAGGGCGGCACGAACTTCTCGGGCGGCCAGCGCCAGCGCCTGTGCATCGCCCGCGCGCTCACCCGCCGCGCGGACCTCTACGTCTTCGACGACTCGTTCAGCGCGCTCGACTACAAGACCGACGCCGCGCTGCGCCACGCGCTCAAGGGCGAGCTCGCCGACGCCGCCGTGCTCATCATCGCCCAGCGCGTGAGCACGATCCGCGACGCCGACCAGATCGTCGTCCTCGGCGACGGTCGCGTCGTCGGCCTAGGCACGCACGAAGAGCTCCTCGCCACGTGCCCGGCATACCGTTCCATCTATGACTCGCAGGTCAAGGGAGGCGAGTAGCCATGTCCGAAGACATCAAGAAGGGCGCCGCCCAAGCTGACGACGAGGACGTCGCCCGCGACCCCGCCGGGACCGCGCGCCGCCTGTGGCACGCCGCCGGCCGCGAGCGCTGGCGCCTCGCCGCGGCTACCGTCTCGGCCGTGTTCTACGTGGTCTTCTCGCTCGCCGCGCCCGCATACAGCGCGGGCCTCGTCGATCTGCTCTGGGGCAACATCCAGGCCGCCGAGGCGGCGGGGGAGACCTATGTCGTCACGCTCTCCAACGGCGGCATGCAGATCCTCGCGTTCCTCGGGCTGTGGACCCTCGCGTGGATCTTCTACAGCATCCAGACGCTCGTCATGGCGAGCTTCGCCGAGCGGCTCAACCTCAACCTGCGTCGGCAGATCTCCTCGAAGATCGCGAGGCTGCCGCTTGCGTACTTCGACGCGCACCAGCCTGGAGACACGCTGTCGCGCGCGACGAACGACCTCGACAAGGTCTCCGAGGTGCTGCAGCGCGGCCTTCTGCAGATCATCATCAGCGCGCTCACGTACGTGGGCGCGGTCGGCATCATGATCACGTACAACGTGCTGCTCGCGGGCGTTTTCCTTGCCTTCTCGCTGGCCGCGCTCGTGCTCACGCGCCTGGCGGCCGCCTGCACGCTCAACGCCTACGCCAAGCGCCAGGCCGCGCTCGGGCGCCTCACCGGCAAGGTCGAGGAGGCCTACTCCGGCCGCCTCGTGATCAAGGCCTTCGGGCGCGACGGCGCGAGCTCTGCCGAGATACGCGCCGCCGCCGACGAGCTCGCCGACGCAGGGGCGCTTGCCGACTTCCTCTCGCAGGCCGTCGGCCCCGCCATCCGCCTGCTCGGGCGCTTCGCCATGGTGGTCTGCGGGCTTCTTGCCGGCGGCATGCTCATCGCCGGGCAGATCACGGTCGGCGTGTTCCAGTCGTTCTTCCAGTTCGTGACGACGGCCAACGAGCCCCTCACGCAGCTCTCGATGACCGTGAACATGCTTCAGGGCGCGCTCGCCGCCGCCGAGCGCGTGTTCGACCTGCTCGGGGCCGACGAGGTCGTGCCCGATCCCGTTAAGCCCGCCGAGCTGCCGCGCCCCTGCGCCGGCCGCGTGGCCTTCGAGCACGTGCGCTTCGGCTACACGCCCGATAAGCCTCTCATGCACGACGTCAACCTCGTGGCCGAGCCGGGCGAGAAGGTCGCCGTCGTGGGCGCCACCGGCGCCGGAAAGACGACCCTCATCAACCTGCTCATGCGCTTCTATGAGATCGACGGCGGCCGCATCACGCTCGACGGGGTGGACACGCGCGAGCTCACCCGCGCCGATTTGCGCAGCCGCTTCGGCATGGTCTTGCAGGACGCCTGGCTGTTCGAGGGCACGATCGCCCAGAACATCGCCTACGGAAAGCCCGACGCGACACGCGAGGAGATCGAGGCCGCCGCCCGCGCGGCGCACGTGGACTTCTTTGTGAGGACGCTGCCCGACGGGTACGACACCGTGCTCACGTCCGACGCCGAGAACGTGAGCCAGGGCCAGCGGCAGCTGCTCACCATCGCGCGCGCCATGCTCTGCGACCCCGCGATCCTGATCCTCGACGAGGCGACCTCATCGGTCGATACCCGTACTGAGCAGGCCATCGTTCGCGCGATGGAGGCCATCATGGAGAACCGCACGAGCTTCGTGATCGCGCACCGCCTCTCGACCATCGTCGACGCCGACCTGATCCTCGTCATGGACCACGGAGACATCATCGAGCAGGGCACGCACGAGGAGCTTCTTGGCGCTGGCGGCGCGTACGCGAGCCTCTACCGCTCGCAGTTCGCGTAGGGCGCCGGCGCCGGCGGCGTGCTCGCTGCTAAGAAATGCCGACGTCTGGGCGCTTGGGCCCGGTCGCCGCTAAGAAACGCGGACGTCTGGGCGCGCGCTTGCCCAGACGTCGCTCTTTTTTAATGCGAGGCCCGCCCCGGTGCCCAGACGTCGCCGTTTCTTAGCGCCGCGGTTGCCGGGCGGCCCAGAGGTCGCGTTTTCTTAGCGAGGAAGTTGCGCCGCCGGCCGCACTTCTTTCCCGCGTAGAAAGCGCCTGCCGCGCAAGGCGCCCAAGAGGCATCGGATGCCAACGCGCAGGCGAATACCGTCGACCGCTCCGACCATGCGGTCAAGATCTCGGTCAAGGCCGAGGGCTGGGACACCGACGTCGGCGCCTCCAGGCTCCCCGTCCATGTGGAGGGCACCGATGTCGACGTGAACGCCGTGAGCACGACCGCCTTCGTCGATTCCTGCGGTATTGGCATTAGCCTCAAGCAGGGCAAATACGAGCTCTCCGTGCTCGCGTCGCCCCTCGGCGCAAAGGGCGAGGTCTGGTCGCCCAAAAGCTCGAAGGCGACCATCACGTTGGGAGATGCCTTGCGCGAAGGCGAGGACGTGGACGTGAGCGAGACCGTCGTCATCAACCTTGGCAGCCCGCTTTCCGCCGCCCAGGCGCTCGTCCGCGCGGCCACGGCTTCCCTCGACGACGCGAAGCGCCAAAAGCGAGACTCCGAGCTCACATGCGGCTCCTACACGGCGGACAACGCCTACTCCTGTGACGACTTCAGCTTCAGCGTGCCCGACGAGTGGGGCATCGATTGGAGCGTCGTCTACGACCTCCCCGAGGACAAGGGACATCCCGGCGAGCATTTCCGCCGCTACCGCATCTATAAGGGCGAGCAGCCCATGTTCTCCATCCTATGCGACGCCATCGACTACGGCGGGTACACCAAGGCGATCAAGCAGGACGCGCTCTCCAACGGCGACACGTTCTGCCTTTTGAGCGCCGGCGAGAAGGACGACGACACCTCCCTCGATGGCTGCTCGACGATTCTCTCGACGCTCGCGCTCCGGTAGGCGTTGCCCGCCGCGCAAAGAACCTCTCAGTCCCAGCTGCCGCGGCGCTTACGGCGTTAAGAAACCGCAGGTCTCAGCCCTATTTCATGGCTGGGACCTGCGGTTTCTTAGCGTCTTAAGGCTGGAGCCCAGCGTTTCTTGGCAAGAAGGGCCTTCGAGGAGCTGGAGCCCGCTGTTTCTGAGCGGCCTGGGCGCCGCGATGTGTCGGTATGTTGCGCAACAAGTCCGGGGAACCCGGTGCTAGATTCATAAAAAAGAAGGACGAGCGATTGGAAATACCATGATTTGCCCTCATTGCGGCACCGAGGTGGACGACGGCGCTGTTTTCTGCACTGAGTGCGGCTCACGGCTGGTCAAGGACGCTGTGCCCGCCGAAACCTCGGATGCCCCGAGCTCGGACAAGGGGCGAAACCGCCGCTCCAAGGCGGTGATCGCGGCTGGGCTCGTCGCGGTCCTCGCCTTGGGCGGCACTGCGGGATACTACTTCGGCGTCTATGCGCCCGGGCAGCGCCGGGCTGCCGCCCAGAAGCTCTCCTACGAGCGCGCCCATGGCCTCGTCTACGTTGCCATCGGCGCGTCCGGTGACGGTTGGGACACCGCGTCAGGAGCCTCCCGGCTCCCGGTTCGCGTGACGGGGGCCAACGCTGACGGGGATGTCGACGAGGTTCAGTACGTCTCGAGCGACGGGGCAGGGCTTGTTCTTTTGCCGGGCACCTATGACCTTGTGGTCGCCGCGTCGCCAATTGCCGTGGACGGCAGCATTTACACAGTCCCAGGCACTTCTTTCTCGATCGCCTTGGACAGCGGGGCCGACGTCGACCCCGAATCTCCGGACGTGCCCGCGAGCCCCGACGAGGTCGGCGAGGTGCCTCCGGTGGACTTCGACGCCTCCTCTGACGTGCAGATCGACCTTTCTCGCGCCGACATGGCCGAGGTGGGTGACGACGAGGTCGATGCCGCGCTGGACTACCTCGAGCATGACGACGCGCTTGACAAGGCCTCTGCCGATCAGCTCAAGGACGCCCTCGCCGCCGCCCGCGACCAGGCTTTGGACCAGAAGCGGGAGGACGAGGAGGCCGCCGCCAAACAGAAGGCCGTCGACGACCTCGTGGCACGCGCCACCTCCGTCAACTACGACGACGGCGCGAAGGCCGACGGGTCCGACTCCACGCGCTTCAAGTTCGAGCGCGTCCAGACGAGTGACGGGGCGGGCCCTCTGCTCGCGCATCGCTCGAGCGGTTTCTACACCGTCCTGGTCTACTCCAGCGACGACGCCTCCACGGCCGAGGCCGTCGCTATATACCTCTTTAAGCTCGGCTTGGACGGCAAGCTGATCCACAGGTCCGACTGGCCGTCTTTGGGGGCCGAAGGGGAGAACGTTGCCATAGCGGGCATCTACGACAGCCAGGCCCAGGCCCAGGCTCAGCAACAGAAACTCGAGGCGCAGGGAATCACGTGCGGCACGGTGGCGTCAACCGGCCCGCACAGCTGATCTGCCTTGGGCCTGGGAGCGATCCGGCGCGACGTCTGCACTACAGGCAAAACCCGGGGATGACGTAGGTGGGCTCGTCGGGCGCCTCGCCGGGGACGGCGCCGCAGAAGGCGTCGCCGTTTCGCATGACGCGGTTGAACGCGGTCGAGGCCGCACCCACCGATCCGTCGGCCGAGGGTGTGCGCTCCCACCAAAAGACGCTCTTGCCGTCGACCTCCCGCATGAGCGCGTCGTTCTCGGTGAGCCCCGAGACCCCGAGCTCGCGGAACAGCTGGTACTGCGTGCCCTCGTCGCTGTACAGATGGCTGAGGTACTCGTACCCCTCGGCAAACGTCTCCGGCCCCTGGCAGCCGCACAGCTCGCTCATCGAGGGGAGCCAGAACGCGTCAGCGGTCCGGGTGAGCTCTGCCTCGTCGCCGGCGTCCACGGCGCCTATGTTGTTCGACACCTTGGCCACTTCGCGCACGCGCGCGACGAGCTCCGCGGGAAGAAGCGCCGGCATCTCGTTTTCCATCCATTCACGCAGGGAGCTCTGCTCCCAGCCGCCTGTCTGCGCCGTGTCGTTCATGGGGCGGGCATCTCCCACGGGCGTGCGCATGAGGAAGCTGATGCCCGCGACGCCCTGGCCGTCTGCGCGCTCGTCGGCCCTGAAGCCCACGATCTGCGCCTCGGCGGCTGAGCCGTCCGTGAGCGAGAAGCGCTTGACCCGCTCGTCTGTGAGCTTGCCGTCGGCGTTTACGAGGCCGGCCTCGCGCGCGATGACTATGCCCTCCTCGTCGGAGCCGGCCGCGGCGATGCGGCCGGCCAGCGCGGCGAGCTCCTCCCAGCTGTAGTCGTCGAGCGTGCGGGGGCGCAGTAGGCCGAACCCGCGCGTGGCGACGGCCGCCGCGGCGACGCCGAGCGCCCCTATGCCAAGAAAGACCGCCGCGCGGCGGGAAAGAAGCGCCTTGCCCTTCTTTGCGCCCGCGGAAGCCTCGGTTGCGGCCCCGTCCTCGGGAAGCTTCGCGGCGGGGGTGGTGTCCACGCGCCTCGGTGCGCCGGCACCCGCGGAGCCCGTCATGTCCAGGTGGGTTCCGGCGACGGGCTCGGCGGTCCTGCCGCCCGTGCACTCGGCCACGGGCAGGTAGCTTTTGTTCGCGCGCCAGGCGCGTAGACGTCCGAGCAGTTCGCGCACGCCGATGCGCTCCGCGGGATCGGGGCGGATTCCGGCGAGGATGGCCTCCACGAGCCCCTCGTCCTTCTTGCTGCGGGCAGAAAGCGCGGCGGGGGCGCCGGCCATCTTTATCCTGTAGGGGGACTCCAGCGGCCTGGACGCCACGTCGTAGGGCGTCCGGCCCGCGTAGAGCTCGTAGAGTACGCTGCACAGCGCGTAGACGTCGACCGAGGGGGAGAGACGCAGCCTCTCGATGCCCTCGATGTCGTTGGTGAGCATCTCGGGCGCGGCGTACTCGGGGGTGCCGTGACGCCAGATGTTGCTGCGCATGGTGAAGGTCGTGGGGGTCTGCCTCACGATGCAGGAGCTCTCGAGGTCGACGATTCGCACGTCATAGGAGCCGTCCGCGACTTGCTCCGCGACGCTTCGCGACGAGGCGTCGAGCAGGATGTTCCTCGGCGAGATGTCTCGGTGGACAAACGTCGAGTCGAGGCAGGTCGTCTGGACGAGCGCGCTCGCGGCGGCCTCGCCGATCGCGGCGACGGCATCGGCCTCGACGCCGGCGGGCTCAGGGCCGAGGGAAGTCGCGTGCGGCAGGAGCGGGCGCGCCTCCAGGAGGTTCGGCCCCTCGATCCACTCCATGACCATGACGGGTGCGCGCCCCGAGAAGCCGTAGCCGTACACCTTGGGGAAGCCCTTCAGGTTGCTCACGGCAAACAGGTTGCGGTACTCCTCGAAAAACGCCGAGGCGAGCGCCCGGAGCGTCTCGTCCGGCATGCCCTCGGGCACTCCGGCGGCTGGCCCCACGAGCGGGAACAGGCTCTTTACGGCGAACGTCTCCCCCTCGGTGTTGTACGCCCTGCGGACGCGGGCCCTCGCGGGGTCGCCGCTTGCGGAGGCGTCGACGAGCAGCGTCATGAAGCGGCGCTTTGCCCGCGCCTCCTCGCCGGGCCCTACCGCCGCCGCGGTGTCGAACGAGTCGAGCTCGATGAGCCGGGTATTCTGGTCGTCCACCATGAGGTGCCTTTCCGTCTTTGTGCTGAGGTGCCGAAAATGGTTCTCGGGAAAATCGTAGGCGCGGATGGCTCCGATGTGTTGGCCAACTCTTTTGCTCGGCAAGAAAAGCCCGATGTCAGTCGGCGAGCGCCATCACGAGGAACCTCGTGGACGCGCCGAGGCAGAGCATGTCGCTGTTCGAGATCTGCACGGCAGGCCAGTCCTCGTCCGCGGGGCGCTCCGATTTCGGCGGCTCGATCGTGATCTTCTCGCGCGTCTCGCCGCTCACGAGGTAGGAGCCGTTCGTGGATCCGAGGCCGCGCGCCAGCCATGCCCCGCTCTCGCGCCATACGCGCAGGTGCCTGCGAGAGACCGAGGGATCGACGTCGGCGATGTCGTCCGCGCCGTTTGCGAGCGAGCCGATGACCGTGCCCTCGGGAGCGGTGGAGACGACGTGCAACGGGGGCTTCGCGGCGCCGTCTATGATGCGAAGAAGCCCGACGCGCCTGGGCCCTTGCGGTTCTTGGCGGGTGCACCTGGCATTGGCGGCGCTCGCCGACTGGGTGCTCAGCGCGGTCGAGAGCTTGCCCTCGATGAACCGCTCGGTGCTGAGCGCCGCGACGGCGGGGTCCCCGAGGCACCCGCAGGCTATAAAGAGGTGCAGGAAGAGAACCCCGCGGTCGGACTCGGCGGCAAGGCGTGCCGCCTTGATGCGCCTCACGGTGTTCGTGTAGATGTTCTCGTCGAGCCCGCATGCGGCGAGCGCGGAGCACATCCTTTGGACAGCGGACGCCCGCGTAGTGCGCGCTTGCGCGCTCGCGGGCGTCCGCGTCCCCGAGGCTCTTCAGGATGCGCGCGTAGAGCGTCTGGGAACTTACCCCAAAGTCCTGGAAACAGGACGCCCCGAGGCTACCCGGCTTCGCGTGGACGATCTTCGTCGAGAGGAACGGGCGGTCGAGGATACGGCTGGAAAGCGGCATGTCGCCGTAGCACGCCGTGGGGGAAATGAGGGTGCGTGCCGCGTCGCGGTTTGTTATGCCTGCGAATTCGCGCAGGTCAGAGTACATTTCCGAGCTTGGTGTAATCACGAATCCAATCCCCTCCCTCATTATTTAATCAAACATTTATGCTTACATTCTAGCGCGGGAGACGTTAAATGCCCAAAACGTTTGCCTGGGGTAACGCGCTTGCAAAGGGCGGCGCCCGCAGGCGAGTTAATGCCGGCGGGCGCCGCTCAAAACGTTGATTTATTTGATCGGGTTGGACGCGAACGGGCTATTCGTGCCTAGCGCCATGCGCTGTCGTCGTAGAAATCCCAGAAGCTGATGTGCTTGGGGCGCTCGAAGGCCGCTATAAGTGATCCCGACTCGATCGCGCTGCCGCCCTGGGCGCGTCCGCTCTTCGAAGCCCCGGACTTCTTTGCAATAAAGAAGGCGGCGACGATGATAAGGACGATGAGCAGGGGATTTCTAGTCAGCATATACAGAAGCTCGTCAAGCATGATGACTCCAATCGGTGGGTTAGGTGGGGCTAAAGGCTCTTCAGGGCCTCGAGCTGGGCCTTAGCGAGGCGGCCGCTCTCTGCCTTCTTTTCGCGCAGGAGGGTGCGCAGGGCGAGCGCGTACTTGCGCTGCGAGGGGAGGAAACTCACGCAGTAGGTCCCCGCATAGATCCGCTCGATTTGCGTGTCGTTCACGATGCCCCGACCTTGGGCTCCCGCACGTCCTTCCTCGTTGTTCTCGGCGCGAAGCAGCCCTGATTCGCGCGGAATGACCGCGGGTCCCAGCTGCGTGCCGCCCTTCTTGCTAAGAAACGCCCAGTTCCAGCTGTTGCCGAAACTTATCCGCTAAGAAACCGCGGGTCCCAGCTCAATTTCAAGGCTGGGACCCGCGGTTTCTTGGCAAGAAGGGCTGTCGGAGAGCTGGTACTCGCGTTTTCTTAGCGAAGACGAAGCCGTCGGGGGCTGGGACCTGCGCTTTCTTAGCGGGGCGATGCCGCCGCTGCCGTTCAGCGTCCACAAAGAAGGGCCGCCCCTCGCCGATGAGGGGCGGCCCCGACCGCTGAAACCCCGCGGTGCGCGATTAGGCGTTCGGGCAGCTCTCACAGCAACCGCCGCTCGTGGCCTCGGTGCAGCTCGAGCCGCCGCGTTGGTCGGTGTTGTAGAAGCCCGACCCCTTGAAGACGATGCCGTTCGTGCCGAAGACGCGCTCGCACTCGCCGCCGCACTCGGGGCACTTGACCTCAGGCGTCTCGCCCATGGGGTGCTCGACCTCGAAGACCTTGTCGCAGGAAGTGCAGCGATAATCGTAACGTGCCATGTTTTCGTACCCTTTCGGTGACTCGCGTAGTTAGCATCAATTACTGTACCCGAAAACCTATCCTCCCGAGTTGACGGCATAATATGACTCAGTTACGACACACGCCGCGCCGTCTGCCTCGCGGACGCGCGCCGCAAAGAAAGGACATCCATGAAACCTCTTGGCGCGATCTTCGACGTCGACGGCACCCTTGTGGACTCGATGGCCATGTGGGCGGATTCTACCGAGTGGGTTTTCCGCCACTACGGGGCCCAGATGCCCGAGGGCTTCTTTAAGCGCGTGGAGCCGCTCACGGTCATGGACATGTGCGTGATCGACCACGAGGAGTTCGGCTTCGGCACTTCCGCCGAGGAGGTCTACGAGGCGGTGTGCGCACACGTGCGTGACTGCTACGCCCATGAGATCAAGATGTTCTCCGGAGCGCGGGACTTCCTCGCCGAGCTCGCCGCCGCGGGAATTCCCATGGTTGTCGCGAGCTCGACGCCTGTGCGTGAGTTCACGGTCGGGCTCGAGGCCCACGGCCTGCGTGGGTTCTTCCGCGACGTCGTCTCGACCGAGGACGTCGGCGGCCGCGACAAGGAGTTTCCCGATGTCTACTTGGAGGCCTGCCGCCGCCTCGGGCTCGACGCCGACGACCCCGAGCAGCGCGCGGGCGTCTGGGTGTTCGAGGACGCGCCCTTCGGCGTTCAGACCTCCCACAAGGCCGGTTTCCGCGTCGTCGGGCTCATGAACGACCACGACGGCCGCCGCGAGGAGGACGTGCGCCCCTACTGCGACATCTACGTCCACGGCTTCGCCGAGCTCTCGCTCGCCCTGCTCGAGGACTTTGAGCGGACCCCCGAGACGCTCGCGTGCGCGGAGCCCCTGCGCGCGCTTGTCGTCGACGGGTCCCCGGAGGCGAGCTCGCCTGAGCTCGTGCGCGCCCTCGCCGCCGAGGCCGACTACGTCGTCGCCGTCGACCGAGGCGCCGAGTCGCTCCTTTCCGCCGGCGTGGAGCCCGACGTCTTCGCGGGCGACGCCGACTCGGTGGGCCCCGAGGCCGCGGCCTGGGCCCGCGAGCACGCGAGCGCAGACATCCGCTTTCCTTCCGAGAAGTACGCGACCGACCTGGCGCTCGGCCTCGACTGCGCGGCCCACGAGGCCGCCCGGCGATCCCGCCCGCTTTCCGTCACGCTGACCTGCGCCTCGGGTGGCCGACCCGACCACGCGCTCGCGGTCATCGGCCTGCTCGCCGATGCCCCCGCCGTGGGCGCGCGGATGGTCGAGGACGGCTTCGAGCTGCGCGTGCTGCGCCCGGAGGGGGAGGGCGCTTGGGAGCTCGGCGCCGACGCCTTGGGCCGCACCTTCTCGGCGGTGGCGGTCGCGCCCGGCACCCGCGTCGACCTTGAGGGCATGCAGTGGCCGCTTGCGGACAAGCCCATGGGGCTTCTTGCCGACCTCGGAATCTCGAACGTCGTCACCTCCGCCGACGCGCGCGCCGTCTGCCGCGCGGGAGCGCTTGCGGCGTTTCTCATCAAATAAGATCCGCGGATCCGGGGGCATGGCCCCCGGCCCGGCGCGACGATTCGGCGGGGCGGAATTTCTGGAAATGCTGTCCCTTTGCGCGCCATTTTGGTCGGGTAGGGCTACAATGCCTCTCCGAGCAACACGACAAAACGCACCAACCCACGACTCCTGCTCCAAGCCGTGACAAAAACTGCACAATCCACCTGTGTTTCTCGTATGCAGGCCTGAGCGCCTGTGTTATATTCATACGGCTTTGTGAATTGCGGGCGCAGCCATGCGCCGCGCCCCCGAGGAGGTTTTAACCATGTCGAAGGTCTGTGAGTTCTGCGGTAAGCACCCGGTTGCTGGTCACACCATCAGCCACTCCCACCGCGTCGTCAACCGTACGTTCAAGCCGAACATCCAGCGCGTCACCGTCGTCGTCGACGGCCACAAGCGTAAGGCCAACGTCTGCACCCGTTGCCTCAAGTCCGGCAAGATCGCCCGCAGCTAAGGCGCATTTCTCCTTGAGAATTTGCAGGGAGGCCGCATAGTCGGCCTCCCTTTTTCATGCAGCGCCCGTGTGCGGTATACTTCCTTAATTAGTCAATGCGTACCAACTACCCACGGAGCACTTCCGCGAGAGGAGACCTCATGTCTGGTGCTATTCCGGGAACGCTCAAGGTTTCTAACGACGTCATCGCCGACCTTGCCGGCTATGCCGCGCTCGAGTGCTACGGCGTCGTTGGCATGGCCGAGATCGACGGCCAGACCGGCGTCGTCCGCCTGCTTCCGTCCTACCGCCTGCGCAAGGGCATCGACGTCACCGCCGCCGACGGCAAGGTCAAGCTCGACCTCCACGTCATCGTCGAGCAGGGCGTCAACATGTCCTCCGTCGTCAACAACCTGACGAGCTCCGTCCGCTTCATCCTGAAGCAGATCGCCGAGCTCGCCGACGTGGACGTCAAGATCCACATCGAGGGCCTGCGCGTCGCGCGTTAAGCCGCCGCCGAGACTGACCGCTTCAACGAACCGAGGTTCCTAAAGATGATCGCCAACGTCATCCGCACCTGCTTCCCCGTGGCCGCCAAGGCCCTGGCCGACAAGGCCGAGGACGTCAACAAGCTCAACGTCTTCCCCGTGCCCGACGGTGACACCGGCACGAACATGTCGCTTACCCTTGGCACCGTGGTCAAGGAGGTCCAGGCTCTTCCCGCCGACGCCACCATGGACGAGATCGCCAAGGCCATCACCCACGGCTCCCTTATGGGCGCCCGCGGCAACTCCGGCGTCATCACCTCGCAGATCCTGCGCGGCATCGCCGAGGGCCTTTGCGAGGCCAAGAACCAGGAGGAGCCCACCCCCGTCGACATCGCGCGCGCCTGGCGCCGCGGCGTGAAGGTCGCCTTCAAGGCGGTCCGCAAGCCGGTCGAGGGCACGATCCTCACCGTCCTGCGTGACATCTCGACCCGCGCCGACAAGCTCGAGAAGACCAAGATCACCACGACCGAGATGCTCGACGCCCTCGTGGTCGAGGCCTACGAGTCCGTGGCGCGCACCCCCGACCTGCTGCCCGTCCTCAAGGAGAACGGCGTCGTCGACTCCGGCGCCTACGGCTTCGCGACCTTCTTCGAGGCCTTCGTCAACGCCGTCGAGGGCAAGGCCGGCGAGCTGTCCGACTTCGACCCCACCGTCACGGCTGCCGACGCCAAGTCCGACGTCTCCTCCAAGGTCCAGATCGAGCTCAACAACGACTGGGAGGGCTCGGAGTTCCGCTACTGCAACGAGTTCCTCTTCCACGCCGAGAAGCCCTTCGACCCCGATGAGGCCCTCACGCACCTCGCCACCCTCGGCGACTGCGAGCTCGTCGTCGGTTCCTACCCCGACTACAAGGTCCACGTTCACTCCAACGAGCCGAACAAGGTCCTTGAGTACATGCTGGGCTTCGGCCAGATCTTCGAGGTCTTCATCCACAACATGGACCTCGAGGCAGCCGACCGCACCGCAAAGATCGCGGAGGACCAGAAGGCCGCTGCCGCCGAGAAGGCCCCCAAGAAGCCCCTCGGCTTCGTCGCCGTCGCCGCCGGCTCCGGCCAGGAGTCGATCCTGAAGTCCCTCGGCGTCGACGTCGTCGTCTCGGGCGGCCAGACCATGAACCCCTCCACCGCAGACATCCTTGGCGCCATCGAGGAGACCAACGCCGAGAACGTCATCGTGCTGCCCAACAACGGCAACATCCGCATGGCCTCCGAGGCCGCGGCGTCCGCGTGCGAGGACGCTCACGTTGCCGTCGTCGCGACCAAGACCGTGCTGCAGGCGTTCAGCGCCATGTTCGTCGTCGACCCCGACGCCTCCCTCGAGGACAACGCCGAGGCCATGCGCGAGGCAATCGCCGAGGTGCGCGGCGGCGAGGTCACCCGCGCCGTGCGCGACTCCCAGGCCGCCGATGGCTCCCCGATCCACGACGGCGACGTCATGGGCATCCAGGACGGCTCCATCGACGTGGTGGGCGACGACGTCAAGAAGGTCACGCTCGACCTCATCGCAAAGATGCAGGACGAGGAGGAGGGCGACTCGCTCACCATCCTCGCCGGCTCCGACATGGACGATGAGGCCTTCGAGGACCTCGTCGACGCCATCGAGGAGGCCCAGCCCGACCTCGAGGTCGACGCTCACCGCGGTGAACAGCCGCTCTACCCGGTCGTCTTCGCCATCGAGTAGGCCCGGAGCCATCGGCCCGTGTCCGGACGTCCCAGCATAGCCATAGCCTCGGAGAGGGCGCAGCGTACCTGCGCCCTCTCCGATTCCGTAGAGCGCCTGCGTTACGTCAAGGGCTCCCGTGCCGATGCGCTGCGCCGGCTCGGCATCCAACGCGTGCGCGATCTTCTTGCTCACGTGCCGCGGCGCTACCTCGATTTCTCGCGCGTGACCAAGATCGCCTTCGCCGACGTCGGCTCCGAGGTCACCGTCCTCGGCACCGTGGACAAGGTCGAGCTCAAGTTCCCCCGCCCGCGTATGCAGATCGTCAACCTCATGGTCGTGGACGAGACGGGTGTCATCGAGGCCACCTTCTTCAAGCAGCCTTGGATCGCCGAGCAGGTGCACAAAGGGGATCTGGTCGCGCTCTCGGGCAAGGTCACGTTCGGGTACGGGTTTAAGCAGATGAAGGCGCCCTTCCATGAGGTCGTGGGTGCCTCGGGAGACGCCGGCTACGCCCGCGTGCTGCCCGTCCACGGCGTGACCGAGGGGCTTTCTGCCCCGTGGATGCGACGCATCGTGAGCGCCGCCTTGGCCGACGTGGGCGACATCTGCGACTTTCTGCCCGCGTCGCTTGTGGCCGGCCGCGGTCTCATGACGCTCGGACGGGCTCTTCGCGAGGTCCATTTCCCGAGCTCGATGCCCGCCGCCGAGCGGGCGCGCAGGCGACTCGCCTACGACGAGCTGCTCTGCCTGCAGCTCGCGCTGCTCTGCCGCCGGCAGGTCGAGCTCTCGGGGGTCCGCCCCTTCGAGCACGACGTGGTGGGGCAGCGCATGGACGCGCTTCTTTCCGCGTTGCCCTTCGAGCTCTCGGGCGAGCAACGCGCTGCCGCCGACCAGATCCTCGCCGACATGGCCGCCCCCCGCGTCATGAACCGCCTGCTTCTGGGCGACGTGGGCACGGGCAAGACCGCCGTGGCGGCGCTCGCCCTCGCGGCCTGCGCCGACACGGGCACGCAGGCCGCGATGATGGCGCCGACCTCGGTTCTCGCGCGCCAGTACGCCGAGAAGCTCGGGCCCGTCCTCGACGCCGCGGGCATCTCGTGGCGGCTCGTCACGGGGGCCACGCGCGGCCCCGAGCGCGAGGAGGCGTGCTCCGCGTGTGCCTCGGGCGCTGCCTGCGTGCTCTTCGGCACGACGGCGCTTCTTTCCGAGAAGCTCACGTTCAGGTGCCTTTCGCTTGTGGTCATCGACGAGCAGCACCGCTTTGGCGTGGGGCAGCGCGCGGCGCTGCGCGCGAAGGGGCCGGGCGCCGACCTGCTTGCCATGTCGGCCACGCCCATCCCGCGCACGCTCGCGCTCTCGGTCTACGGCGACGTCGATCTCTCGCGCATCGCCCACCGCCCGAGGGCGGGCGCGGGCGTGACCACCAAGGTCGTAACGCCAGACAACCTCGACCTCGCGTGGGGCGCTATCCGCGACGCGCTCGCGGCGGGGCGGCAGGCCTACGTCGTCTGCCCGCTCGTCGACGACGCCGACGACGGGGCCGGGCTCGAGGACGTTCCCGAGGGGCTCACCTCCGCGTCCCCGAAGCTGCGATCCGCCGTCTCCACGGCCGCGTGGCTGCGCGAAAGCGTGCTTCCCGGCGTGGAGATCGACCTTCTGACCGGGCGCATGGCCCCCGACGAGAAGGACGCGGCGATGGAGCGCTTCCGCTCCGGCGCCACGCAGGTGCTCGTGGCGACCACCGTCGTCGAGGTGGGCGTCGACGTGCCCAACGCCTGTGCCATGGTCGTCCTCGACGCCGACCGCTTCGGCTTGGCGACGCTGCATCAGCTGCGCGGCCGCGTCGGCCGAGGCGACATCGCCGGCACGTGTTACCTCAGCTGCGCCGCCCGCCAGGGGACGCCCGCCCGCAAGCGCCTGTCGGCGCTCGAGAAGACCTCGGACGGCCTTGCGCTGGCGGAGCTCGACCTCAAGCTGCGCCACGAGGGAGAAGTGCTGGGCTATAGGCAGTCGGGCGGCGTCACCCTGCGCGTCTGCGACCTGGAGAGCGACGGCCAGATCGTGGAGTGGGCCCACGAGGACGCCCGTCGCCTGAGCGGGGAGGACCCATCGCTCGCGCAGCCCGTCCACCGTCTGCTCGCGACCGAGGTGCGCGAGCGCTTTGAGGCATATTTCGAGGAACTGGAGCGTTCATGAGGATAGTCGGCGGCAAATGGAGGGGGCTTTCCGTCGAGGCCCCGGAGGGGCGCGGCACCACGCGTCCGACGACCGACAGAAACCGCGAGCGGTTCGCGTCGATGATCCTTTCGGCCGCCGGGCTCGACCTTTCGGACGTCGAGGTGCTCGACGCCTTCGCCGGGTCGGGCGCCATGGGCTTCGAGCTCGTGAGCCGCGGCGCCGCGCGCGCCGTCTTCGTCGACCTCGACCGCCGTGCCGTCGCGCGCATCCGCCGCACGGCGGAGCGGTCGCTTCACGCGGACGCCTCCGAGTGGCGGGCGCTCGCCGGCGACGCCTGCGCGCTCGCCGAGCAGGGGAGGATTCCCGGCGGCCCCTTCGGCGTCGTCTTTCTCGACCCGCCCTATGCGGTCGAGGCGTCGCGCGTGGCCGCGCTCGTGGCGGCGCTCGCCGACCGCGGCCAGCTCGAGCAGGGCGCCGTCGTCGTCTATGAGCACGCGAGCGGGAGCGCCGGCATCGACGGCGCGGGCCTGCCGCTTTCCAAGTCAAAGAGCCAGGGCGCGACGACCGTGGACCTCATGATCGCCGACCCGGAAGGGATTCGTAACCGATGATTGCTAACGAACCGCAGGTCATGCACGTGGTCGTGCCGGGTACCTTCGATCCTGTCACGCTGGGGCACGTCGACGTCATCTTGAGGGCCCGCCGGCTCTTCCCGCGCGTGACCGTTGCCGTCGCGGCATCCGCGAACAAGCGGGGGAGCGGGCCGACCTTCTCGCTTCCCGAGCGCGTCCAGATGATTTCGGAGGCGCTCTCGGCCGAGGGCATCCACGACGTGGCGGTCAAGCCCTTCTCGGGGCTTCTTGTCGACTTCTGCCACGAGGAGGGCGCGGGCGCCGTGGTCAAGGGGCTGCGGGCCATGACCGACTTCGAGTACGAGCTGCAGCAGGCCGACCTCAACTGCCACCTGTCGCCTGACATCGAGAGCGTCTTCGTCATGTCCAACCCCAAGTACGGGTATGTGAGCTCCTCCATCGTGCGCGAGATCGCCTCCATGGGGTCCTCCGTGGAGACCTTGGTTCCCCGAAACGTTAATGAACGATTGAGGGAGCGGTTCGGCCAGGGGGCACAGAAGTAATCAAGCGCCGGATAATCTGGTAACATAAGTCAGTTATCAAACCACGTGATGTGCCGCGAACCAGCAAGAAGCGCGCGCCCATCTGCGAAAGGAGTCCTGGATGCAGCCGGGAGAGGAAATCGAGAGCCTGGTCGACGAGCTCGAGCAGATCGTGAGCGAGGCCAAGTCGCCCTTAACCGGCGGCGGCCAGAAGAAGATCGTCGACGCCCAGGACGTCTACGAGATCCTGGACGAGATTCGCCGCGTGTTCCCGCAGGAGTTCACCGACGCGCGCCGCATCGTCAAGGAGGAGCAGGAGACGCTCGACCGCGCCCAGCAGCAGGCAAGCGCCATCATCGCCGACGCCCAGCAGCAGGCGATGATCCTCGCCGGCGACCAGGAGGTCGTCCGCCTGGCCCAGCAGCAGGCCGACGCCATCCGCGACCAGGCCTCGCAGTACGAGCGCGACACCCGCTACAACGCCGAGGAGTACGCCGACACCGTGCTTGCGCACCTCGAGGAGAACCTCAAGAGCCTCACCGGCTCCGTCACCCGCGTGCGCCAGACCCTCGACGAGAACTCCGGCCCGCGCAACACGACCAACAACGTGCCCTGGTAAGGGGTCCTTATCGCATGAAGTCCGTTATCTTTGCGCTCGACGAGCGCCTCGGAAACCCCGGCGACACCCTTTCGCTCGCCGGACACCTCGATGAGTCGGGCTATGAGCTCGGCGAGCACGAGTTCGAGCTGCCCGACGGCATCGACTACGACCTCGCCCTCACCAACGCGGGCGAGGGCATCCTCGTCACCGGCATGATCCGCTGCCACGTGAAGGGCGCCTGCGACCGCTGCCTCGAGGACGCCGAGTTCGACATCGCGGGCGAGGTCGACGAGTACTATCTCTTTGAGGAGCCCGACCAGCCCGAGGAGGACGACTCCGACGACGACCTCGACTTCGCGCTCGTCTTGCCCGACGACACGATCGACCTCGCCGAGGCGCTCTCGACGTCGCTCATCATGGAGACGCCGTTCGTGGTCCTGTGCAAGCCCGACTGCAAGGGGCTGTGCCCGGTCTGCGGCGCCAACCTCAACGAGGAGGACTGCGGCCACGCCGCCCAGATCGAGGAGTCCCGCCGCCCGGCGAGCCCCTTCGCGGCGCTCGCCGACCTCAAGCTCGATGAGGGGGACGGGAAGTAGGCGTGTCCTTCTTCTCGTGAAGAATTACTGTATAGTGCCAAAGGCGCTGGAACGTGCTATAGTTATCAACGCATGATTTTTGGCGATAGGCCGTCATCTGCGCGCGGAAGCGCCCCGATGACGTTGGAAGAGAAGTCTGAGAGGTTCATCATGGCAGTACCCAAGCAAAAGAAGGGCCGCGGCGCCACCCACTCCCGTCGTTCGGCGAACAGCAAGCTCACCGCTGCTCCGCGCTCCGTGTGCCCGCAGTGCGGCGCTCCGAAGCTCCCGCACCACGTGTGCCCGAACTGCGGCTACTACAAGGACCGCGAGGTCGTCGTCACCGAGTAGCCTTGAGCCTCGAGCGATAGTTGCACCTTCTAGGGAGGTCGCCACAAGGCGGCCTCCCTTTTTTCGCGGCGCGCTGGGGATTGGAGTTCACGGACCTTCCTCAAATCGTTGGACAGGGTGCCGTATAATTATAAGGTTGAATAAATGAGCCTCGTGGGAGGATTGCATGGTAACCATTTGCGTTGACGTCATGGGTTCCGACAAGGACCCCTCCGAGCTTCTTGAGGGCGTCGCCGCGGCGCTCGCCGCCGACCCCGACCTCAAGGTCCTCGTCGCCGGCGCCCCGGACGTCGTCGAGCCCTTCTGCGAGAAGAGCGACCGGGCGGAGGCGCTGCCGTGCTCCGAGGTCATCACCATGTCCGAGCACCCCGCCAACGCCGTGCGCCAAAAGAAGGGCGCGAGCATCGTGCGTGCCGCAGCCGCGGTCCGCGCGGGTGAGGCCGACGGCCTCTTCTCCGCCGGTTCCACGGGCGCCGTGCTCACCGCTGCCACCTTCGGCGTCGGCCGCATCAAGGGCATCAAGCGCCCCGCGCTCTGCCTGCCCCTGCCCGGCCTCGGCGACCACAAGACGGTCTTCCTCGACATGGGCGCCAACGCCGACGTCAAGCCCGAGGTGATGGTCCAGTTCGCAAAGATGGGACGCGCCTACGCCGCCGTCGCCCTGGGCGTCGAGGACGCGCGCGTGGGCCTTCTGTGCAACGGCTCCGAGGAAACCAAGGGCTCATCAATGGCGCTCGCCTACCACGAGGCGCTCGCCGCGGGCGACTGTGGGTTCGCGGGCAACGCCGAGGGCACCGATATCCTCGGAAACTCTTTCGACGTCATCGTCGCCGACGGCTTCTCGGGCAACATCGCCACGAAGTCCATCGAGGGCGCCGGCAAGTTCGTCCTTGCCCGCCTGAAGGCGGCGATGGGCCAGTCCCTTCTGAGCAAGATCGGCCTCGCCCTGCTCAAGGGCACGCTCAAGTCGATGAGCGCCGAGCTCTCGGGCGACGAGTACGGCGGTGCCATCCTGCTGGGCCTTAAAGCCCCGGTGGTCAAGGGCCATGGGTCGACCTCGGCACGCGCCGTCTGCCAGGGCACCTTGGCCGCCGCCAAGGCCGTCCGCGGCGACCTCTGCGGCCGCATCGCCCGCGCCTGCGAGGCGTGATCTAAAGGGTAGAATCAAGGGGCACGCACTGAAGCGGCCCGCCAGACACCGACCCGGGTGCTTTTCCCGGATAAAGGAGAGACCATGAACCGCCAGGAGATTCTCGAGAAGGTCGTCGAGCTCGTCAACGACACCCTCGACGTCGATAACGTCGAGCTCAGCGAGGACACCAACCTCAAGGACCTCGGCGCCGACTCCTTCGACCTCCTCGAGCTCGTGACCGCCCTCGAGGACGAGTTCGAGCTCACCATGGACGACGACGACGTCGAGAAGATCGCAACCGTCGGCCAGGTCGTCGACGCCATCGAGAACGCCCAGTAGGCGCACGGGGGCGTAGCTTTTGAAGATGCACAAGCGTGTGGCCGCCGCCGAGGCGATCTGCGGCCATGAGTTCTCGGACAAGACGCTTCTCGAGCGGGCGCTCACGCACCCCTCCGCCGTTGAGGGCGCCCGCACGAAGCTCTCCTACGAGCGCCTGGAGTTCCTGGGCGACTCGGTGCTCGGCGCCATCGTGGCGACCGATATCTATGAACGCTACCCGGCCATGAACGAGGGCGAGCTCTCGCAGCTCAAGATCGCGCTCGTCTCGGGCAACATGCTCTCCATGATTGCCGAGGGCCTCGGTGTGGGCCCCCTCATCGTCATGGGCGAGTCCGAGAAGGGCACGAATGCCCGCGGCATGCACTCGGCGCTCGAGAACGTCTACGAGTCGATCGTGGGCGCCCTCTACCTCGATGCCGGCTACGAGGCCACCCACGAGTTTGTTCAGCGCACGTTGGGCCCGCACGTCTCGACCGACCTCGCAAAGAAGCCCATCAGCGCCAAATCGCGCCTGCAGGAGGTCACCCAGCGCGACATGCGCTGCGGCCCCGAGTACAAGCTCATAGCCGAGGAGGGCCCCGCCCACACGCCCACGTTCACCTCCGTCGCCATGGTCGAGGGTCGCAGGATCGGCCGCGGCCAGGGCCACTCGAAGAAGTCCTCCGAGAGCGCCGCCGCCGCCGACGCGCTCGTCAACCTCGGCTATGCCAAGGAAGGCGAGTTCGACCACGAGGGCTTCACCAACTAGCAGCGCCCCCGCGCGCACGCACCCGAAAGGCACACCCGCTTGTATCTGAAGTCGCTCACACTTAAGGGTTTCAAGTCCTTCGCGGACAAAACCCAGATGGTCTTCGACCCCGGCCTCAACGTGGTCGTGGGCCCCAACGGCTCCGGCAAGTCGAACGTGTCGGACGCCATCTTGTGGGTACTCGGCGAGCAGAGCGCGAAGATGCTGCGCGGCCAGGCCATGGAAGACGTGATCTTCTCGGGCTCCTCCGCCCGCGGCGCGGTGGGCCTCGCCGAGGTCACGCTCGTGCTCGACAACACCGACCACACGCTGCCCATCGACTTCACCGAGGTCGCCGTCACGCGTCGCATGTACCGCTCCGGCGAGTCCGAGTACCTCATCAACAACGCCCCGTCGCGCCTGCGCGACGTGCAGGACATCCTGCACGACTCGGGCCTCGGCAAGGACACCCACTCCATCATCAGCCAGGGCAAGCTCGACTCCGTGCTCTCCAGCCGCCCCGAGGAGCGCCGCGGCCTCATAGAGGAGGCCGCCGACATCTCCAAGCACCGTCGGCGCAAGGAGCGCTCCATGCGAAAGCTCGCGAGCATGGACGAGAACCTTGCCCGCGCCAAGGTGGTCTCGCGCGAGATCTCCCGCCAGCTGAAGCCCCTCGAGCGCCAGGTCGACAAGGCTAAGCGCGCCCACGACCTGCAAGGACGTCTCCAGGAGCTCACTGTGCAGCTCGCGGTGGACGACCTGCGCCGCCTGCAGGAGCAGTACACGCGGCTCGCCGCCCGTGCGCACGAGGCCGACGCCGCCGTCGAGCTCGCCCAATACCGCCACGACGAGAAGCGCGCCGAGCTCGAGAAGCTCCAGAGCCTCCTCGAGCAGAAGGGCCTGTTTGTGGGCGACCTCGGCGAGCAGCGCCGACGCCTGCAGGACACCCTCGGCCGCATGGAGTCCGACATGCGCCTGCTCGAGGAGAAGGGCAAGAACATGGTGTCGCGCCTCTCCGAGATGCGCACCCAGCTCGCCACCATGGGCCGCCAGCGCACCGAGGCCGCTGGCGAGCACGAGCGCCTGCTCGGCGAGCTCTCCGACCTCGGCGTCCGTGAGCGCGAGCTTCGCGTCTCCGTTGACGAGCTCCAGGAGGAGTCGCGCGAGTGCGCGCGTGCCCGCAAGGACCTCGAGGCCGAGGTCTCCCGCCTGACGTCTGCCGAGCGCCAGGCGCGCTCGCTCGCCGACCGCGAGACGCTCGCCTATGCCAAGCTCGAGGACCAGATCGGAAACTCCGAGGTCGAGGACGAGATGTTCGCCGACCGCTTGGCCCAGCTCGCCGACACCATCGCCAACTCCGAGGCGGCCATGGAAGAGCGCGCCTCGCGCGAGTCCAGGCTCAAGTCCGGCCTCGAGGAGGCCCGTGCCCGCGTGGCCGAGCTCGCCGACGACGTCAACGCGAAGAACAACGAGCTCGCCGCCGCCCGCCGCGCCGAGAAGGACGCCCGCGCCGCCGTCTCCTCCGCCGAGGCGACGCTCGGGGCTCTGCGCTCCGTCGACGCCCAGGTCGAGAAGGCGAGCCCGCTCGCCGCCAAGCTCGTCGCCGGCAAGGAGGCGCAGGGGCGCGTGGAGTGCCGCCTGGCCGATCTCATTGACGCCGAGCCCGAGATCGAGGGGCTTGTCGAGAGGTTCCTCGGCGACGACCTCGCCGCGCTCGTCGTCGCCGACGCGCAGGCCGCCGCGACCCTGGCCGCCGCGGGCGCCGCGCTCACAGGCGTCGAGGGCCGGGCCACGGTGCTCTCGCGCGACGTCGCCCGCGCCGCCCAGGCGGCCGCCGACGCCCCCGGCGAGCCGCTCGTCTCGCGCCTCCGCGTGGGCGACGAGGCCCGCGGGCTGCTCGAGGCGCTTTTGGGCGACGTGAGGCTCGTGGGCGACGCCCACGCCGCCGTCTGCGCCCACGCGAAGGCGCCCGCGTTCACCTACGTATCTCCCGACGGCGTGTGCGTGCTGCCCGATGGCCGCGTGCACGTGGGCGGTGCGCCCTCGAGCGAGGCCGGCGCGCTCGAGCGCAAGCGAAGGATCCGCGCGCTCGCCGAGGAGGCCCCCCGCCTCAAGGAGTCTCTCGAGTCCGCCAGCGCGGCCGTGACCGAGCTGGAGGCGACCATCCAGGCCGTGCGCGAGGAGCACGCCCAGGCCAAGGGCGAGGTCGCCCGCCTGCAGGCCGAGCTCACCTCCGCTGCCTCCGAGCGCGGCCGCCTCGAGAGCCAGCACGCGGGCGCCCTCTCGGAGCGCGCCCAGGTGACCCAGCGCCGCGAGGCGTCGCAGCAGAAGGCCGCCGAGGCACGCAGGCACATCGAGGAGCACCGCGCCGCGGCAAAGAAGGCGACCGCCGAGGCCGACTCGCTCGCCTCCGAGCTCAAGCAGAGGCAGGAGGACCACGAGAAGGCCACCCGCGAGTCCGGGCGCGCCAACCGCGAGCTCTCCGAGGCCCGCCTCGAGCTCGCCATGGCAACCGAGCGCCGCAGCAACGCGGCTGCCCGGGAGCGCGAGTGCGCAGCGCGAGTCGCCGACCTCGAGCGCCGCATCAAGGCCACCGAGGACTCCTCGCGCGCCCTCGACATCGTGCGCCTGCGCGTGGACCCGCTCCACGACCGCTACGACGCGGTGCACGAGCGCGCCCTCGAGTGGGCGGCGCGCCTCAAGGACCGTGCTTCTTTTGCCGAGGCCGACTCCGACTCGCTCAAGCGCACGATCGGCGACGCCAAGGAGGCCGTGAGCGCCGCCTCGGCCGCCCTCGAGTCCGCCAAGACCTCCGTCAACGAGGTCAAGGTCGACATGGGTCGCCTCGAGGTCCAGGTCGAGGGCGCCATCAACGCCATCACCGCCACGGGCGCCGTGCTCGACGAGGCGCTGCGCGTGCCCGAGCCCGAGGACCGCGACGCCGCCGAGCGCGAGGTCGCGAGCCTGCGCTCGCAGATCGAGGGCATCGGCCCCGTAAACGAGGTCGCCATGGACGAGTACCTGCGCCTGAAGGAGCGCGCCGACTACATCGGCGAGCAGGTGGCCGACCTCGAGAGCGCCCGCAGCTCCCTGAAGAAGATCAACGCGGCCATCGACCGCAAGATGAAGAACCAGTTCCTCCTGGTCTTCGACAAGGTCAACGAGAACTTCTCCGAGATCTTCTCGCTTCTGTTCCCGGGCGGCCAAGCCCACATCGAGATGACCGACCCCGAGAACCTCTCGGAGACGGGCATCGAGGTCGTGGCCCAGCCGCGCGGCAAGCGCCTGACCAAGATGATGCTCATGAGCGGCGGCGAGAAATCGCTCACCGCCCTTGCGCTTCTCTTCGCGGTCTACAAGGTGCGCACCGTCCCGTTCTATGTGTTCGACGAGGTCGAGGCTGCGCTCGACGACTCGAATCTCTCCAAGCTCCTCGACGCGATCGAGGCGCTCAAGGAGTCGACCCAGCTCATCGTGATCTCGCACCAGCGCCGCACGATGGAGCAGGCCGACGTTCTCTACGGCGTGAGCATGCAGGCCGACGGCGTGAGCCACGTGGTCTCGCAGCGGCTCGACAGGACAACCGGAAAGGTGGTTGATGCATAAGTGGGTTTCTTCGATACCCTAAAGCGCGGCCTCGAGCGCTCCCGTGAGGCGCTCAACGAGGTCTTCTACTTCGGCGGCGAGGTCGACGAGGACTTCTGGGAGGACCTTGAGGACCGGCTCGTCATGGGCGACATGGGCGGCGAGGTCGCCATGCGCGTCACCGACGATCTGCGCGACCTCGCGGCGCGCAAGAACCTCACCCGCGCCGACCAGCTCAAGGGCGCGCTCGCCGAGCGCCTTGCCGCGGAGTTCTGCGCTGCAGAGCGCGACCCCTTCGAGGACACCCCCTCCTGCGTGCTCTTCGTCGGCATCAACGGCGCCGGCAAGACCACGACCGTGGGCAAGCTCGCCGGACGTGCCGTCTCGGAGGGCAAGAAGGTCGTCATCGGCGGCGCTGACACATTCCGCGCCGCCGCGATCGAGCAGCTCCAGGTGTGGGGCGAGCGCGCCGGCGTCGACGTGATCACGCGCGAGCGCGGCTGCGACCCCGCGAGCGTCTGCTACGACGTCGTCGACGAGGCGGAGCGCCGCGGCTGCGACCTCACGCTCATCGATACCGCAGGGCGCCTGCACACCTCCGCCGACCTCATGCGCGAGCTCGCAAAGGTGGTCAACGTCACCCGCAAGCGCTGCTCCGCCCCCGTTGCCGTCGTGCTCGTGGTCGACGCCACCACCGGCCAGAACGGCCTCAACCAGGCAAGGGAGTTCAACGACGCTCTCGACCTCGACGGCCTCATCGTCACCAAGCTCGACGGCACGGCCAAGGGCGGCATCGCCCTGGCCATCTCGAGCCAGCTTTCGCTCCCCATCTACCGCATCGGTGTGGGTGAGTCCATCGACGACCTCCAATCCTTCGACGCGCTGGAGTTCTGCCGCGCGCTCGTGGGCGAAGGGATGTAGCACATGGCAGTGTTCAGCTCGCTTTCCGATCGTCTCCAGGACACCTTCGACAGCCTGCGCGGCAAGGGCCGCCTCACCGAGGACGACATCAACGCCGCCATGCGCGAGATCCGCATGGCCCTGCTCGAGGCCGACGTCAACTACCGCGTGGTCAAGGGCTTCGTCTCGCGCTGCAAAGAGAAGTGCATGACGGCCGAGACGCTCGAGTCCCTAAACCCGACGCAGAACGTCGTTCGCGTCGTCCTCGATGAGCTCACGCAGCTTCTGGGCTCCACCGAGTCCAAGCTGGTCTTTGCCCAGAACCGCACCCCCAACGTGATCATGATGGTGGGCCTGCAGGGCTCCGGCAAGACCACGGCCTCGGCCAAGCTCGCCTACCTGCTCAAGAGCCAGGGCCACAGCCCGCTGCTCGCTGCCTGCGACACGCACCGTCCCGCCGCCGCCGACCAGCTCGAGACCTTGGGCGGCGAGATTGGCGTGCGCGTCTACCGCGGCGACGGCAAGGACGCCGTCCGCGTCGCCTCCGAGTCCATCCAGGACGCCGTCGACCACCTGAACGACATCGTGATCGTGGACACCGCCGGCCGCCTGCAGATCGACGAGGAGATGATGCAGGAGGCGGTGGCCATCAAGAGCGCCGTCCGCCCCGACCAGATCCTCATGGTCGTCGACTCCATGACCGGTCAGGACATCGTCAACGTCGTCCAGACCTTCGCCGAGCGCGTCGACTTCGACGGCGTGATCATGTCCAAGCTCGACGGCGACGCCCGCGGCGGCGGCGCGCTTTCCGTCCGCGAGGTCACCGGCAAGCCGATCAAGTTCGTCTCGATGGGCGAGAAGCCCGACTCTCTCGAGGTCTTCCACCCCGACCGCATGGCCAAGCGCATCCTCGGCATGGGCGACGTCGTGGGCATCATCGAGGAGGCCCAGAAGCTCGCCGACGAGCAGCAGATGGCCGACGCCGAGCGCATGCTGCGCGAGGGTTTCACCATGGACGACCTGCTCACGCAGATGCAGCAGATCAGAAAGATGGGCGGCCTGCAGAAGCTCGCCGGCATGATCCCAGGCCTCGAGCGCGCGGTTGCCCAGCAGGGCGGCGCGGGCTTCGACGAGTCGCAGATGGTCCGCATGGAGGCCATGATCCGCTCCATGACCAAGGAGGAGCGCGCAAAGCCGAAGATGATCAACGGCCAGCGTCGCCGCCGCATCGCCGAGGGCTCCGGCCGCAGCGTGCAGGAGGTCAACCAGCTCATCAAGAAGTGGTCCGAGATGAACAAGATGATGGGCAAGATGCGCACGATGACCCAGGCCATGACCGGCAAGAAGGGCAAGAAGAACCGCCGCGCCATGCAGAGCATGATGCGCGACATGGGCTTGGGCAACATGCGCTAAGGAGGGAACGCCTGTCACCTCAGCCTGCCCGATTTGGCAAAGGGGCCTGCCAGCTCAGCTTGTCTGAGCTGGCAGGCCTCGCGCGTTACGCCTTCACGAGCTGATGGGCGCGCTGATGGCTGATGCCGAGCAGGCTCCCGATGTCGCGGAGGGACACCCCCATCTTGTGGAGTTTCTTTGCCGCGGTGCCTTGAGTCTCCATTGCCCGCGCTTCCAGCTCTGCCGCCTGCCGCTTGAGCTCAATGCTCTCCGCGACCTCGGGAGGGAGGTCGTAGCGATAGTCGATGTGGATGTCTTTATCCTCGGTCATGATCGAGATAAGGTCTTCTGTCATGGTATTGAGCTCTTTAATCGTCCTGGCTTGAGTCGCATAGCCGATCTCGGGAACCCTGATTACCCAATATTCTTCGCCTTTAGCGACCATAGCGGTGTAGCTTGCCATTATCTCCACCAATCATTGCCGAAGACCTTTTCGCATTCCTTGAACAGCAGAATCGTGAGACTGCCGTCAAGCTCGGCGTGTCTTGGAATCGGGATGTTCTTTGTTCCAAGACGCCAGGTATCATGGCCGGCTCCGTGCCGAAGAAACGAGAACTCGATGCTTCGGCTATCTGCCGCAGCTTTGATTATCTTGAGCACATCCCTCTTTTTCGCCATAAGATACTCCGACCTGATTGGTGCGTCAAGCATGCTAGACAAATGCGTCTAGCATGCTTGACACTAATGGCTTATTAAGCTTGGACGTCTTCCGCTTTCATCGACCCTGCGCGGACGATGGCCCAGGCGCAGAAGGCGAGTATGCCTCCGAGCACGGCGCAGGCAAAGACGGGTAGGGACGCCTCGCCGGTCTGTGGGATGCCTGGCTTACGGGGCTGGCTGGGAGGGGTCTGCTCCGGGGGAGGGGCGAAGGTCACGGCCTGCGACTCGTCGGAGATGTCGGCGTGCGCGGCGTAGGTCACGCCGTCGCGGCTAAGCGACTCGAAGGCGACGACGGTGGAGCCGGCAAGATCGGGCGCCGTGAACTCGAAGACAACCTCGGCGGTGCCGTCCCTGTCCTCGGGCGTGAACTCGGCTCGGGCACGGATCTCGGATCCGTGCTCATCGAGCGCCGCGCCCGCGTCTTCGCCATTCTCGTCCCTCACGCGAAGGACGCCCTGAAGCTCATAGGCGCACCCGGGCTCAAGGTTCTCGTACTCGACGACGTCAGTGAGCCTCGTTATTCCGGTGGCGACATCCGCGGCGTGGCCTGCGGCGCCCGTCAGCTCGGTCGATATCCCCGGCACGCGCACGCTTTGCCCCTCGTCGTCCGCGTCCGCGTGCTCGGCAAGAAGGTCGTCTCCGTCGTAGAGCCGCTCGTACGCGACGAGCCGCATACCCTCGAGGCCCGCCGTGCTCAGCGAGAACGAGACCTTCTGCAGCCCGCAGGAGAGCGTGGGCGAGAAGGACCGCTGCCTGCTCGCGACCACACCGGTATCCTCGCCGTCCTTATTTATGGCGTGGAGCTCGCCCTCGAGGCGGTATTCGCGCCCGCGCTCGAGGTTCTCGTACCCGACGGCGTCGATGAGCTCGACCTCGGTGCCCGCGGGGCAGACCTTCTCGCCGCCGGAGAGGCTGAGGGTGGTCGTTACGGCCGGCTGCTTGTTGTCGAGAGTGCCGAGTTCATAGCGCTTTCCGTCGCGAGACACCCTGAGGGCCGTGCTCACGAGCCGGTGCCCGCGGTTTGCCTCGCAACGGAGCTCTTGGAGAGTGTAGTTGCCAAAGGGCAGCGCGCCCTGGGAGTCGTCGGGGCTGGTTCCGCCGAACCAGACGCCCGCCGTAGCGTCAAGAAGCGAGGAGTCCACGGTCTTCCCGTCGTCTGCGAGCGCGGCATCATTCGCGTTTGCGCGCCTGCTGTGCGGGGTGTCGGACGAGTCGAAGCAGCCGTTCTCGTCCGTCACCAGGACGTGGCGCTCGCCGGTTTTCTCGCTTGTGAGAAGAAAGGCCACGTTGGCCATTCGCCGTTGAGAGTCCTCGTCCGCCTTCACGAAAAAGAGGTCCCCGCGGATGCGCTTGTCGGCGATGCTCGGGGCCTGGTAAGTATGAACCTCGGATTGGTCGCCGTCGGGGGCGATGTGGACCAGGACGGGAACGTCGTTGAGCACGTAACCCTCGGGGGCGCGGGTCTCGGTGACGACTACGGTGCCGAGCGGCAAAGACTCGTCAAGGCGCGCCTTGCCGTCCTCGCCGGTCGTCAACATGAACGTCGCCGAAGGCGACTCGGGAAGATTGTCGAGCTCATATGCTCCGGCGTAGAAGTCGAGCCGGAACTCCGCGCCCGCGAGGTCTTGGCCGCTCTCCCCGGTTTCGCCGTCGAGTTTCTCGGCGGCGACCGCCACAGGACAGGTCTGCGGCGCGTCATCGAGCTTGAAGCGCGCGGCGTCGCCGGCGGGAACGTCAACCTTGTGCACCGTCTCGTCGAGGGCGTAGCCCTGCGGGGGCTTTGTCTCGCGCACCCAGTATGCGCCCGCCGCAAGGCCAGTCGCCTTCGCGCGGCCGGCGGCGTCTGTGGTCATGGTCGCGGCAAGGACGCTGCAAGCCTCGTCGGAGTACACGCCGAACTCGGCCCCGGCAAGCGTATAGAGACCGTTGCCGGCCGTTGTCGAATCATCGGATGAGGCCTTCTGGATCTCCAGGTCTCCCAACGCAGGCTCGACCCACAGCCTCGCCGACGACTGCTTCTCGTTGTCCCTGCGGTAGAGCATCCCGTGTCCGACGAAGGCGTGCTTGTTCTCGCGCACCCACGCGACCGTGGCAGCGGGGTCGCCGCGACCGTCGACGGACTCCTTGTCGGCAACGACGTAATCGAGGCTGAAGTCGCCGCGGGTGTATGCCCAAAGGTAGCGCTGGTTCAGGTTGTCGGCCTGCTCGGTGGGCCAATGCGCGTTGACGTACTCCTGGATAAGGGCTGCCTCGGTTATGGCGTCCTGCGTCCAGGTATGACGCGAGATGTAGCCGCCCGCGTCATACCTCGTTGTGGACCCGAGGAGCTCCTCCGCCACGGCGCGCCCTTCTTGGCCTTTGACGCAGCCCTCGACGCAGAACACCCGCGCGCCGCTGGGGGAGGTGCAAAAGATGCCCTGGCCCAGCTCGTCGTTGAGGTAGATCGGCTCGATCTGCACGACGCTTCCGGGCTCCTCTGCCATCGCCGGCTCCGGGGCGCAGGCTCCCACGAGCCCCAGCGCCTGAGAGATCACAAGAACGACGGAGGCCGCCAGCGCTCCTGCCCGTCGGCGAGCATGGAGCGCCTTTTCGCCCCATGTCGTCGGTTTTCTGCAATTTGTTTTCACGATAACTCCCTCCTTGAGTCGATTTCCGTCCTCGCCCAGGCGAGGGATTTCGACTTTAGAGGGAGGGGAAGGCCAGGGCCTTGGAACTGCCTGCTTTTTGAGAATCGTCTTTCGGAATGCTGGCGCAACGCTTGCGGAAGACTTCGCCTTATGGGCTTTATGCAGGTAAACAAGTCGTTGATGCCGCTCAAGCAATCATGCTGCGACGATTTTGGCAAGAAACGCCTCGCCGTCTGTCGCTCGCTCGCTGCCGCACGGTGGTGTTCCTCCTCAAGGCGACCATAATTTGGGAATTCTGCGGCATGTCTGATCATGGTTGTACGTTTGATTCACATACTTATGATGACAGCTAATAAATAAGCCCCGGTGCCATGCCGGGGCTCGAAGGTCGACTTGCGAAGAGGCGCGCTACTGGTGCACCACCACAACGTCGCCGATCTGCGTGAGGCCGTAGAGCTCCTTCGCCTTCTCGGCGGGCAGGTTGACGCAGCCGTGGCTCCCGTTGCCCTCGTAAATCGTGCCGCCGAACTTCGCGCGCCAGTTGGCGTCGTGAAGCGCGTAGGAGTTGCCGATGAAGGGCATCCAGTAGTCGACGTGGCTGATGTATTCGGGCTCGTTGGTCTCGGGGTCGATCTTTCCGCGAAGCTCGACGTCGCCCTGTGCGCGGTAGCTGTTCATGACGTAGACGCCGCAGGGGGTGTTGTGGCCCTTGCTGGTGTCGCCGGTGACGACGTCGGTTTCCCAGATGAGGGCGCCCGACGCGTCGTACATGCGCGCGTGCTGCTCGGTGAGGTCGACGTCGATGTAACGGTTGCCCCAGTCCTTGCCCCCGTTCGCCTGGGCATAGCTCGCTGCCTGGCTGTATGAGGGGATATCCACGGTGGTCTTCTTGCCGGATTGGAGCGCCTCGCGGATTTTGGTCGCGGTCTCGGCGCCGTTGATGTTCCAGCCGTAGCTGCCGCCGGAGACCTGAACGGTTTTCCCGTCGGGGCGCGTGTAGGTGCGCGTGGTTCCCACGGTGTCGCACTGCTTGGAGAGGTCGGTCTGGCACCACTTGGTGATGGCGTTGTCGTCGAAGGAGATGCCGAGGTCGTCGTCTATCTTGAGCCATGAGGCGATGAGGTCAGGCGAGATCTCGCAGACGGTCGAGCCGGCGAGCGCCAGGGTGGGGGCGGCGGCAAGGTAGGAGTTGGCGTTGGCAATGGCCTGCGAGAAGTCGTCGCCGCTCTCCAGGCAGTCGTCGCCGAGCTCAAGGGTGGGTTTCAGCGCGTCGAGCGCGGCGCAGATTTGGGCGGCGGCGGAGTCGCCGTTGAGCACGCGGGTGCTCACCCCGTTCTCGAGGACGAAGCCTCCCTGGGCGGCGTCGTAGACGATCCTCGCCTCCTGCTCGGCAGCCCTTGCCTCCTGCTTGCTCTGCTCGACGAAGGGCGCAACCGCCTCAGCGACCTTCTTGGCGTCGTAGTCCACCTTCTTGTTCAGGCTGATCGAGCGCGACCTTGTGGCCTCCAGGGGCCAGGCCCAGGGGCTCGAGGCGGAAAGGACCTCGCCGGCGTAGGCGTCGCCGTCGTAGCCGAGGTCGATGTCGGAGGACGTCAGCGTCAGGTCGACGCCGTCGCCGGAGACGGCGAGGGTGTAGCCGTCGGTCTGCGACTCGATGAAGGCGGCGAGCTCGGGGGCTGATTTGAGGGAGCAGTCAACGCCGTCGACGGTCGTGTTGGGGAGGCAGCGACCGGAGAACACATAGACCCCGCCGCCGTAGACGGAGGCGAGCACGGCGAGGATGGCGACGGGCACGGCCCATGGCTTGAGGCCGCGCTTTCGCGGCTCGTTTTGGCCGTCGGTGCTCTGGCGCGAGGTCGCGCCGGCGCCGGCGACGGGGCTGATGAGTGTCAGGTCGTCGGCGCCCGTGTTGCTCTTTGTGACGTCCGTGTCGTCGAAACCGGCCAGGCCGGACAGGTCCCGCGCATGCTTGGGGGAGGGGGTGCTTTTGCTGGTATTATCAAGGCTCATGGCTCAACCTCGTGGTTTGTTTGGTGTGTGTTTGGGGCGGGCGGTGCCGCAGCCCGTTTATGGTACCTCAGGCTCGCGGCAAGTAAGATGTGCTTGTTAATAAGGAACGCGAAATGGAGGAAGCTCCATGCAGATTGAAAGACTCAGCTCGCTCGACGACCGGAGGCTCGACGTTTTCTCGAGGTTGACCGAGCATCAGCTGCGCAATCGCCTGGACCCTGCCCGCGGGCTCTTCATCGCGGAGTCGAGGCTCGTCGTCGAGGTCGCCCTCGGCGAGGGCGTGGTGCCGATCTCGTTTCTTGTGGACGAGTGGCACCTCGATTCCTGCAAAGACCTGCTCGAGCTTGGGGACGAGCTCGCCGTCGGGGCGGGGGAGGGCGAGGTCCCCGTCTTTGTCCTGCCGCACGATTTGGCGGAGAGGCTCACGGGCTATAAGGTCACGCGAGGCTTCATCTGCGCCATGCGCCGTCCCCGGGAGCGGACGGTGGACGAGGTCGTCCAAGGCGCGCGCAGCGTCGCCGTGCTCGAGGACCTCGTCGACGTGACGAACGTCGGCGCGGTGTTCCGCAACGCGGCCGCCTTGGGCGCCGATGCCGTGGTGCTCTCGCCCCGTTGCGCAGACCCCCTTTGCCGCCGATCCGTCAGGGTCTCGATGGGCACGGTGCTCAAGATGCCGTGGGCGCGCGCCGAGGAGGCGGCGTGGCCGGTCGCGACCTTCGACGCCTTGCGCGCCCGGGGGTTCTCGGTGCTCTCCATGGCGCTCGAGGACGACGCCGTCGCCATCGACGACCCGTCGCTTGCGGGCATAGAGAAGCGTGCCCTTCTTTTCGGATGCGAGGGGTACGGGCTTGCGCGCGAGACCCTCAACGCCGCCGACCGCAGCGTCATCATCCCGATGGCGCACGGCGTCGACTCCCTGAACGTCGCCGCCTCCAGCGCGGTCGCCTTCTGGCAGCTGTTCTCTCGTTGATGGCACCCGGCTCGGCCCCGCCCGCCCAAGCCCGGCGCGGCTTTTTTTGTTGGCCGTGTCTAAACTGGGTATGTAAGTAAGCATGCGTAAACCGGACTCGATGAAAGGTCCCTTATGAATATGGACGAGAACAAGCGGCGCAGGTCGATGCTGCTCTACATCCTGATCGCGATCGTCGTGTACCTCGCGGTCAGCCAGACGATGTACCCCGCCCTCCAGAACTCCCAGACCAAGGAGGTGAGCTACAGCGAGTTCCTCACGATGGTCGACAAGAAGGAGGTCACCCAGGTCCAGAAGACCCAGGGCGACGCGACCCTCTACTTCACCACCGGCGAGGGAGACGGCCAGCAGAAGTACTCGACCGTGATCTTCGGCTCCGGCGAGGGACTTACCGAGAAGCTCGAGGCTTCCGGCGCCCAGATGGTGGGCAAGATCGCGGACACCTCCAATGACATGTGGATCTACCTGCTGATTTCCTATGGCCTGCCCATCATCGTATTCTTTATCCTCGGCTGGTACCTCAACCGCCGCATGAAAAAGGCCATGGGTGACGACGGCCCGTCGATGAACTTCGGCGGCGGCTTCGGCATGGGCGGGGGGCTCGGCAAGTCCAACGTCAAGGAGGTCAAGGGCGAGGAGACCGGCGTCAGCTTCAAGGACGTGGCAGGCCAGGACGAGGCCAAGGAGTCCCTCGAGGAGATCGTGAGCTTCCTCAAAAAGCCCGACAAGTACAACGAGATCGGCGCCCGCTGCCCGCGCGGCGCGCTGCTCGTCGGCCCCCCGGGCACCGGCAAGACCCTTCTTGCCAAGGCGGTCGCCGGCGAGGCCGGCGTGCCCTTCTTCCAGATCGCCGGCTCCGAGTTCGTCGAGATGTTCGTCGGCCGCGGCGCCGCGAAGGTGCGCGACCTGTTCAAGCAGGCCAAGGAGAAGGCCCCCTGCATCATCTTCATCGACGAGATCGACGCCGTGGGCAAGAAGCGCGACGGGTCCATCAACTCCAACGACGAGCGCGAGCAGACCCTGAACCAGCTCCTCTCCGAGATGGACGGCTTCGACAACCAGAAGGGCATCGTCGTGCTCGCCGCGACCAACCGTCCCGAGTCCCTCGACCAGGCGCTCCTCCGCCCCGGCCGCTTCGACCGCCGTATCCCCGTGGAGCTCCCCGACCTTGCCGGCCGTGAGGCGATCCTGCAGATCCACGCCAACGACGTAAAGATGGAGCCCGGCATCGACCTGGGCGTCCTTGCCCGCTCGACCCCCGGCGCCTCGGGCGCGGACCTCGCCAACATCATCAACGAGGCCGCGCTGCGCGCGGTGCGCTTCGGGCGCAGCCGAGTGACGCAGGAGGATCTCACCGAGTCCGTCGACGTTGTCATCGCCGGCGAGAAGAAGAAGTCGACCGTCCTGTCGCAGCACGAGAAGGAGGTCGTCAGCTACCACGAGACCGGCCACGCCATCGTCGCCGCCATGCAGAAGGGCTCTGCCCCCGTCTCCAAGATCACGATCGTGCCGCGCACCTCCGGCGCCCTCGGCTTCACCATGCAGGTCGAGGAGGACGAGCACTTCCTCACCACGCGCGCGGAGGCCAAGAACAAGATCGCCGTCCTGTGCGGCGGGCGCGCTGCCGAGGAGCTTATCTTCGGCGAGATGACCACCGGAGCCTCCAACGACATCGAGAAGGCAACCGGCATCGCGCGCGCCATGGTCACCCAGTACGGCATGTCCGATAAGTTCGGCATGGTCGCGCTCGGCCAGCAGCGCAACCGCTACCTGGGCGGCGGCTCCGAGCTCACCTGCTCCGAGGGCACCGCGCAAGAGATCGACGCCGAGGTGCAGGCGCTTGTCGAGGAGGGTCACAAGGCCGCGCTCGACACGCTGCAGAAGAATCGCTTCAAGCTGCACGAGATTGCCCACTACCTGCAGAAGAAGGAGACCATCACCGGCGAGGAGTTCATGAACATCCTCACCCGCGACGACGGCTTCGCGCCTTCGATGCCCAAGCCGCAGGACAAGCAGTAGCGCTCGCCGTAGCCTCCGAGCATCGCTGAACGCGGGGCGGCCCGGGACCATCACGGTTCCGGGCCGCCCTTCTTTGACGGGGTCGATGCGCGCGGCTTGCGCCCTTGCGCTACCTCGCCCGCTCGGTGATGTCGCCGTTGCGGTAGGCGGCCAGAAGCTCGCGTAGGTCGGCGATCTGCTCGCGAATCTGCACGCCGTCGTCGGTGTCGCCCACGGTGAGCGGCCTCGGCCAGCGGCGGAAGCGGTCGTCGTCGCTCATGATGTCGGCGTTCAGGTCCAAGACGTCCTTGATGCTCGCAAAGGGACGGTGGGCCTTGATGCGCATGCCGAAGGGGTCCGCGATCAGGGTGTAGCCCGCGATGCCCGTCGTCTGGTGGTAGGCCTGGCAGAAGCCGCCGTCGATGACGACGAGCATGCCGCCCGCCTTCACGGGGTTCTCGCCGGCCGACGCGTGCACCGGCGTGTGGCCGTTGATGATCACGCCGTCCCCGCTGCAGCCGAACTCCTCGAGGACCGTGCGGCAGGCCACCGGGTCGCCGACGTGCTCGAAGTAGGGGTCGCGCGGCTCGGCCCAGGTCGACTTGTCGGCGAGGTAGGTACGCTCGAAGGTTTTCATGACGCGGCCCGATAGCGGGGAGTAGCGGCCGCACCACAGATACCACATCCAGTCGAGCGACACCTGGTCGTGCTCGTGCCACGCGCGCCGGGCAAGGCGGTCCGAATAGTCGTAGTAGTCCTTGCCGGAGAACGTCTTTCCCTGGTGGCTCACCGAGCAGAAGGTGCCGTCCTCGTTCATGGGCACGCAGGCGTGGAAGAGCACGTTGCCGTTGTGCACGAGGTAGGCCGAGCCATGGTCGTAGAGAAAACCGATCTGGGCCTGGAGCTTCTCGGAGTGCAGGACCGCGCTCATGAGGTTCTCCATGACCACCTGCTCGCCCTCGCTCAAGCTGTAGGGGTTCTGGGGGTCCAGCGTGGGGAAGTCACTCGTGCGCATCTTGTGTTCGACGCCGTCGATCGTGACCACGCCACGGGCGGGGTCCACGTGCTCAAGCAGCAGGCGGTCGTCCATCTGCCAGTTGGGGTGGCGCAGGATGGTCTGGCCCTCCAGCTTGAAGAGGATGACCGAGATGGCCTTCTCGACGGGGTCCATGCCGTCTTTTTGGCGGTAGGTCTGCTCGGCGAACATGGTGAGCTCGCGCAGGCTGACGCCGTAGGCGCTCTCGAGGATCTTCAGGCTGTCGTAGCGCACGTTGTTGCGGATCACGGCCGCCAGGCACGCCGCGGAGCCGGAGGCCGCGCCCATCCACACGATGTCGTGGTTTCCCCACTGCACGTCGATGGAGTGGTAGGCCATGAGGCGGTCGATGATGAGGTCGGCGCGCGGGCCGCGGTCGAAGATGTCGCCGACGAGGTGCAGGTGGTCGACGGCGAGGCGCTTGATGAGCGAGGACAGCGAGCAGATGAAGTCGTCGGCGCTGCCGGTGTCGATGATCGAGCTGATGATCCGCTGGTGGTAGGCCAGGCGCTCCTCTCGCTCGTCGTTGGAGGTGTGGAGGAGCTCGTCGATGATGTAGGCGTACTCGACGGGCATGGCCTTGCGGACCTTCGAGCGCGTGTAGGTGCCCGAGAGGCGCCGCGCCAGGCGCACGAGGCGCATGAGGTTTATGGCGTACCACTCCCCGGTGAGGCGCCCCTCCTCGCGCAGACGGCGCAGCTTCATGTTGGGGTAGTAGATCAAGGTGCAGAGGTCGGCCTGCTCCTCGGTGGTGAGCTGGAACTCGAAGGTGGAGCGCACCCTCTCGCGGATGACGCCGGAGCAGTTGTTGAGGATGTGCTCGAAGGCGTGGTACTCGCCGTGGACGTCGGAGACGAAATGCTCGGTGCCCTTGGGCAGGTTGAGGATGGCCTCGAGGTTGATGATCTCGGTGTAGGCGGAGCGGGTGGTGGGGAACTTCTCGGAGAGCAGCTCGAGGTACTTCTCGCGAGAAGAGCGCGGGGGAACGAAGGTGTCCATGCAATCCTTTCCGGTTTGGTTTGCCTAACCATGTGCCCCTGGATTGGGCGGGGCCCCGACTATTCGGCGAGTCGCCGGCATTCACAGGAAACCGACATTCGACGAGCCCTGCCGCTCGTGGTGTTTTCGTGTCAACTGGTTATTGAATTGCAATACCAGCTTTAGTGCGTAGACTAACAGGTATTGAAATTACGATACCAGCAGGGGTCATGCGAAGGTTCGCGCGGCCCCGTTTGCATGAAAGGAACACGTTATGTGCGGAATCGTCGGCTTCACCGGAAAGGACCAGGCCCAGAAGATGCTCGTCGAGGGCCTCAAGCGCATGGAGTACCGCGGCTACGACTCGGCGGGAGTTGCGCTCGAGGTCGCGGGCGCGGCGGGCTCCGCCCATCTTGACGTGATCCGCCGCGTGGGCAAGGTCGCCGGCCTCGAGTCCGAGCTCGAGGGATACAAGGAGCTTTCCACCTGCGGAATCGGCCACACGCGCTGGGCCACCCACGGCCGCCCCTCGACCGCCAACGCGCACCCGCACGTGAGCTGCGACGGGCGCATCGCCGTCGTCCACAACGGCATCGTCGAGAACTTCGCCGAGCTGCGCGAGGAGCTCGCCGCCGCCGGCCACACGTTCCGCTCCGATACCGACACCGAGGTCTTCGCGCACCTCATCGAGGAGGCCTACGCCAAGGGCCGCGACCTCATGGCGGCCGTCCGCGACGCCTGCGGCCGCGTCGTGGGAGCCTACGGCCTGGCCGTCGTCTGCGCCGACGAGCCCGGCGTGATCGCCGTCGCCCGCAAAGACTCTCCCATCGTCATCGGCCGCGGCGAGAAGGGCTCCTACGTCGCCTCCGACGTCATCGCCCTCATCGAGGCCACGCGCGACGTCGTGGTGCTCGAGGACGACCAGTTCGCAAAGCTCACGCCCAAGGGCGTCGAGTACACCGACGCCGAGGGAAACGCCATCGAGCCCGAGGTCACGCACGTTGACTGGGACCTCGACATGGCCGAGAAGGGCGGCTACCCAGATTTCATGCTCAAGGAGATCCACGAGCAGCCGCGTGTCGTTCGCGACACCCTCGTGGGCCGCATGACGGCGGCGGGCGAGCTTGACATCGACGAGCTCGGTCTTTCGCTCGAGGAGCTCAACGACATCGACCGCGTCTTCGTCATCGCGTGCGGTACTTCTTACCACGCCGGGCTCATCGCCAAGAACCTCATCGAGAGCTGGGCGAGGATCCCGACCGAGGTGGAGGCGGCGTCCGAGTTCCGCTACCGCGACCCCATCATCACCCCGACGACGCTCGTCGTGGCCGTGTCGCAGTCCGGCGAGACCGCCGACACCCTCGCCGCCATCCGCGACGCGCGCATCAAGGGCGCCAAGGTCTTCGGCATCACCAACGTCGTGGGCAGCCCCGTGGCGCGCGAGAGCGACGGCGTCATCTACACCAAGGCGAACAAGGAGATCGCCGTCGCCTCGACCAAGAGCTTCATCGGGCAGGTCGTGAGCCTCACGCTGCTCTCCATGCTGCTCGCGCAGGTCAAGTACCGCCTGACCACAAAGCAGGCCCGCATGCTCTTCCGCGAGCTCGGGGACACCGCCGAGCAGGTGCAGCACATCCTCGACACGCAGGGCGCGGCGGTCCGCGAGGCCGCCGAGGCCTGCCGCGACGCCCACTCGGCGCTCTTCGTCGGGCGCGGCATGGGGGCCGCCATCGCCTGCGAGGGCGCCCTGAAGCTCAAGGAGATCAGCTACCTGCACGCAGAGGCCTACGCCGCCGGCGAGATGAAGCACGGCCCGATCGCCCTCATCGACCCCGGCTTCCCGGTGATCGCCGTCGCCACGAAGAGTCCGACCTACGACAAGACCGTGAGCAACCTCATGGAGTGCCGCGCCCGCGGGGCGAGCATCATCGCGGTGGCGACCGAGGGCGACGAGGACATCAAGAAGATCGCCGACCACGTGATTTATGTGCCGCGTTGCCGCGACGCGTTCTCCGCCATCACGGCGTCCGTGCCGTTGCAGCTGCTCGCGCGCGAGGTGGCGCTTCTTCGCGGGTGCGACGTCGACCAGCCGCGCAACCTCGCGAAATCCGTGACGGTGGAGTAGCCGAGCCGTGCTTCGGGACGGGGCGGCCCGGTCGGGCGACCCCGTTTTTTGCGTCGACGCGGCGGCGCCTCGGCCGGGCGGGCTACACTTTATCGGTGCGTTGCTCCATAATGTTCGGATATCAGGGCGCGTATCGCCCGATGAACGCAAACCCGAAAGGACCTCCCATGAAGTCGATTATCCCCGCCGCGGGCCTCGGGACCCGCTTCCTTCCCGGCACCAAGGTCACGCCGAAGGAGATGCTGCCCGTCCTCGACAAGCCCGTCATCCAGTACGTGGTCGAGGAGGCGCTCGCGCCTGAGGAGGTCGACGAGTGCATCATCGTGTCCTCCCAGGCCAAGCCCCAGATCATGAGCTACTTCACGCGCGACCTCGCGCTCGAGGACGAGCTCGTCAGCCGCGGCAAACCCGGCTACGCCGAGGCCATCGCCGAGGCCGGCTCCCTGCCCGTCGACTTCTGCTTCCAGAGCGAGCCGCGCGGGCTCGGCCATGCCATCCGCTGCGCCTCCTACGCCACCGGCGACGAGCCCTTCTTCGTCCTTCTCGGCGACTACATGGTCCCCGACAAGAAGATCCTCCCGCGCATGTTGGAGGTTTCCAAGGCCCACGGCGGCTGCTCGGTCATCGCCGTCGCCCCGTGTCCGGAGGACGAGGTCTCCCGCTACGGCATCATCGCCGGTAAGCAGACAGGCACCATCGCCGAGTTCCCCGAGGCCGGCGAGAACGACGAGGGAGCCGTTTGGAAGCTCACCGGCATGGTCGAGAAGCCCAAGGCCGCCCTCGCGCCGAGCCGCCTGTTCATCGTCGGCCGCTACCTGCTCTCCCCTCGCGTCATGGAGCTGCTCAAGGATCAGAAGCCCGGTGCCGGCAACGAGATCCAGCTCACTGACGCCATGGAGCGCTGCCTTGCCGAGGAGGACTTCTACGCCCTAGTCATCGACCCCAAGGAGGGTTATGACACGGGCACCGTCGCCGGCTGGATCGCCACGAACGCCCGCATGGCCCAGGCTGACCCGCGCTTCGCGTCCGCCTTCGCGGAGGCAATGGCCGAATAACCGGTGAATTGCCGGGATCGATCGCGCACAAACGAGGAGCTCCCTCCTGTTTTGCCCGTTTAGGGGCCTCGAAGGCTCCAATAATGGGTCAAACAGGAGGGAGCTCCTTCATGCGGCGGCAGCTCTTAGGCGCGGGCGCGCCCGGTCGCAGCTTAGTCCCAGTAGCCCTCGTGGACGGCGCATGCCTCGGCGACGAGCTCGGGGAAGGGGCCGACGACCTCGATCTTCTTCTGGCTGGAGTTGAAGATCTGGCGGCAAGGGGTGTCGAGCGTGGGGTTCTGCTCGTTCTCGCCGGTCTGGGCCATGATGTCGCGCTCGGTCATGGCGTACACGACGCGGCCGACGTTGGCCCAGTAGATGGCGCCGGCGCACATGGCGCAGGGCTCGCCGGTGATGTAGATGCTGCACTGCCACAGGAAGTCGTGGTCGTAGATCTTGCTGGCTGCCTCCATGAGGGAGGTCTCGGCGTGGCCGGTGCAGATGTGTTCGGTTATCTCGCGGTTCTCCTGCTCGAGGACGATGTTCTTGTGCTCGTCGACGAGGATGGCGCCGAAGGGGGTGTTGCCGTGCTCGCGGCTCAGCCTCGACACCTCGATGGCGCGGCGCAGAAACGCGATGTCCTCCTCGTAGGTGAAGGTCGCGCGGCGCGGCTCGTCCCAGCTGTTCTTCTTGTCGGCCATAACGGCTCCTTTCGTCGTGGGCTCATATGCGCCCGGCCTGATTCGCGAAATAAGAAGCGCGCGAAACCGGCAAGGGGCTGCTTGCCGGCTTCGCGCGCTTACATCCCTTCCGCCGCGCGTACCTCGTGCACGCGGCCCCATGTGGGCAAGAAGGGCCTTATTCGCTTTTTTCCTATATCACCATACCATGGAGGGGGCCTTGCGCGCCACTTCGTGCTACCATCTTTGACCACAGGCGATGACAGGGAGAGTACCCGGGGTCGCGCGGCCAAAAGAGAGCGGGGATGGTGGGATCCCGCGACCGCGTCCCGGCGAAGATCACCCCCGAGCCGCGGTCCCAAAGCCGGCGGGGGTGTCGCATCCCTCGTTTCCTGCCGGCAAGTAGGCGCCGCCGGAGTGGCCGCCGTCACAGGCCAGCCGAGTAACGCGGGGAACCGCACGCTGGGTGGTCTCAAGCGAAGTGTGATGTGAGCGCTTCGTCCCAGCAGAACGGGACGGGCGCTTTTTTGGTGCCCAGAAAGGGGTCACGCAAGTGGCGAACCAGTACAAGAAGACGACGAACCTCCCGCAGACGGGCTTCCCGATGCGCGCGAGCCTCGCCCAGAACGAGCCCAAGAGGCTCAAGCAGTGGGAGGACGACGACGTCTACTCCCAGCTCCTCAAGAAGAACGAGGGCCACAAGAAGTTCGTCCTGCACGACGGCCCCCCGTACGCCAACGGCCCGATTCACCTCGGCCACGCGCAGAACAAGATCTCCAAGGACATCATCAACCGCTACAAGGCCATGCAGGGCTTCCAGACGCCCTACGTCCCCGGCTGGGACTGCCACGGCCAGCCCATCGAGCACAAGGTCGAGACCATCCTGGGCACCGAGAAGTTCAACCAGCTGCCCACCGAGAAGGTCCGCGAGCTCTGCCGCAAGATGGCCGTCGAGCAGGTCGACACCCAGCGCCAGGGCTTCAAGCGCCTGGGTGTCCTGGCCGAGTGGGACAACCCCTACCTGACCTACGTCAACGACTACGACGCCACCGACGTCGAGATCTTCAAGGCCATCTACGACCGCGGCGCCATCTACCGCGGCCGCAAGCCGGTCCACTGGTGCTCGCACTGCCACACGGCGCTCGCCGAGGCCGAGATCGAGTACGGCGACGAGGTCAGCCCCGCCATTTTCGTGCGCTTCGAGATGACCACCGTGCCGGCGGGCCTTGAGGCCTGGGAGGGCAAGCTCTGGGTCGACATCTGGACCACCACCCCCTGGACCCTGCCTGCCGACGACGCCGTCATCCTGCACCCCGAGGCGTCTTACGTCGCCGTCATCCACGACGGCTGCGCCGAGATCATGGCTGAGGCCCTCGTCGAGAAGGACTGCGCCAAATTCGGCTACGAGGACGTCGAGCTCGTCCGCGGCGCCGACGGCGAACCCTGGCGCATGACCGGCACCGAGCTTTGCCACAACAAGTACAAGCAGCCGATCTTCGGCGACCAGGGCGTCGAGGGCGAGTTCATCTACGCCGACTACGTCACCCTCGACGACGGCACCGGCATCGTTCACACCGCCCCCGGCCACGGCGTCGACGACTACCTCGCCGGCATGAAGTTCAACATCCCCGTGGTCATGCCCGTCGACGACGACGGCCGCTTCTACAAGGGCGAGGGCATGGGCACCGGCGGCCCCTGGTCCGGCATGGAGGTCAACGAGGCCAACCCCAAGATCATCGAGTGGCTGCGCGAGCGCGGCACCTTGATCCTCCACGAGGACATCAGCCACAGCTACCCGCACTGCTGGCGCTGCAAGCAGCCCGTCATCTTCCGCGCCACGAGCCAGTGGTTCGTCTCGATGGACAAGAAGCTCACCGACGGCCGCTCGCTGCGCGAGGAGGCCACCGAGGAGCTCAACAAGGTCGCGTTCTACCCCTCCCATGCCATCAAGCGCATCGGCTCCATGGTCGAGGGCCGTCCCGACTGGTGCATCTCGCGCCAGCGCAACTGGGGCGTGCCGATCCCTGCCTACACCTGCGAGGACTGCGGCGAGACCGTCATGAACGACGAAACGCTCGACAAGGTCATCGAGCTCTTCCGCAGCAAGGGCTCCGACAGCTGGTTCACCGATGACCCGGCAAGCTACCTCGGCGACGCCTGCGTCTGCCCGAAGTGTGGCGGCCACCACCTCAAGGCCAACAAGGACATCCTCGACGTCTGGTGGGACTCCGGCGTCAGCCACACCGCCGTGTGCAAGCACCGCGGCTACCTGGCGTTCCCCGCAGACATGTACCTCGAGGGCTCCGACCAGCACCGCGGCTGGTTCATGAGCTCGCTCATGACCTCCGTGGGCGCCTACGGCGTGGCCCCCTACAAGTCCGTCGTCTCCCAGGGCTTCACCCTCGACGGCCAGGGCCGCAAGATGTCCAAGTCCCTGGGCAACGTCATCGACCCGAACGCCGAGTGCGACACCCGCGGCGCCGACGTCATGCGCCTGTGGGTTGCCTCCGTCGATACCTCCAACGACGTGCCCTGCGACGACACGATCCTCTCGCACGTCGGCGAGGCCTACCGCAAGATCCGCAACACCCTGCGCTTCCTGCTCGGAGAGATCGAGGGCCAGTTCGACCCGGCGACCGACGCCGTCGCGCTCGACGAGCTCACCGCCTACGACCAGCTCACGCTCGCCCGCATGTGCCAGGTCCACCAGACGGTGACCGAGGCCTACGAGGGCTATCGCTTCAACGTCGTCTACCGCAACCTCTACGACTACGTGACGGAGCTCTCCAACGGCTACCTCAACGCCACCAAGGACCGCGTCTACTGCGGCGCCAAGGACGGCGCCGACCGCAAGAGCGCCCTGACCGTCTGGGCCCAGATCCTCACCATGCTCGTCCACGACCTGCAGCCGATTCTGGCCTTCACCTGCGACGAGGCCATGGAGTTCCTGCCGGCCTCCATGCGCGACGGCCAGACCCGCGCCGCCCTTCTCGACTGGTACCAGGCTCCTTGGACCGCCGACGAGGTCGCGGCCAAGCTCGCCGCCTACGAGCAGCTCTCGGCCGCACGCGACGCCTTCACCAAGGCCTTCGAGGAGGCCAAGGCCGACGGCTCGGTGACCGAGAACACCAGCCAGGCGGCCAAGGCGACCCTTACCCTTCCCGCCGACGCCTCCGAGTCGCTCGCCGGCGTCGACCTCGCCGAGGTCTTCGTCTGCGCGGCCGTCGAGGTCGAGGCCGGCGACGAGCTCGCCTGTGCAGTCGCGCCTGCCGACGGCGAGAAGTGCCCGCGCTGCTGGAACTACCGCGTCCTTGGCGCCGACGGCCTCTGCTGCCGCTGCCACGACGCCGTGGCCGCGCAGGAGTAGCGCTTGGCCGCGCAGCTCAAAACCACGCCCGTGTCCCGCCGCCTCGGTCTCTTCGCCGGGGCGGCGGCCCTCGTGGTCGCGCTCGACCAGCTCGCCAAGGTGTGGGCCCGCGCGTCGCTCACCCCCGGCTCGCCCGTCACCCTCGTTCCACACGTGATGGACCTCTCGCTCGTGTACAACACCGGCGCGGCGTTCTCGATGGGGGAGGGCAAGGGCATGCTGTTCGTGCTCATCGCCGCCGTCATCACCGCCGCCTGCGCCGCCATGGCGTACAAGGAGGAGACGCTCCCGTCGCCCCTCGCCGCCACCCTCGGCTGCGTGGCGGGCGGCGGCATCGGCAACGCTATCGACCGCGTCGTGGCCGGCCGCGTCACCGACTTCTTTGCCACCACCTTCATGGACTTCGCCGTCTTCAACGTCGCCGACATCTTCATCACGTGCGGCGTAGTGGTTGCGTTCGTTCTCTGGGTCCGTTGGGACAAGGAGCGCGAGGCGGCCGAAGCTGGCTCTGAGGTCAACTGATATGGGCAAGCGCATCGTGAACCTGCTCGTCGGGCCCGAGTCCGACGGCATGAGGCTTGACGCCTTCCTCGCCGCGGCCGATGGCATGCCCTCTCGCTCGGCGTGCGCCAAGCTCGTCGAGGCCGGCTCCGTCCAGATAAACACCTGCCCCGCGACCTCGAAGTCCGAGAAGGTGCTGCTCGGCGACCGCGTCCAGGCAGAGGTCGAGGACGCCCCGGCCGATGCGGGCGGGCTTCTTGCCCCCAATCCCTACATCCCGCTCGACGTTCGCTTTGAGGACGACTACCTGCTCGTCATATCCAAGCAGGAGGGCCTCGTGTGCCACCCGAGCCCGGGGCATGTGGACGACACACTCGCCAACGCGCTCGTCGCCCGCTGCGGCTACGAGCACCTGGGCATGCTCCAGGGGGAAGAGCGCCCCGGCATCGTGCATCGGCTCGACATGGACACCTCCGGCCTTATGGTCGCCGCCAAGGACGACGCAACGCAGAAGGCGCTGCAGGACCTCATCCGCATGCGCGTGCTCGACCGCCGCTACATCACGCTGGTCCACGGCTACGTCGCCCGCGATGAGGACACCATCGTCACGGGCATCGCCCGCTCGACCCGCGACCGCCTTCGCATGGCCGTCTCCGACGTCCCCGGGGCGCGCGAGGCCATCACCACCTATCGAACGCTCGAGCGTTTCGAGGCGGGCACCCGCGACGAGGGCTACAGCCTGCTCGAGTGCCACCTCTACACTGGCCGGACGCACCAGATCCGCGTGCATATGCGCCACACGGGGCACCCGCTCGTGGGCGACCAGCTCTACGGGCGCGGCGACGACCGCGTGAACCTCGGGCTGCGCAGGCAGTTCCTCCACTCGTGGAGCATCGCCTTCGACCACCCGGCTACCGGGGAGCGAATCGAGCGATGCGACCGACTGCCCGACGACCTTCTCGCTATACTTAATCAAATAGGGGAGCGCTCCATGGGGCGCACCGAGGCCGGCGAGCGTATCTGCCCGCTGCTCGGCTGCGACGGCTAGGGCGCACTTCTGACCTGTCTGACGTCACACGAGGAGCTCTCAAACATGATGCTCAACAAGCTCGGCCTCACGCCGATCGTGATATTCAACCTGATCATCTGGCTCTTCTTCACGCTCGCGTACTTCTATCAGATCGTCTACATCGTCCGCGTGCTCATGCGCGGCACGGTCAAGCTGCCCGAGGCAAAGAAGAACCACCGTTATGCCTTCTTCATCGCCGCCCACAACGAGGAGGCCGTCATCGGCAACCTCGTGCGCTCTATCCTTTCTCAGGACTACCCGCGCGAGCTCGTCGATTGCTTCGTCGTGTGCGACGCCTGCACCGACAACACCCACGCCGAGGCCGAGGCCGCTGGGGCCATCACCTGGGACCGCAACGACCTCGCGCGCAAGGGCAAGAGCTGGGTCATGGACTACGGCTTCGACCGCATCTTGAATGAGTACGGTGACAAGTACGAGGCGTTCATCGTCATGGACGCCGACAACATCATCGCGCCCGACTACCTGAAGATCATGAACCAGGCCTTCGACGCCGGCTACCTCGTCTGCACGAGCTACCGCAACTCCAAGAACTTCGACTCGAGCTGGATCAGCTCCGCCTACGCCACCTGGTTTTTGCGCGAGGCCCGCTTCCTCAACAACGCGCGCATGATGGTCGGCACGAGCTGCGCCATCTCCGGCTCTGGCTGGATGGTCTCCGAGAAGATCGTTCGCGGCATGCACGGCTGGGACTTCCACACCCTGACCGAGGACATCCAGTTCTCCACGTTCTGCTGCGCGCACAACGTTCAGATCGGTTTTGCCCCGGCGGAGTTCTTCGACGAGCAGCCGCTCACCTTCAAGGCGTCCTGGACCCAGCGCATGCGCTGGACCAAGGGCTTCTACCAGGTGTTCTTCTCGTACGGCCGTGACCTTGTCAAGGGCATCCGCAAGGGTCAGTTCGCCTCGTACGACATGCTCATGACCATCGCCCCCGGCATGATCTTGACGTTGCTCTCCTTCTTTGTGAACGCCGTCTACCTGATCGTGGGCACGCTGTCGCACGGCTTCATCGCCACCGAGGCCGAGCTCTCCATGTGCGTGGGCTCGCTCGTCATGACCTTCGCCTCGATGTATGTCGTCTTCTTCATCCTCGCGGTGATCACCACCATCTCTGAGCGCGAGCACATCCACGCAAAGAAGAAGTGGCGTATCATCACGAACCTCTTCACCTTCCCGATCTTCATGATGACCTACATCCCCATTACGGTCGCGGCCCTCTTCAAGAAGGTCGAATGGGTCCCCACCAAGCACGACATCGCCGTCAACTTCGACGACGTCATGGCCGAGGGCGCGAAGTAGCGCTTCTCGCCCCGCTCCTGCCGACGGCCCCGGCCTCCCTTTGAACTGCGGACAGTCCTCTTCGCACGAGCGTGACATTAAGTCACGCTCGGCTCATGCGGAACTGGTTCAAAGGGAGGCCGGGGCCGCCTGCTGTCGCGTCGGTGAAAACGAAGAACAAGGTTGATGCTGCCATTTTGTTTGTCAAGCTAACATTTGAGCAGCTCAATGGGTATTTATTGTCGTTGGGCCATTGATGTGACTCGATGCTACAATATCGTGCAATATGGCCGAGTCTGGGCCTGCGGCAGCGCAGGCGAAGGGAGTTACACCGTATGGCAACGTTCTTCGAGGGAGAATCGCACACCTTCTCTGAGTACCTGCTCGTTCCTGGTTATTCCTCGGCGGAGAACATCCCCGCCAACGTCTCCTTGAAGACCCCGCTCTGCAAGTTCAAGCGCGGCGAGGAGTCTCCGATCACCCTCAACGTTCCCATGGTCTCTGCCATCATGCAGTCGGTTTCCGGCCCCAAGCTCGCCATCGCGCTTGCGCAGGAGGGCGGCATCTCGTTCATCTACGGTTCCCAGAGCGCCGACGACGAGGCCGCGATGATCCGCGAGGTCAAGGCGTATAAGGCCGGCTTTGTCGTCTCTGACTCCACCCTTACCCCCGACATGACGCTGGCCGAGGTCTTGGAACTGCTCGACCGCACCGGCCACTCCACCATGCCCGTCACCGAGGACGGCACCCCGCACGGCAAGTTCTGCGGCATCGTGACCTCCCGCGATTACCGCGTGTCGCGTGACTCCCGCGACCGTAAGGTCAAGGACTTCATGACCCCGGCCGACAAGACCGTCTGCGCCGAGGACGGCACCTCCCTCAAGGTCGCCAATGACCTCATCTGGGAACACAAGCTCAACGCCCTGCCCATCGTCGACAAGGACGGCAACCTCGTCTCGCTCGTCTTCCGCAAGGACTACGACTCCCACAAGAGCCGCCCGAATGAGCTGCTCGACTCCTCCAAGCGCTATCTTGTCGGTGCCGGCATCAACACCCGCGATTACGCGGAGCGCGTGCCCAAGCTCCTCGAGGCCGGTGCCGATGTCTTGTGCATCGACTCCTCCGAGGGCTTCTCCGAGTGGCAGAAGCGCACGATCGAGTGGATCCGCGACAACTACGGCGACGAGGTCAAGGTCGGCGCCGGCAACGTCGTCGACGCCGAGGGCTTCCGCTTCCTCGCCGACTGCGGCGCGGACTTCATCAAGGTCGGCATCGGCGGCGGCTCCATCTGCATCACCCGCGAGACCAAGGGCATCGGCCGTGGCCAGGCCACTGCGCTCATCGATGTGTGCCGCGCCCGCGACGAGTACTTCGAGGAGACCGGCGTCTATGTGCCCGTGTGCTCCGACGGCGGCATCGTCTACGACTACCACATGACGCTCGCGCTTGCGATGGGCGCCGACTTCATGATGCTCGGCCGTTACTTCGCCCGCTTCGACGAGTCCCCGACCGAGCGCGTCAACGTCAACGGACAGTACATGAAGGAGTACTGGGGCGAGGGCTCCGCTCGCGCCCGCAACTGGCAGCGCTACGACCTCGGCGGCGCGGCCAAGCTCAGCTTCGTCGAGGGCGTCGACTCCTACGTTCCCTACGCCGGCACGCTGCACGACGGCGTCAACGGCACCCTCTACAAGGTCAAGTCGACCATGTGCAACTGCGGCGCGAACTCCATCCCCGAGCTGCAGGAGAAGGCTCGCCTCACGCTGGTGTCCTCCGTCTCGATCGTCGAGGGCGGCGCCCACGACGTCGTTGTCAAGGACCAGAGCCACCAGAGCGTGAGCTACCGCTAAGGCAGCTCGAAAACCATCGCCTGGCATCGCCCCGGGGCACTTGCGGCTCCGGGGCTTTTTGTCGACTATTTGAAGAGGTCGGGAACCTACTTTGATAGAAAGCCCGATAAGGGCAAAATGAACAGTGTTCATATTGGAGGCGGGAATGAACACAGTCGTCACATCCAAAGAGGAGATCCTGAAAAAGAGCCGAGAGCTTATCCAGGAAAACGGGTGGGCCTCGGTCAACATCCGCTCGGTCGCCGCTGCGTGCGGCGTCTCGGTCGGCTCCATCTACAATTACTTCGAGTCGAAGTCGGCGCTGGTGAGCGCCACCGTCGAGAGCGTCTGGGAGGACATCTTCCATCGTCCGGACGATGGGTCCGTCTTTGCGGACACGCTCTCGTGCGTCAAGTGGATGTTTGGGCAGCTCGAGTACGGCTGTGAGCGCTACCCGGGCTTCTTTACCCACCACTCGCTCGGGTTCATGCAGCAGGACACGGCTGATGGCAAGCGTCAGATGCGCCAGGCGTGGCAGCACATCCTCGATGAGCTCTGGGCGGTGCTACTGCGGGACGGGAAGGTCCGCGCGGATGCCTTTACCGCCGACCTTACGGCAGACGCCTTTGCTCAGGTGCTCTTCTCGCTCATGCTGTCTGCTGCCGTTCGGCAGGATTTCGACTCCTCCGCGGTTCTGGAGATCGTGCGTCGAACCATCTACTGAGCCATCTACTGAAAAGTCACCCGCGGTCAGGCGTGCTTTTTTCGTCACCAAAATGAACACTGTTCAACTTGTTCGGTTAGGAGAAACATGATGCAGGCCATTGTCGAAACGTTGTTTGCTATCTGCTACCTTGCTACGGTTCTTGCCGTCGGCATCCGAATGATCCGAGGCGCCAAGGGCTCGCGCCAGTTCGAGCTCTTCGGCTGGATGGCGATCGTGCTCGGCGCGGGCGACTCCTTCCACCTCGTTCCCCGCGCGCTCGCCCTGTGCACCACCGGCCTCGACTCCTTCGCCTTCCAGCTGGGCCTCGGCAAGTGGATCACCTCGGTGACCATGACGGTCTTTTATGTCCTTCTTTACTATGTGTGGCGCGAGCGCTATGAGGTCGAGGGACACAAGTCGCTGACCGTTGCCGTATACGCCCTGGCGGCCATCCGCGTGATCTTGTGCATTATGCCGCAGAACCAGTGGCTCACCGACCACTCGCCGCTTATTTGGGGTATCTACCGCAACATCCCCTTCGCCCTGCTCGGCATCCTCGTCATCGTGCTGTTCTATCGCAGCGCCAAAGAGAAGGGCGACAAGGCCTTCGGCTGGATGTGGCTCACCATCGTGCTCAGTTTCGGCTTCTACATCCCGGTCGTGCTGTGGGCCGAGGCTATCCCCATGATCGGCATGCTGATGATCCCGAAGACCTGCGCCTACGTCTGGACCGTCATGATCGGCTACAACGCGATGAAGAGGGAGCTTCGGAAGTAGCCCGACTTTGTAACCTGCGAGCGACGGGGGCGCTGCGGCGCCCGATGCCTGCTACAATCAACAAGTTACCGTATGAGCAGGCAAAGGAGCGCTTTCATGTGCGACGACGCTAAAAGCACCTTCGAGGTCCCGGCATACGACGCCGAGGCCATCGAGACCAAATGGCAGAAGACGTGGGCCGACACGGAGCTCTACAAGACTGACGAGGATCCCGCCAAGCCGAAGAAGTTCGTGATGGAGATGTTCCCGTACCCGTCGGGCGACCTCCACATGGGCCACGCGCGCAACTACACCATCGGCGACGCCATGGCGCGCCAGGCGCGCATGCGCGGCTTCGACGTCCTTCACCCGATGGGCTTCGACGCCTTCGGCCTTCCCGCCGAAAACGCCGCCATCAAGCACAACACCCAGGCGGGTAAGTGGACCCACCAGAACATCGCCCAGGCCGTCAAGACCATGAAGCGCATGGGCTTCTCCTACGACTACGATCGCATGTTCAACACCTGCGACCCCGAGTACTACAAGTGGGGCCAGTGGATGTTCCTCAAGATGTGGGAGAAGGGCCTGGCTTACCGCAATACCTCGCCGGTCAACTGGTGCCCCTCCTGCAACACGGTCCTGGCCAACGAGCAGGTCGTCGACGGCAAGTGCTGGCGCTGCGGCTCCGTGCCCGAGAAGCGCGAGCTCTCGCAGTGGTACCTCAAGATCACCGACTACGCCCAGGAGCTCCTCGACGACCTCGACCAGCTCGACGGCTGGCCCGAGAACGTCAAGGCGCAGCAGCGCAACTGGATCGGCCGCTCCGAGGGCGCCGAGATCGACTTCGCGCTCGCGGCGGAGGACGGCGTGACGCCTACCGACCGCAAGATCACCGTCTTCACCACCCGTGCTGACACCCTCTTTGGCGTGAGCTTCTTCCTGCTGCCGCCCGAGAGCCCGCTTGCCGCCGAGCTCGTCGCCGGCACCGAGTACGAGGCTGCCTTTAAGGAGCTCAAGGCCGCGACCGAGAAGGTCAGCTCCGTCGACCGCCAGGGCTCCGAGCGCGAGAAGCACGGTGTCTTCACCGGTCGCTACGTCATCAACCCGATCAACGGCCGCCCGGCCCCGATCTGGGTCGCCGACTATGTCCTCATGGACTACGGCACCGGCGCCGTCATGGGCGTCCCCTGCGGCGACCAGCGCGACTTCGACTTCGCAAAGAAGTACGGCCTCGAGATCGCCCCGATCATCTGCGAGAAGGACGACCCGCTCTACGAGGAGCTCAAGGACGAGCGCGAGCTGCGCGTCACCTCCGTCGACTGGGACCACGCCATGGTCGCCGAGGGCTATCTCGTCCAATCCGGCGAGTTTACCGGCATGAAGGGCGGCAAGCACTCCGAGGCAGTCGACGCCATCATCAAGTGGCTCGGCGATCGCGGCATCGGTCGCGAGAAGGTCCAGTTCCGCCTGCGCGACTGGCTCATCAGCCGCCAGCGCTACTGGGGCAACCCCATCCCGATGATCCACTGCGACTGCTGCGGCGACGTGCCAGTGCCCTACGACCAGCTTCCCGTCACCCTGCCCGAGAACCTCGACCTCGGCGCCGGCGAGACCCTCGCCGAGTACGCGCCCTTCTACGAGACCACCTGCCCCAAGTGCGGCAAGCCGGCCAAGCGCATCACCGACACCATGGACACCTTCACGTGCTCTTCTTGGTACTACCTGCGCTACACCGACCCCCACAACGAGGAGCTGCCCTTCTCGAAGGCTGCCGTGGACCGTTGGATGCCCGTCGACAACTACATCGGTGGCATCGAGCACGCCATCCTGCACCTGCTCTATAGCCGTTTCTGGACCAAGGTCCTTCGCGACCTCGGCATGATCGACGTCGACGAGCCCTTCACCAACCTGCTCTGCCAGGGCATGGTCAAGGACGAGAACGGCGATGTCATGTCCAAGTCCAAGGGCAACGTCGTTCCTCCCTCGAGTGTGATCGGGCCCTACGGCGCCGACACCATGCGCCTCGCGATCCTCTTCATCGCGCCGCCCGAGAAGGACTTCGACTGGGACCCTAAGGCCGTCGCCGGCGCGAACCGCTTCATCAAGCGTGCCTGGAACGTCGTCTGGCAGCTCGCCGAGAACGGCCACGCGGGCGAGTTCGACCACAAGGCGCTCAAGGGCCACGCGGCTGCGCTGTTCCGCACCCTGAACGGTCTCGGCGACCGCAGCACCTCCGACTTCGACCGCGGTCAGTTCAACACGGCCATCAGCGCCGCCATGGAGATTGTCAACGCCGCGAGCAAGTACGTGGTCGAGACCCCGGCTGCCGATCGCGTCGCCGAGCTCGACTACCTCGTCGCCCGCGACATCGTCGCCATGCTCGCCCCGATCATCCCGCACTGGGCCGAGGAGCTCTACCACGAGGCCTTGCACCTCGACGGCTCCGTCTACAACGAGCCGTGGCCCGAGTTCGACCCCGAGCTCGCCAAGTCGGACGAGGTCGAGCTCGCCGTCCAGATCAAGGGCAAGGTCCGCGGACACGTGACCGTCGCCGCCGACGCCTCCGACGACGAGTGCGCCGAGGCCGCAAAGGCCGCCGTCGCCGACCAGCTCGAGGGCAAGGACATCAAGAAGGTCATCGTCATCAAGGGTCGTCTGGTCAACATCGTCGCGATCTAGGGTCTGCGCCTATAAGTGGACGCGCCCCGCGGCTCCTAGGGAATACTCCCTCGGCGCCGCGGGGCGTTATCATTTGGTTGATGAAGTCGCAGAAGGCTCGGGAGGTTTTCTTCTCATGGGCAAAAACGGAGAGAAGAACAGCTGGTTCAAGCCGAACTTCTGGACGTTCGCGTACCTCGACGAGGCCACGCGGCCGCGCGGCACGGAGCAGCCGGTCACGTTCGGGGGCTGCCTTGCGGCGGCGGGCGCGACGGTGGCCGCGTTCGGGCTTTTTATCTTTCTGATTTGGCTGCTCCCGACGCTTGCGTCGATCATGTAGCGGGGCTGATCAGAGGAACTCCGTGAGGCTGTGGTAGACGGTGCCGTCGAGCCCGGTCGCGGCATCGGCCTCAACGAGCGAGTCGAGCACCGCCTCCTCGGTCGCCTCCGCGCAGGCGCGGAAGAACGCGTCGAGTGACTCTTCCGGCACGCGCTCGCAGGCGGGCAATGCACCGTCTTCCGGACCCATCGAAAGCCCCGTCGTGAAGCCGAGGAATATGTCGCCCGAGCCGTGGCCCATGTAGGAGCCGCAGCGCACGAGGCCGACGGTAGCGCGGCGAATTACGCGCCCGAGCTGCCTCGACAAGAGCGGGGCGTCGGTGGCGACGATGGCCATGACCGAGCCCTTCTCGGGGGCGCAGGCGTCGGTTTCCCCCGCGATCCGCTCGAGGACCTGAGGCCCCATATGGCGGCCGCAGACCATGAGGTCGGGCATGCGGCCGAAGTTCGTCTGCACAAGCACGCCTACGGTCCAGGCGCGCCCACCTTTCTCGACGAGGCGGGAGGAGCTGCCGATGCCGCCCTTGAGGCCGAAGCAGACGGTGCCGCGGCCTGCGCCGACGGCTCCGCGGGCGAAGTCCTTGCTCGCGTCGTCGATGGCGGCGAGCACCTCTTTCATGCCTATGGGCCTGGCCTGGATACGGCTGATGCGCCCGTCGTTGGTCTCGCCGACAACGGGGTTCACGCTCTGGGGAAGGGCATGCCCCGCGCGCTCCTCTTCCCTTAGGGCATTCTCTATCAGCGCGTCCGCGACGCGCCCGACGTTCATCGTGCCGGTGAGCGCGATTGGCGTCTCGAGGTAGCCGAGCTCAGCGACCTGGACGGTGCCGCAGGTCTTCCCGTAGCCGTTGAGGGAATGGGCGGAGGCCACGGGCCGCGCGGAGAAGACCGAGCCCTTGCAGGGGACGACGACCGTCACACCCGTGTGCAGCCCGCGATCGGGGTCGTCGACGGTCGCGTGCCCGACCTTGACGTCCGCTACATCGGCGATGCTGTTGCGCGGGCCGCGAGGGAGCGACCCCACCGAAAGCCCGTATGACTCGATGCCCATGGCTTCTTCCTTTTGCTGGTGGTTTTAGTTGAGGACCTTCGCCCAATCGTCCCCGAACTTGCGGCGCAGGTCGAGGATCGCCTCGCAGAACACATAGCCGTGCGGCGCCGAGGTGCGCACGAGGCGTCCTTCTTTGTAGGCGATCAGGCGGTTTTTCGGCACGGGACGCCACTGCGGCACCTCGGCCTCGCCGCCGAGCGGCGTCGTCGAGAAGAAGATCGCGTCTGTCGAGAGCTGACGGAAATACAGCGTGTCGACGTTCGTGTTCGTGTGGACGTAGGTGTACTCGCCGTCGTCGATGATGAGGTTCAAGCGGTTCAGGTTGCTGATCTGCGCGATCGCTTCGGAGAGCGCCTGGAACCGCGTGTCGAAGCTGAGGTCGCTGCCAGAGCGCATCGCCGCCTCGTTGACGACGTCGATGAGGAAGAGCAGGGCTCGCTCGGAGTCGGTCTGCCCTGCCTCCTTGCGGTCGTAGGTGGCCAGAAGCTCCTCGTTGAAGAGGATGCCGTTGTGGATGAGGGTCCACTCTCGCCCGGAGATGTCGGTTGTGTAGAACGGGTGGCAGTTCTCGCGCACGGTTTTCCCGCAGGTGGAGAGGCGAATGTGGGCCTCAAGCCGGCAGGAGTCGATTGCGTGCGCGCAGAACCTGGGCATGGCGTCCGAGGTCCAGGCCGCGACGGGCTCGCGGTAGAGGTAGACGTCGCTGTCGTCGCCGTGGTCCTCGGGTTTGGGAAGCATTCGCGCAGGCATAGCGGTGTTTGTGCAAGACTTGCGCCAAGCGATGCCCCAGCCGTCCTTGTGCTTATGGCTATGGGAGAAGAACTCCTCGAGGTAGGCGTTGACCCGCATGGGCCTCACGGCGTTGACGGCAAACAGCTCGCACACGTTCTTCTTCCTTCCTCGGTCTGATGAGCGGCGAACCTTATGGTAGCCAATGGCGTGGCAAGGCGGCGCCGCGGTGTTAGACTCGAAACCGTTGAATAACCGGCAGGAAGAAGGACACATGAGCGATATCGACCACGCACGGGGCCTTTGCGAGTTCGTCGACGGCTGCCCGAGCATGTTCCACACGACGGCGCGCATAGCCGAGAGGCTCGCTGGCGAGGGCTTCGTGGAGCTTCCCGAGGGCGACGCGTGGAAGGTCGTGCCCGGAGGTCGCTACTTCACGCGTCGCAACAACTCCAGCGTCATCGCCTTCGCGGTGGGCAAGGACCTCGGTGACTACCACTTCCAAGTGGCGGCTGCCCACGGGGACTCGCCGTGCTTCAAGGTGAAGAGCGTAGCCGAGCTCGCAGGTCCCGGCGATTACCTGCGCCTCGACGTCGAGGCCTACGGCGGCACGATCGACCACACCTGGCTTGACCGCCCGCTCGGCATCGCGGGCCGCGTGCTCGTGCGCGACGGCGCCCGCGTGGAGAGCCGCCTCTTCGACAGCGCCGCGGACGTCGCGCTCATCCCGAGCGTGGCTATCCACCTGAACCGCGAGGGCGGCAAGTCCCCCGAGCTCAACCGCGCCGTCGACCTGTGCGCGCTCTTCTCGGCAGGCGAGCTCGGCGAGGGGTCGTTCGACCGTTACGTCGCGGCCAAGCTCGGCGTGGACGCTGCCGACGTCCTTGCGCGCGACCTTTTCCTCTATAACCGCCAGGAGGCGCGCGTGTGGGGCGCCGCGAGCGAGTTCGTGAGCGCGGCGAAGCTCGACGACTTGGGCTGCGCGTACGCCGCGCTCGAGGGCTTCCTCGCCGCGGGCGTCAACGACGTGCAGGTCAACGTGTTCGCGTGCTTCGACAATGAGGAGGTCGGCAGCAACACGAAGCAGGGCGCCATGTCCACCTTCCTGAAGGATGTGCTCGTGCGCGCCAACGCAGCCCTCGGCCGCAGCGACGAGGACCTTCGCCGCGCCGTCTCGCGCTCCTTCATGCTGAGCTGCGACAACGCCCATGCCTGCCACCCCAACCACCCCGAGAAGCACGACGAGGCCAACCGCTGCTGGCTCAACCGCGGCCTTGCCATCAAGGAGGCGGCAAACCAGCACTACTGCTCCGACGCCTTCAGCCGCGCCGCCATCGCGGCCGTTCTCGACGCGGCGGGCGTACCGCACCAGACCTTCGCCAACCGCTCCGACATGGCGGGCGGCGGTACCCTGGGCAACCTCTCGAACACGCAGGTGAGCATGCACGGCGTCGACGTTGGCCTGCCGCAGCTCGCCATGCACTCGGCATACGAGACCGCGGGCGCTCGCGACGTCGAGCTCGGCGTCGACGCCCTTGCGGCCTACTACCGCTGCGACCTGCACATCGACGGCGCCGACTCCTTCGAGCTCCGCTGACCTGCCGAATCGGTCCGCCTGGCTTAGCGAGAAGGGCGCTCTCTAAACCGGGTGGGCCGAGATGACGGGTGTTGGTACGGCGACACAAAGGCACGTTGCTTTCAACGTTTTCTTTGGTACGACCTAACATAGGGTTTGAGCTGCACTCTCCATATTCTGTTCACAGTGGTTGTGTTCAGGAATTACACCAAGGAGAGGACCGGACCATGCCCATGAAGTCAAAGACCAAGCTCGTTAAGGTGCTGCTCACCAACATCATGATCGCCTTCGCGATCTCGCTCGTCGCGAGTTACATCGCTATCGGGCAGGCCGGCGTCCCTGCCGAGGCCGTCGCTCCTGCGACTGTATTCTCGACGCTCAAGAACTTCCCGATGGCCTACGTCATCTCGTTCTTCATCGGCATGTTCATTCCGTGCGAGAAGTGGGGATTCGGTTTCGCGACGGGTACCTGCCACCTGAGCCCTGCCGACGGCCTCAAGTTCGGCGCCGCTCTCAACCTCGTGGTCAACACCGTCTACGTCGCGATCAACTCCGTGATCCTCACCTATGTGAACGCGTGCGTCTTCAACGGCGCGCCCCTCGCCGCCTTCCCGTTCGCCTGGGCGAGCTCCATCGTCCAGTGCTGGATCGTCGGTTACGTCGTCTCGCTTTTCTGGGCGCCCGCCTGCGAGAAGTGGGCACGTCAGATTTGCAACGACCCTGCGCCTCAGACGCACTAAAGCCTGGCGATAAACGCTTGGTGGACCTGCCTGCGCTCGCGTGGGCAGGTCCACCTATTTATAGGGAAGGCTGATGGACGATATGATTTCGAGCGAAAGCGCGGGCGAGGGCCTTTGGCGCATACACAACGAGATGGGGGAGGTCTGCTATCTCGTTGAGGGCGCCCGCGAGGCGGCGCTCGTCGACACGATGGGGGGCTTCGGCGATCTTGGCGCGCTCGTGGTCGGCCTCATCGGAAAGAAGCCTTTGAAGGTTCTTCTTACCCACCGGCACGCGGATCACGTCGGCGGGGCGTACTGGTTTTCCGATGTTTGGGCGCATGCGCAGGAGGCTTCGTGCTGGGGCGTCTGCGAGCGCTACGCGCACATCGTGGCCGAGCATGCCGCAAAAGAGGGCTATGCCGACGCGTCGACGCTCTTCGGGCCCCGCGACGGTGCGCGCCCACGGGTGCACATAACCGCTGAGGGCGACGTGTTCGACCTGGGCGGGCGCACTCTTCGGGTCGTCGAGCTTTCGGGGCACACCTCGGGCTCGATCGGGTTTCTTTGCCAGGAGCTCGGAATTCTGTTCTCCGGCGATGCGGTGACGCCGATCGAGTGCCTCTGTTTTCCCGAGAGCTCGTCTGTGCAGACATACAAAGAAACCCTCGGAAAGCTTCGATGCCTGCAGTTCGAGCGCTTCTGGACCGGGCACCACCTGCACGACTTCACAAAGAAGGACCTCGACGGCTTCGAGTCCGCCGCCGACTTCGTCCTTTCCGGCGACAGGGGCTACGCTTGGCACCACGGGTTCATCCCCGATTGGGAGGGCACGATCCACTTCGCGCCCAACGGCGTCAATGATGTGGACTCGTGCGATTTCCGCGCCGTCATCACCCGCGGGCTGCCCGCGCCGAGAAGGCGCCGCCCCCGTCCTTAGCCGCGGCTAACGCCGGCGGAGGATGAGGTAGCGATTCAGATTCCCGGCTCGACCGTCGGCGGAGTAGCGCCCAACCTCGTCGGCCTCGCCGGACACCGCCTCCGCGAGCCGCGACACCTCGCCCTCGCCGAAGCTGTGGCAGTAGCGGTACGGCGCCGTCCCTTGCCAATCCAGGAGGTAATCGCCCGGTTCGAGCGAGCGCGGCGAGAAGCCCTCGAAGGGCGGCTCCTTCGCGGCGCGCGCCGTCGCGTCGGCGGCTTTTCTTGCCAGGCGCGGATCTTCGGCAAAGGCCCAGAAGCTCATGACGGCGATGCCCCCGGCGCGTGTGTGGGCAAGGAGCATCCGCAGCACGTCCTCGCGAAGCTCGGCGCCGGGGACATGATGCATGAAGCCGAAGCAGACCGTGAGGTCGGCGGGCGGCACGTCGGCAAGAAGGGCCTCGCCACTGCGACTTTTGTCCATAAGCGCCCCGAGCACATCGAGCTCCCTATACGAGAAGCCCGCGACCGCGTCGGCATGTCCCGACTCGTCGAAGATCAGCTCATCGCAGGAGTCCACGCCGTGGAGCTCAAGCGGGCGATCGGCCTGTTCGACAAGGAACGCCTCGAAGCGGAGATTTCCGCAGGCGAGGTCGAACACGCGCAAGGGGCGGTCGGGGTCGCCCTGGCTATGGCCAAGGTGCTTCCCCGCGACCTCGAGTGCGCGGCCCCATCCAGGCCACGGCGCCTGGCGGGTCCTGGAGAACGAATGGGCGTTCTCGCGATAAAACCGGTTGTTGAGCTCGATGAGCCTCTGTGCGAAGGCGCGCTCCACAGTAGATCTCCCACGGCGGCTAGAATGGTCGTATGGAACAGATTCTATTGCAGATAGCCGCGCTCCTGCGCGCGGGGCGCCCGGTTGACGACGCCGTAGTGACGAAGCTCGTGCACGCGGCGTCGCGCGGCGCCGCGCAGCCTCCAGCCAAGCGACAGCTTCTGCCCTTTTACCTGCGCACCAAGAAAGAAGACCCAGAGCGCTGGGCCTCGTGGCAGCTCTCGCCCGGCCTCGAGCGAGAGCTTCTGCGCGCTATCCGCATAAAGCCCCGCCGCACCGCCTCGGGTGTGGCGACCATCACCGTGATCACCAAGCCCTGGCCGTGCTCGGGCGACTGCGTATTCTGCCCGAGCGACCTCAGGATGCCCAAGAGCTACCTGCACGACGAGCCGGCGTGCGCCCGCGCCGAGCAGAACCGCTTCGACCCCTACCTGCAGGTGAGCTCGCGGCTGACGGCGCTCTCGCAGATGGGACACGCGACCGACAAGATCGAGCTCATCGTGCTCGGCGGCACCTGGACCGACTATCCCGAGGGCTACCAGGTCTGGTTCATGAGCGAGCTCTTCCGCGCGCTCAACGACGACGCCGTGGCGGACGAGGCAGCAAACCCCATGCTCAGGCGCTCCGCCGCGGGCCGCGGGGGAGCTGAGGGCGCCATGGACGCCGTGCCGGACGGCTGCCTTCCCAAGGGCGTGGCCGAGCGCCGCGCGCGGTACCGCGAGTGCTTCTTGGCAAAGGACGCCGAGGCGCTCGCGCAAAGAAGGGCCGAGCTCCAGGCCGATATCGACGACGGGCGCGGGGGAGGGCGCGGCCGCTACAACGCCGCCGTCAAGGAGCTCTACGGCGCCGGAAGCGCCTGGGGGCAGGCGATGTCGTGGCAGAACGCGTCCTGGGAGGAGCTTGAGCGCCGGCAGCGCGCAAACGAGCGTGCCCGGCACCGCGTGGTGGGGCTCGTCATCGAGACCAGGCCGGACGCCGTCACGGCGCGCTCGCTGCATACCATCCGCCGCCTCGGCTGCACGAAGGTCCAGATGGGTGTGCAGAGCATCGACCAACGCGTCCTCGACATGAACGAGCGGCGCATCGAAGTCTCTCGCATGGAGGAGGCCTTCAGCCTGTGCCGGCTGTTCGGCTTCAAGATACACGCCCACTTCATGGTCAACCTCATCGGCTCAACACCGACAGGCGATAAGGCCGACTACCTGCGCTTCGTTGGGCCCGGGCCCTTCCAGCCCGATGAGGTCAAGCTCTACCCGTGCGCCCTCATCGAGGGGACCCGGCTCGTCCGCAAGCACGAATCGGGGGAGTGGAGGCCCTATACGGAAGACGAGCTCCTCGACGTGCTTGCCGCCGACATCGTCGCCACGCCGGCGTTCTGCCGCGTGAGCCGCATGATCCGCGACTTCAGCTCGAAGGACATCGTCGCGGGAAACAAGAAACCCAACCTGCGCCAGATGGTCGAGCGCAGGCTCGCGGCCTCGGGGCGGGAGCGCGTGCGCGAGATCCGCTATCGCGAGATCGGCTCGGACGCGCCGGACCCCGCCGAGCTTGAGATGGACGTCGTCGCGTACTCGACCCCGACATCCGAGGAACGCTTCCTGCAATGGGTCACGCCCGAGGGAAAGATCGCCGGGTTCCTGAGGCTTTCCTTGCCTGACCAGCGCTTTGTTACCGAGTGCGCGAAGCGCTACGGCGATGACGCCCCCGTTGGCGCCGGCGAGGCCATGATCCGCGAGGTCCATGTGTACGGCGTCGCCGCGCGCGTGGGACAGGAGGGGACCGCCGCCCAGCATCGCGGGCTTGGCCGCTCGCTCGTGGCGCGGGCCTGCGAGCTCGCCCGTGAGGCGGGCTTTGGGCGCATCAACGTGATCAGCGCCGTGGGGACCCGCGAGTACTACCGGTCCCTGGGCTTTCTCGACCACGGGCTCTATCAGCAGAAAGCCCTTTAGCGGGGCTTTGCCGCCCAGACGCCTAGCGCTTCTTGAGGGAGAAGAGCGCGGCCGCGGCGCAGAAGGCCATGCATGCATAGCCGAGGACGAACATGAGCGCATACCCGCCCGTGGAGTCGCAGACGAAGCCCCAGAACACGGCCGCCACGGCGCTCATGAGGGAGCCGACCATGCTCACGCGGGAGTAGATGTTCGTGTAGTCGGCGCTTCCGAACACGGTGCGGACGAGCAGCGGGGTCTGGACCGTGGTCATTGCGTAGACGACGCCAAAGAGGAAGGCGCCCGCGAGTAGCAGCGCGAGCGCGCCCGGAGCGAGCCACATGAGGGTCACGCCGACGACGCCCGAGCCGATTCCGAGCGCGATGCCCGCCTTCACGGACCTGTCGTTGACGGCGCCGAGGATAATCTTGCCCACGGCCTGGCCCGCCATGGCGGTCGACGCCACGACTCCCGAGGCGGCCGCGACCTGCGGCAGGGTATCGGCGAAGGAGAGCGCGTAGCTCGGCAGGAACTGGTAGATGGTCTGGTTGAGCGTGATGACGCCGCAGAACGCGGCGAGGGCGAAGAACGCCGGCATCCTCATGGCCTGCTCAGCCGCGACTCCGTCGGCGGCCTCCTGCTCGGCCCTTTCGTCCTTCGAGCCGTTCTCGCCCGAGCCGAAGGGCGCAAGCCCCTTGTCCGCGGGGCTGTCCCTTACCACGAGCAGCGTGAAGGGCAGCGTGCCCACCAGTATGATCGCGCCGAACACGAGGTAAGCGGTGCGCCACCCCTCGGGGCCCGAACCGATGAGGGCGGTCCCGACGGGGTTGAAGATCACCCCGCCGATGCCCGTGAACGCCATGCAGAGCCCGACGAAGAAGCCCACGCGCTTGGCGCACCACGCGTTTATGAGCGTGGGCACCGCGAGGTAGATGAGCGGGGCCACGCCGAGGCCGATGAAGGCGCCGCACACGTAGAACTGCCACATCGCCTGGCACAGGCCCATGCAGGCGCAGCCGGCGCCGCACAAGGCGACCGCCGCGGAAAGCGCGATGCGCGCATCGAGCTTGGACAGTAGTTTTCCCCACACGGGCAGCGTGACCATCATGGCGACGTTCACGATCGAGAAGTACAGCGTGAAGGTGGCCTTGGGCACGCCGAAATAGGCCGAGACCGGCGTAAAGAAGATACCCGCGCAGCTGAGCGCGAGCGCGCACGGCAGGCAGGTGATGGCGATGCAGGCGGCGACGATGGCGTAGGCGTAGTGGAAACCGCCGCTTTTGGTTTGGGTCAAAACGCACCTCTTTCTGGATTCGGCGTCGAATCTAATGACGCACAAGAGGGTGCGGCGGCAAGAAGAAGGGCTTGTCTTCGTGCCGCCGCACAATCAACTGGCAATTCGGTTCCCGTCGGGATTTAGCCCTCTACGTCGGGAACGGCGCCGTCCATGGAAAAGCCCTTCCAGCTGGGCTCGCCGGTGAAGGTCATCACGGGCTCCGCCCCGTCGAGCGCGCGCACGGCGCCCGCCGCAAGGGCGTCCATCTCGAAGTCGCCGGCGTAGACCTTCACGGGGGCGATCCACTCGACGCGCTTGGTCACATAGGAGACGAAGCGGGGGTCGTGGGAGACGCCGCCGGTGAGCACGATGCCGTCGACCTTGCCGCAGACGGCGGCGGCGAAGCCGGCGATGCACTTCGCGACCTGGTAAGCCATGGCGTCGTAGACGACCTTTGCCCACTCGTCGCCCTCATCGATGCGCGCGACGATGCTGCGGGCGTCGTCTGTGCCCAAAAGCCCCACGAGGCCGCCCGTCTTGCCCACGACGGCGTTCATCGATTTTTCGCTCGCGCCTTCGGAGAAGGCCATCTTGACCACAGGCTTTGCCGGAACGTCGCCGCAGCGGTTGGGGGCGAAGGGGCCGGAGCCTTCGAGGACATCGTTGGTGTCCACCATGCGCCCGTGCTCATGGCAGGCCACCGAAAGGCCTCCGCCCACGTGGGCGACGATGAAGTTGCCGTCTTCGTAGGCCATGCCGAGCTCCGAGGCGCAGCGGATGGCGCACTCCTTCTGGTTCAGGCAGTGCACGTGGCTTTTGCGGTAGACGCCGGGCCAGCCGGTGATGCGCGCGACGTCGGCGAGTTCGTCGGTGTCGGGCTGGTTCACGGCGAAGGCGGGGCGGCCGACCTCGCGGGCAAAGGCGTAAAGGAGCGGCGCGCCGAGGATCGCGGGGTGGTTCACGCCGGCGGCGAGTACATGGTCGCAGACCTTCTGGTCGATGGCGAAGATGCCGCCGACGGTGGGGCCCATGGCGCCGCAGTAGCCCGAGAAGGCGTCGATGTCGGAAAGCGCGATGCCCTGGTCGGCAAGGGCGTCGAGAATGGTCTTTCTACGGTATTCGAACTGGTCGGCGGCGCGCTCAAAGGCCGCGAGCTCGTCTGCGGGGTGGGTGACGTTCATGCGGAAGAGCGCCTCCGCGCCGTCGAAGACGGCCACCTTGGTGGACGTGGAGCCCGGCGAGAGCGTGAGGATCTTGTGTCCCATTGTTTTCCTTTCGTGCGGGCGGGGCGCTGTCCTGCGCCCGCGCTGCTGCGTTAACGGGTGGAGAGGACGAGCATCGCGATGTCGCCGACGATCTCGTCGACGGTGGCGCCGCGGCTCGAGTCGGCGACGGGCTTGGCGAAGCCGTTCAGGGTGTGGCCGTACGCCGCGCCCTTGGCGAAGCGCTGGACGAGCTTGATGGCGATGTTGGCCGAGTTGAGGTCGGGGAAGACGAGCACGTTCGCGCGCCCGGCGACCTCGGAGGCACCGCCGACCTTCTTTGCCGCGACGGCCATGTCGATGGCCGCGTCGAGCTGGAGCTCGCCGTCGGCGTCGATGTCCGGCCTGCGCTCATGGACGAGGTCAAGCGCCTCGCGCACGCGCTCGACGCTCTGGCCCGCGCCCGAGCCCTTGGTCGAGAACGAGAGGAAGCCCACGCGCGGCTCCCAGCCCATGATCGAGCGCACGCCGTCGGCTGCAGAAATGGCGATGGAGGCGAGCTCGGAGGCGTTGGGCTCGGGGTTCAGGCCGCAGTCGGTGAAGCAGATCACGCCTCCCTCAGGCCCCTCGAAGCCGGGGGTCTCGACGAGCGCGAGGATGGAGGGGACGTCGACGCCCTCGGCAAGACCGATGGTCATCTGGGCGCACATAAGGACGTCGCCGGTGGTGTTCACATGGCCGCAGAAGGTGCAGTCGACGTCGCCCAGCTCCTCCATGACCATGGCCCACCACATGGGGTTCTTAAGCTTGCGGCGGATGCCCTTGGCCGAGAGCATGCGGGGTTTGCCGGCGTCCATGAAGCGGCTCGCGAGCTCTTCGAGGGCGTCGGCGTCGGAGGTGTCCGCGATCTGCATGCCGGTGAGGTCGACGCCCGCCTCCTCGGCGGTCGCTCGGATGATGTCGGCGGGGGAGACGAGCACGGGGATGCCGATGCCGTCGTCGGCCACGCGGCGAGCCGCCTGGAGGGTCTTTGCCGCCTCGCACTCGGGCAGCGCGACGCGCGCCTTGCGCTCGCAGGCCTTGGCGTCCTCGGTGAGCTTCTGGATAAGTGTCATTGGGGTGTTCCTTTCTACACAAAAGGGGCCCGGCAAGGGGCAAGAAGCGCCTGGCCGGGCCCCTGGGGGCGACTACATGGAGAGGGCGTCGTCCACGAACTTGGCGGCGTCGAGGAAGGTCTTGCACTTGTTGAGCTGCATGTAGGGGACCTCGACCTCGTACTCGTCCTCGAGCGCGGAGGCGAACTGCACGATGTTCACGCTCTTGCAGTGCAGGTCATCGACGAAGCTGGTGTTCTCGTCGAGGGTGGAGGCGTCGACGCCGAAGATGTCGGCGGCCTTTTCCTTGAGGATGTCCACGACCTCAGCCTGGAAATCGTTCATGTGATGCTCCTTGTCTGTTCTCTATTTGCTCTCGTCTATTTGTTCTCGTCGCCGTGCCAGATGTAGTCGCCCACCTGATACTTGGGCGGAATGACCGGAATCTGCAGGTAGGACTGGTGGGACCCGCCGGTGTGGATGACGTGCATGCCGTCCCCGTTGTCGGTCTTGTGGTTCATGTCGTTGTCGTGGAACCACTCGGTCTTGATGAAGCGGCCAGCCACGACTACCTGGATCTTCTCGCCCTTGTGCCAGAAGCGGGAGTGCGGGTACATCTCGACGTCGACGGGAACGATCTCGCCGGGTTTCATGCGCTCCTCCTTCTCGTGGCTGTGCACGGGCTGGAAGTCGCTCGCGTACTTGGGGTCGAGGTCTCGGTGGCTGCAGCGCAGGAAGCCCCATGCCCCGCGGAAGGGGGCGCCCATGACGCGGATGGGCACGTAGTTGCCGTCGCGGTCGAGCTTGATGACCCAGGGGAAGAGGTCCATGTTGTCGTAGCCGCGGCACTCGACCTCGAGGTGCAGCTTCATGTAGCCGGTGATTTCGGTGTCCTCGGTGAACTGGTAGGTGAACGTCGTGGTCTCGGTCTTGGGGTCGTAGACGACCTCGGACTCCTCCGGGTACTCCTCAAAACCGGCCTCATGGTTGGCAGCGTCGAGGTAGAGCTTCTTGTACTCGGTGCGCTTGAGCGGGAAGGTGTCCTCGGCGCGGCGGCTGGCGTAGTCGTAGTCGTAGGCGTCCATGACGTCGATGCGCACGCGCGGCGTCATCTCCCAGCCGTTGTGGATCTCCTTGCAGTAGCGGTCGAAGAACTTGCGCACGTCCTCCATGTTTGCCGGGGTGTAGGTATCGGGCCACTCGAAGTCGCGGTGCGCGCGCATCCATTTTTTCGGCGTGCGGATGCGGCGGAAGCCCTCGAAGGCCCCGCGCAGGTGGTGGTGTACCCAGCCGGCGGTGACGTAGGTGGGGATACGGATCTTGTTCCAGTCGACGATCTTGTCCCTGTAGTACGCGTTCATCAGGGGATACTTCGCCACCATCGCCGGCGTGTCCTCGATGTAGTTGTTGACCGCCAGTGCCTGGATGATGTGGGTCTCGTAGTCGGGGTTGGGGATGCCGCCGCAGAAGTAGGACTCGCGGTAGAGGTCGCCTTGGCCCTCCCAGGCGGCGAGACAGGCGAGGTGGGGCGGGCGCGTGGCGGCGATGCGCCAGTGCGCCATGCAGACGCCGGAGTTGCCGATCATCGTTGCGCGGCCGTTGCACCACTCTTGGGCCGTCACCCACTCGATGAAGTCGTAGCCGTCCTGGGCGTCCTGGGAGCCCCAGAGGTAGACGTCGCCCTCGGAGTTGCCCACGCCGCGCGGGTCCACGTTGGCCACGGCGTAGCCGTAGTGGCACCAGTAGCCGGGGTCGGGGGCCTCGAACTTGGCGTACTGACTAACGGTCTTGGGGGGCACGCCCATGAGCTGCCAGGAGTCCATGCCCTCCGAGGGGTTCTTTCCGAACGGCGCGAAGACGCAGATGACGGGGACCTTCTCGGTGGTGTTCGCCGGGCGATAGATGTCGGCGTAGATGGTGGTGCCGTCGCGCAGCACGCAGGCCACGTCGCGCTCGCACATGACGTTGGGGATGTCGGTCATGTAGGTGTGCGGGTTGTACTTGGCGCAGAAGCCCATGGTGGCGACCATCTCGCCGTCGCCGGCGTCGGGGTCCTCCTGCAGCTTGCGCTTGATCTCGTCGAGCTCCTCGCGGGACTTGCCCGGGTTGCCCTTGGCGAAGGGGACCTCGAACTCCTCCTGGTCCTTGCCGAAGGTCATCTTTTTGTAGATGCCCCTGTACTCGTCGGCCATGCAAACTCCTCTCGGGTTTTGCCTATCCGGCACGCGCCCCGCTTCGCGGTTGCGCTTCCGGATCCGTCGTGGACTAGTCTCCCGATTCGGCTGCCTTCGGTCATTGGACTAGGTGACAAACTTTGTGCGCGGGCGCGGCTTCGGGTGGTACCCGTGAACACCGGGAGCGGGCCATGGGCGAAAACGCGGGTTCCGCGGTATCATGTGGGGGCAAAACAACGTGACGCCGGGGGACATACGCATGAAATTAAGGACGGTCTTGAACGAGCTCGCCTGCACGGATTGGCGCGCGGGCAAAGAGAAGCTGCTCGACGAGGATGTCCTTCTTACCCCCGAGTACGACACGAGCGTCCCGCCCGAGGCGCGCCTTGTGCGCATGTGCCGCTTCTCCGAGTTCCAGGAGGGCGCGGCCAAGCCCGGCCCGAGCCACATCATGCTTGTGCTCGCGGGCCCGGAGATCCCCGCCGGGGCGCGTGTCGCCGGCGATTTCGTGCTCGTCGCCGCGCGGGCGAGCTACGATGATTTTCGCGCCGCCTTCCTCGACCTGCCTGCCAAGGCTGCCGTGCTCGAGCTCAGGCGCGACCGCATGTTTGAGGCGTTCCTGGCCTCCTACGACCTGCCGCAGTTCGCCAAGCGCTCCTCCGCGGTCCTCGGCAACCCGGTGATCATCACCAACGCCGACATGCGCCTTCTGGGCACTGCCGGGGACTTCCCCGAGGACGCCCCCGATGTCCAGCAGGTCCTCTCCCAGGGCTACGTGACCGAGGAGGTCAACACCGCCCTCGAGGACGACGGCATGATCGACTCCGTGCGCCATGCCCGTCACTCGGTCATGAGCAACGTTGTGCGTTACGGCCGCAGGTGGGTAACCTCGATCATCCATTACCACCACCTCGAGATGGGCCGCTACGACGTTATGGAGAAGGACCGGCCCATCACCGGCTTCGACCTCGAGCTCATCGACTACGCGGGCCAGCTCGCCGGCGTCATGATCGATAGGCTGGGCGCCGCGGGCGAGCGCGTGGGGTCCGGCTCCTCCGTCCTGCGCGACCTTGTGGAGGGGTCCTTCGTCAATGTCCAGACCATGCGCGCGCAGGTGCTGCTCACGAGCCTTCCGCTCGACGTGAGCTATGTGCTGCTCGTGGTCACCGGGCAGCGCAACGCCGATAAGGACTACCACGCCCGCGTGGGCACCATGTGCGCCCGGGCGCTGCGAAACAGCCTGTGGTGCGCCCGCGAGAACTGCCTCGTCGTGCTCGCGCCCATCGGAAGGAACGAGACCGCCGGCTACGACGACTATGCGCGCGCCCAGCGTCGCCTGACGTCGAACAAGGCCCTCATGACCACCTTGGCGAACAACGAGCTCTCGCTCTTTGTGAGCGAGCCGTTCGCTGATCTGCTCATGTGCCCGGGGCGCCTGCGCGAGGCGACCGACCTCGAGAAGGCCATCCGCGAGCCCGAGCCCGGGCGCGCCTACTACTACTGGGAGCACCGCTTCGCCGCGCTCGCGAGCTCGGCGGGCGCCCCCGACCGGCTCGAGATGCTGCTCGACAAGCGCGTGGTCGCCATGGCCGACTACGACCGCGAGCACGGGACCGCCTACCTGCAGACGGCCATCATGAGCGTGCGCTTCCCCGGCAGCCCCGCCGACGCCGCCGCGGCGCTGAACGTCCACCGCAACACCTACTTCTACCGCATGAACAAGGTGCGCGAGCTGTTCTTCATCGACCTGAAGGACGGCGACGACCGCCTGGCACTCAGCTTCTCCGCCTCCATCATGGAGGGCATGGAGAAATAGGGAGCTGAGCAAGGTGCTTTTATTTCAAGCTTTTTACCTGCGCATTTGTGACTCAGCACAAAGTACGCACAGGAAGTAGTTCTGTTATCTATACGCCAGCCTAACGGTTTTGGCCCTAACCTTCCCTCAGTTGATCGCGGCGCGGGGGCGCCGCCGTAGGGCTTTCGCCCGGAGAGGAAAGGGTTCGCCATGACCAAGATCGTGGGCGTCTCGTTCGGCACCAAGAACGGCAACAACGACACCATCTGCAAGGCGGTGCTTCTCGCTGCGCAGAAGCAGGGCTGCGAGGTTGAGTTCATCCGCGCGATGGACCTCGACATCAAGCACTGCACCGGCTGCATCACCTGCGTGAAGATGCTCATGAGCGGCACCAAGAACATGTGCGTCCACAAGGACGACTTCGACTGGCTCGCTTTTGAGATGTTCCACGCCGACGGCGTCGTCATGGTCGACCCGATCTTCGAGACCGGCGCGTCGGGCCTGTTCCACACGATCATGGACCGCTTCGGGCCTCGCATGGACACCGGCAACAACTTCATCTCGACGCAGATCGCGCAGGGCCGACTTGCCCAGGGAGGAGACGCCGCGCGCGGCGTTGCCGTGCCCGACCCCGCCATCATGAGCCCGAAGGCCGTTTCCTATATCGGCATCGGCGGCTCGGACTGGGGCACGCACGTCCAGTCGGAGCACCAGCTCCAGGCCATGACCCCCAGCTGGCAGGTCATCGACAACGAGTGGGTCCCCTGGTCCAAGACCGCCCTCATGGACGACGCCCTGATCGACCGCGCCACGCAGATCGGCGAGAACCTCGCCGCCGCGGCAAAGAAGATCCAGGAGAACGTCGCAGCGGGCACCGACCCCTACTCGGGCGTCGAGTACCAGGGCAAGAAGGGCATCTGCCCCCACTGTAACTGTAACGACTTCTACATCGTCCCGGGCGAGAACCGCGCCATCTGCTGCGTCTGCGGCCTTGAGGGCGAGCTGTCCGTCGAAGAAGGCGCCGTCAAGGTCACCTACCGCCCGGAGGACCTCCACAAGGCCCATGACATCATCTCGGGCAAGCAGATCCACGGCAAGGATATCCAGGAGAACGAGGGCAAGCTCGCCGAGATGAAGAAGACCCAGGCGTATAAGGACCGCGTCAACTTCTACAAGAACGCCATCCCGGTCACGGCTCCCGCCAAGTAGGGCTAAGCCGCGGGATTCGCGAGGGCCGCCCCGGGATGCCGAGGCGGCCCTCTTTCTATGGTTCGATCGCACAAAGGCTCACGCGCGGCCCGTTCAACCTCGGTGCGCCTGCACATGGTTCGCCCAGACGTTCCGCGCGAAAGTGTAGCTGTCGATGTACCTGCAATTCGCATGGCAAACGGGAGCCCGCACGGGCCCTGAATAAGGAGGATTCGCATGAAGCAGCTTGAGACAGACGTCGTCGTCGTGGCCGCCGGCCTCTCCGGCCTGGCCGCGTCCGTGGCCGCCGCGGAGGCGGGCGCGCGCGTCATCACCCTCGAGAAGGCCCCCATCACCGGCGGCGCCGCGAACATGGGCATGGGCCCGGCCGCGGCCGGTTCGCCCCTTCAGAAGGGCTCGATGATTGAGGTCACCCCCGGCGAGCTCTTCCGTCGCCACATGTTCTACACCCACTACCAGGTCGATGCCCGCCTCGTGCGTGACTACTACTTCAAGTCCGGCGACACCATCGCCTGGCTTCAGGACATGGGCGTCGTCTTCAACTCCGTGCGCCCGGCGTTCCGCGCCCGCGAGCGCACCCGCGCCTACGCCGACGGCGAGTACACCTGGCACGTCGTCCAGCCCGAGGACGGCTCAGAGCCCGGCCCGCGCGCCGCGACCACGATGACCAAGCGCATGACTGAGCGAGCCCAGGACCTCGGCGTCGAGTTCATGCTCGAGTGCCCCGCCACCGGTCTGATCAAGGGCGAGGACGGCGCCGTCTGCGGCGTCACCGCGCGCGACAAGGACGGCGAGGAGTACGAGATCTCCTGCAAGTCCGTGATCGTCGCCACCGGCGGCTTCGGCCACAACGCCAAGCTCATCCAGGAGAAGCTCGGCTTCGAGTGGGGCCGCGACCTCTTCTCGTTCGCCATCCCCGGCATGGACGGCGACGGCATCAACATGTGCCACGAGGTCGGCGGCGGCCACACGCCCGTGACCATGGAGCTCATGTACCAGATCCCCGACAACATGAACCACTTCTACGTCGAGGGCGCTTTCCGCCAGCCCTGCTACTGGTGCAACCGCCTCGGCGAGCGCTTCATGCCCGAGGACGAGATCTACAACACCACCTTCGTCGGCAACGCCATCAACCACCTGCCCGGCAAGGTCGCCTACGCCATCTTCGACTCCCGCATGCTCAAGCACTGGAAGAAGGACGGCCCGGACATCGTCTCCCACGTGCACCCGCACGACCTCTACGAGGGCTTCGACGAGCAGTGGGAGCGCGACCTCGCGGCCGGCTACCCCGCCATCTGCCAGGCGGACACCCTGGAGGAGCTCGCCGAGAAGGCCGGCATCGACGTCGAGGGGCTTCTTGCCAACGTCGACGAGTACAACGAGATGTGCGACAACGGCTGGGACGACATCTTCGAGAAGGAGCGCGAGTTCATGCGCCCGCTCGAGAAGGGCCCCTTCTACTGCTGCAAGCAGTACTGCGGCGCCTACGGCACCCTGGGCGGCGTGCTCATCAACCACAAGATGGAGGTCATGACCGACGACTACGAGGTCATCCCCGGCCTCTACTGCGTCGGCACCGACGCCTGCACGATCTACGGCGACTCCTACAACTATTGCATCCCGGGCAACACCATGGGCTTCTGCCTGAACTCGGGCCGCATCGCCGGCGAGAACGCCGCCTCCGCCCTCTTTGAGGACGCCGGCGACGAGGAGTGGTCGTAAGGCCCTGAACGCGTGAGGCCCCCTCGCCGGGGCCTCGCACCCGCCCGCTCAAGAGGCGCCCGGTCCTGGGGAGTTCCGGGCGCCTCTTTGGGACTCATTCGACGTTTCGAGGGGAAACGCATGAAGCTGACAATCAACGGGATCGAGGTCGAGGCCGCCGAGGGCTCCAACGTCCTCGAGGCGGCGCTCGACGCCGGTATCTACATCCCGCACCTGTGCAAGCACCCCGACCTCGAGGCCGTGGGCGGCTGCCGCCTGTGCATGGTCGAGGTCGAGGGGATCGACGGCCCCGTGTGCGCCTGCAAGACCACGGCGCGCGAGGGCATGGTCGTCAACACGACGGGGGAGGAGGCCGACCGCGTGCGCAGGCTCGCCATGGAGCTCATCTTGGCCACGCACCCCGCCGACTGCACCGGCTGCCCCAAGTACGGAAAGTGCGAGCTGCAGTCCATGTACCAGTACATGGGCGTGTCTCCGTCGCGCTGGCGCGTGAAGAGCCGTCCGGTGCCTACCGACGACTCGAACCCGCTCATCACCCACATGTTCACGCGCTGCATCCGCTGCGGCCGCTGCGTGCGCGCCTGCCGCGAGCTTCGCGGCGCGGGCGTCCTCGACTATCAGCGCACCGAGGAGGGCATCCGCATAGGCACCGACGGAAACGTGAGCCTGCAGCAGGCGGGCTGCCGCTTCTGCGGCGCGTGCATCGAGGTGTGCCCTACGGGCTCCATCGTGGACACGCTGAACATGTTCGACGAGCGCAAATCCTACGCCGACAACGTCGTGCCGTGCCGCGAGGGCTGCCCCGCCCACGTCGACATCCCGCGCTACCTGCGTCTCATTCGCAAGGGCGAGTTCACCCGCGCCGCCGCCGTGGTCCGCGAGAAGGTCCCGTTCCCCGAGAGCCTGGGCGACATCTGCGTTCACAACTGCCAGGGTGCCTGCAAGCGCAACCAGCTCAACGGCACGCCGCTGTCGGTCTGCCGCCTCAAGCGCGCCGCCGCCGTCCGAGACACGGGCGAGTGGAAGGCCAACGTGCGCCACGAGCCCCTGACCGGCAAGAAGGTCGTCGTCGTCGGCGCCGGCCCCGCGGGCCTCACGGCCGCGCTCTACTGCGCCGAGAAGGGCCACAAGGTCGTGGTCTTCGAGGCCAACGAGAAGGTCGGCGGCCAGATGCGCTACGGCATACCCGCCTACCGCCTGCCCGACGCCACTGTGGACGCCGAGGTCGCTACGATCCTGGAGATCGCCCAGGGCGACGACGCCGAGCCCCGCATCGAGCTGCGCTGCGGCGAGCGCGTGGCCGACCCGCGCGCCCTCCTGGGGGAGGGCTTCGACGCCGTGCTCGTGAGCGTGGGCACCCACGACGGGACCGTGCTTCCCATGCCCGGCCACGACCTCGACGGGGTCCTGCGCAATACCGACTTCCTCAAGGCCGCCCGCCAAGGCACGGCTCCCGACCTCACCGGCCTGCGCGTCATGGTCCTCGGCGGCGGCAACGTCGCGTACGATTGCGCGCGCACGGCGGTTCGCCTGGGCGCGGAGTCGGTGGACATCGCCTGCCTCGAGGCCGAGGCGGCAATGACCTCCACGCCCGAGGAGCGCGCCGAGGCGGCGGAGGAGGGGGTCGTTTTGCACGACGCCTACGCCTTCACGAGCATCAACGAGGCCGGTGAGGGCTCGGGCAAGGTCGGCTCCATGACCATCCACAAGATCGAGCGCTTCTACTTCGACGAGAACCACCGTGCCGTGACCGAGCTGCTCGACGGCGGCCAGAAGACCATCGACGTCGACCGCGTGATCTTCGCCGTGGGCCAAAAGCCTGAGGGGACCTCCGCCATGGGCCTTGAACTCACGCACGGGCCCTACATTGTCGCGGACGCCGCGGGCGCGACGAGCGCCGAGGGCGTGTGGGCCGCGGGCGACTGCGTCACGGGCACCAAGTCCGTGATCGCCGCCATCGCCGCTGGCCGTGCGTGTGCGAGCGCCATCGACCGGGCCCTGGGCGGCGACGGCGACATCGACGGCGAGCTCACGGAGCACGAGGCGCCCGAGCAGCGGATCGGCCGCGCGCCCGAGGGATTCTACGGCGGCCCGGTGCTGCCCAGGTTCGTGCCGGCGGGCGAGCGTCGCCGCGGCTTCGAGCCCTTCGAGTGCCCCTACAGCGAGGATGAGGCAAAATGCGAGGCGGGCCGCTGCCTACAGTGCGACCTTCGCCTCACCCTCAAGACCCCGCGCCTGTGGAACGAGTACTAGGAAAGGAGCTGGAACCATGACCATCGTCAACTTCATGCCTGCGCACAAGCAGGCCCCCGTCGCGCTCTGGCTCCTCAGGAATGACGTGGAGGCGGCTGCCCGCGCCGTGCTCGCCTCGGGAGCCGAGGCTGCGCTCGTCCCGGCGGGCGAGCCTTGCGCCCCCGCGCTCGCCGAAGCCCTGGGCGACGCCGTCCGCGTCGTCGAGTGCTCCCCTGACCTCGGCTTCGTTTATGCGAACGGCTCCGCCGCGGCCAAGGTCCTCAAGGGCGAGAAGCCCATTCCGTCCTGCGCCGAGGGGGAGTGCGAGGACCGAAGCATGTCGGCCGCCGAGCTCCTGAGCCCCGAAGGCAAGCGCTGGGTGTGGGCCGAAGGCGCCGCCGCGCCCGTCCTTCTCGACAAATCGACGACCGTAGGCGCCGTCGTGGCAGCCGCGGGCGTCGGCGAGAACGACGCGAAGGCCGTTTACGTGGGCTATCCCGACGGCGTGCTGTATAAGACGGACGTCGCCGACGCGGCTTTGGACCTCGCGAGCGACTATGTCCGCGTCTACACACAGAAGAACTGCATGGCCAACGCCCTGTCCGAGATCTGCGCCCAGTACCGGCACGAGACCTGCGGGCGCTGCGTCTTCGGCCACGAGGGCAGCCATCAGGTCGCGACCATCGTCGCGGACATCTGCCGCAAGAAGGGCAAGCCGACAGACATCGCCCTTCTCCGCGACCTCGCGCCCGTCATGCAGACGCAGAGCCTGTGCGAGCAGGGGCGCGTTCTTGCCCGCACCGTGCTCTCGTTCCTCGACCTGTTTGAGGAGGAGATCGCCCAGCACACGACCAAGAAGGTCTGCTCTGCGGGGGAGTGCAAGGCGTATCTTACCGTCCACATCCTCGCGAGCAAGTGCCAGGCGTGCAACAAGTGCGTGGACTCCGACGTCTGCGAGGAGGACGCCATCCTCGGGCGGCCGCGCTTCATCCACGTGATCGACCAGAAGGCCTGCACGCAGTGCGGCGCCTGCCTGGACGTCTGCGAGCACGGCGCCATCGTGACCGCCGGCGCCGTCAAGCCCAAGTGCCCGCCCAAGCCCATCCCCTTCAAACGTAAGTAACCCGCGTTATCAGCCTGTCTGATTTGGCAGCGTTTTTTACTTGTCTGGATCGGTAGCGCCCGCTCGCCTCGGCTTATGCTGAGACGAGCGGGCGCTCCCGTTAATGAGCCATCTGCCGTCTAAGCCTGATATGGCAACCGCTCATTGAGACAGCGCGGCCATCTGGGATTGTTTAAGTAAATTGGATATGCGGGAAATCACGCGGGTGGTTCTTTGCCTTTGGAGGAGCAATGTCTTGGATCCTTTGGACAGCGCTGCTTGCTGCGACGCCGTATGGGCCCTTTATCGTGGGAGATCCCGTTGCCCCGGGACTTTGCGGGGCTATTGTTCACGCGACTGTTTTGGCGCTGTTAATCGCATGGTACTGGCTGGGAGATTGGCTTGAGCCGCGAATCCTGCACGTATTTCCCAAGGCATTCGACTGGTTCTTTCTGGCAGCACGAACCATGACCCTCATGCTCGTTCCGCTTGGCCTCGTCGCCGTTATAAACGCAACGGTTGAATCGGTCGATCTCCCTTGGGGTCTGGTCGAGCTCATCGATAACCTTGAGGTTTTCTGCCGCATAATCGGTACGTTCGGTTGGTGCCTGTATCTCGATAAAGAAGTGGCCGCGCAGGGAAGGCCTCCGCGTTTTGCGGCGTCGCGATCATATTTCTTGGGCTGCGCCTGGCCTTCGGCGGTTTTATTGATAGCTCTTTCGCTGTGTGCCGCAAGCTTGACGCGCACTTTGTTGCTGTCCATTTTTGTGGCCGTTGCAGTCGTGCTATGGGGGCGGCACAGCTTCAGAGCCGGCGCGCTTCCGGAAAACACGGCCATGTACTTTGTCGCAGGGCACTTGACGTCCTCTATATTCCTTGAATTCTTGATGAGCCTATGGTCGCATATGATATTCGAGATGTACTACCCGCCTACGATAGTGCTCGGCTATTTGGTAGTTGTGCTGCTGAGCGCATCTCTTTTCGAGGCGACGCTAAAGGGCATGGCAAAATGGCGCGCAAAAAAGACTTCTGCGGCGTCCATCGTCAGCTTGCCGGCAGCAAATGAAGAAGACAAAGTTGCGAATTTGCTGGGCAAAGCCGCCAGTTCACCCTTAACCCAGAGGGAACTCGACGTTATGTGCAAAACGGCACTGGGCCATTCGGCCGCAACTATAGCGGACAGTTTGGGAATCGCCGAGGCCACGGTTGCCTCGTACCGTAGGCGCGGCTACGAAAAGCTGGGGCTATCTGGAGCCTCCGAGCTGCGCATGTATGTTCGCAGCATCAAAGAGATGCCCGCGGCTGCCGAGGAATCTGGTGAGAAGGAAAAACAAGCGAGTAAGCCTTCCGCACTGTCGCTGACGGCCTTCGTCGCATTGATGCTCGCAGTCATATTTATGGTCTGGCCGGACATCATCTACAACCACAGCAAAGGCGACTATGGGTCTGTTTCGGGAATATGCCGCTTTGGCCTGTTTGTTTTTGTGATTCTTCTTGTTCTGGCGGGCGTCATATGGGCCGAGGTTTCCTCCGGATCGAGTGAGGGCGACAACTCGGTCGGAAGACTAACGTCACGCGAGGCGGTACTGACGCTTGCACACTACCTGCTCTTTTCTGTGGGCTCCTACTTTGCGTGGTCTTCTTCCCTGATATGGACTGGCATCGGATTGAACCTCGATCAATATCTCTCATACCGTCTAAAGATATTGCTCTTGCTGGTGCTTGTATTTTTTAGGTTGGGTGCCGAGAAGCTTGAAAACGACGGATTTACCGGATACGCCAGACGACTCCTTAGTGCGTTGACCCTTGGTGTGCGTAGGCTTTTTGGGATGGGAGCGGAGAATCTCTTGTTCCTCGCTGCGGCCCTGTACATATCGGAATGGTTCGATTACTACCTTATTGGCACGCTCTCAAATCCCGCTGCCTATGTGTATCCCGCTGCCATAGTGGTTCTAACCGTTTGCCTGTGGCGAAGGCTAAGGTGGCGCCGCATTAAAGTGACTCCAAAGGGCATCGAGCGGGCGAGGCATTATCTCTTGGGCCGAGGGTTCGGCCAGCTTCAGGCTGACATTCTGATCGATCTTGCTTGCGGGGAGGACCTTGCGTCTGTTTGCAAGAAGAACGTGGCAACCCCTGCGACGGTCTACTCATACCGAACGAGGGCTTTTGAGAAGCTCGGCCTCAACAGCATCGATGAGCTGCGGAAACTACTTAAGGATGAGGCGGGCTTTACAAGCTGATCCATCAATTGCATAACGTTGGGTGACAGACAACGTAACCTTCATTTGCCAAAATCGGTGTTGTTACTCGGCGGTGAATTAGGTGGGAGTGTGATGTGCTGATGGCCTCATGTGCTGACGCTCGTAGTGGGATGTTGATGCCGGGTCTGTTTATTGCTTTTTTATTTTTATTGACATCTATATTTCCAATTAAGGCATGGGCAACGGAGGGCGAATACGAGGTTTCGGTAACATACGACGATTCAAACTCTGGAGTAGCATCCCGCTCTTGGTTTGGCGAGCCCCTGACTTTGAACTCATATAAAAGATTCGGGAGCTATTCATTTGATGGCTCGAATGTCGGTCTAGAACTTACAGCTAGTTGCGCAAAGAACGGCTTCTTTACGGTGACTCTCCTAAGAGTTTCGGGTTCATCAGCCATTCGGATAGGGTCTGCTTCCCTTAAGAGCAATGGGTTCACGAAAGCAACATGGAGCAATGTCGGATCTGGTCAGTACATGTTTGAATTTCGCAGCAATTTGGGCTCTTTGATTACGGCGCCAACCATCGCAATGTACAGCTGGTGAAAGGAGGTACTTATCATTGTATTTAGCGAAAGGTTGGCGAGTCTGCAAATGAGTAAGGGATGGAAAGGAGAGTACCGATGAAGTTTGAGAAGACCAAGAAGAAGATGGCAACTTTGGGCCTGTTGGCGGCGCTGACATTCGGCTTTGCAGCACCTGCCTTTGCAGCGTCTTTTACCAACGTTACGCTTGGGCCCTGGTGGGAGGACGTCTCCATCGTGAGCGGAACCAAATACAGCGGCTCGGGCACAGCCCTGATCTCTGTTAGTTCCAGCTCAAAGAACGGTGGCAATTTCTGGATTACAAAGGACGGCAACCAGTGCTCTTATTCCGTTGACGTCCATGTGAACCAGAGCAAGGGTTCTTCTTATTACAACAGCGGCACTTCGGGCACGGTTGTTCTTCATGGCCATCAGTACGGCTACGGTTCTGGGACAGATTATGTAACCGGTAGTGTGAACTTTAACAATTAACCGAATGGCGGCCGGGGTGCCTCCCGGCCGCATATCCAGGGGAGGTCGTATGGATGCTGGCAAAGGAATGCTCAAGGCTCAGGCCCATCGAGCCTTCCGCTCAAAAAACTGGCGATATGCGCTCCTCGTATTCGTTGTGGTCTTGTCCGTGGCTTTCATCCAGACCTGTCTTGGCTTTTGGGGCCATGACGTCGCGGAGCTTCCCTCGGCCGCGTATGCATGGGCCGGGAACCATGGGGCCATGCAGACGCCTGTGTTTGGGCTGTTCGTGTATTTCCTCATGATTCCGTGCTCCAGCGCCGCCTTTGCCGACCGGCTTTACCTTGACGCGAGGCAAAAGCAGGCCAATGCGATCGCAAGCAGGGCTTCCTTGCGTGCCTATGTTGTCTCCATAGCTGCGATCGCTTTCGCCTTCGCGTTCCTTCTGACCTTCTTGGCCCTCGCGCTTTCACAGCTTATGTCCTTCGCCGCTTTCCCCCTCGTCGCCGGGCAGGACGCCTTTGCCGAGTTCAACACCCCCGCGTCATACGAGGCCGCGGTGGCTCCCGCCGCGGGCGTGGACCTGCTCGCCTCGCTCGCTGCGAACAATCGCTATGCCTTCAATCTTTTGATCGCCTTTTACGAGGCGCTTTGGTCCGGAATCGCCGCCCTCGTTTCGGTGGCGATCTCGCTGTACTCGAAGCGGAGCCGCATCCTCGTCCTTGGCTTGCCGACGCTCCTGCTTTTGGTGTCCTCGAACTTCTTGCCGAGCGATGTGAACGTCATGGCCACCTACCTTGGGCTTTCCTTTGTTTGGGGTAATGGCGCCACGTTGTTTTGGCTTATTGCGCTTCCGGTTCTTGCGATGCTCGCCGCGGTTGCCGCGATCGCCGCCGCCTTGCTGACCAAGCGGGATGTTCTCCTATGAGCGCCGGGCCTGTGCGAAGAAGCGCTCTCGACCGAAGCTGCGCCATAGCGTGCGCCCTGGGCGTCATGCTCAGGGGCGTCGAATTCGCCTTCATCGAGACGGGCACGTTCTCGGCGGCGGTTGGCAACTTGCCAAAGTTGTTCTTCGTTGTTACCAGCTCGAACCTTGCCGTCTTTGCGCTCGTTCCGCTCGTGATCATACTGGGGATATCGAATCTGCAAATGAGCTCCTCTCCGCAAATACTGATCCGTGCCGGCAGCGGGGCCGCGAGCGTTGCGATGTGCCTCAAGGTCTCCGCTGTGCGTTCGGCGGTTTTTGCACTGACTGTGGTGGCGAGCGGTCTTTTGCTGGTCGCTGCCAGGGGCTTCTGGACGTTTGGCGCTGCGGCGGTGGTTTCGTTCCTTATAGCCGAGGCCGTTTTGATCGCTCTCTTCTGCATATGCTGCCAGCTCGTCATGGTCCTTACCTGGCTAACCTGCGCTTCTTTGCCGATGGCAATCTGCTCAGCGGCGTTCTACGGCTCGCTCGACTACCTTGCCAGCTTTTCTCCGGCTTTAGACCACCCCGCTTTGTACCTTGGTTGGAGGCTGACGCTTCTTGAGGCGACCATGCCCGTATCGGTTATGGTCTGCAACGCTCTGCGTCTGCTGGCCATCGCCTTGATCCTCGCGTTCGCCTCGGCGCGCGTTGCTTCGAGAAGGGATTTGCTCCCGGTGGGCGGTGGCGCTGATGTCTTATAGGTCCTTTGCCTTAAAGTGTGCCCTGATCACTCTGGTCTCTGCGGTGCTGATGCTCGCCATGGCCGCGGGCGGTGCGGATAAGGCGGCTCGCTATCTCATCGCAGGAGGCGCGCTTGTCCCGAGGGCTGGCGCAGCCCCGCATGTGTTCACCATGTTGACGGCGATGATTCTGCCATCGGTGTGCACCTTTGCCTTTTCCGATCAGCTCGTGGAGGATTGTTCTCGCGCGAGGCTTACCGCCATTCGGGTTGGCTCGCGCATGAGTTGGGCAAGAAAGACGTGCGCCGGCGCTGCTTTGCGCGGTGGCTTCTCGGCACTGCTCGGCTACGGCGCTGGTCTGGGGGCCTTGCTTCTGGTCGGCGGCGAGGAAGTGTCCGGTTTTCCGGGGCTCCTGGCCTCGGTGGTGCTTCTCGCCCTTCAGCAAGCGCTTCTTGCCGTGGTGGCAAGCGCGGCGGCCTTGCGGTTGGGGGAAGTCGAGGCGTCCGTCGCGGTCCTGGGCGTGCACTTTGCGACTCTGTGCGCCCTCGCGGTCTCTCCCGCCAAGTGGCAGGCCGTGCTCGTGCCGCTCGCGCCTTCGGCTCAGGCGGTGCTCGCGTGGCACGACGCCTTGGGCTTCTTGCCCGTCAGGTCCATCGTCTATTTGCTGCTGCTGCTCTTAGTTGCTTGCGGGCTCGCATCCAGGGCCCTTGCCTCAAAGGAGCTTCTGTAGGGGGTGTCTTATGTCGGAGGTCATCAACATCGAAAACGCAACAAAGGTTATTAAGGACCGCACGGTGCTCGACGGCATCTCGCTTGAGCTTCCGCGTGGCGGTGTCTACGGCTTTATGGGAATCAACGGGTCTGGAAAAACCATGCTCTTTCGAGCCGTCGCAGGACTTATCCACCTCAGTTCCGGATCGATCAGCGTCTTTGGGCGCCGCATCGGCAAGGACTGCGACTTCCCGCCTAATCTAGGTCTCTCGCTCGACTCGACCGGCTTCTGGGAAGATCAATCGGCTCTTTGGAACCTGGCCTTTCTTGCCTCGATACGCGGCGAGGTGGGGGAGCCCACCGCCCGTGACGCGCTGAGGCGCGTGGGGCTCGACCCCGACGACGCCCGCAAGGTGTCTGCTTTTAGCATGGGTATGCGACAGCGCCTCTCGATTGCGCAGGCGGTGATGGAGATGCCGGAGCTTCTCATCCTAGATGAGCCGACGAATGCGCTGGATGCGGACGGTATCGGCATGGTCGCGAGGCTGATCTCAGAGGAGCGCGCGAGGGGTTGCACCGTTCTTGTGTCTTGCCACAGCGAGCCTCAGGTCGAAGCCTTGTTCGATAGGACCTACCGCCTGTATGAGGGGCGCCTAGCAGATGGGAGGCCGTGATGGTTGCCCGGCGAAAGCTTTCCGAGCTGTCCTTGGGAGCGACTGCGTGCCTGGTTGTCCTCATGCTGGGCGTCTGTGCCGTCCTCGGGTTTGCCACCCGCAAGAGCTTCACCGATTACAATCACGAACAAACCGAGCTGGACGCGCTTCCCTGCGCCGTTTTCTCGCAGCCCGCGGAGATGCTGGCATACGCCGACAACTCCGAGGCGCTTGACTCGGCCGAGGCCGTCGTCGTGGCGGTGTGCCGAGGCCGGGGAATGTACGCCTACCAGTCTTTTCTTCGCGAACTTGAGGTGACCGAGGTCCTGCGGGGCGACGGCATCGAGCCGGGAGACGTCATCGGCACATACGATAACCTGGCCATAGAGGAGCCGTACAACTACTCCGGCAAGGGCCAGTTCTCCTCTGAGCGCCGGGTACGGCCGGCGGGGCTTGGCCCAAACATGCGCGGTGCTGCGCCGTTGCGGGAGGGTCAGGCGTACCTTGTGTTTCTCAACAAGAAGCGCGGTCTTCCCGAGGCAAGTGAGCCTCGCTATGTCCAGGTGCACAGCGCCTATGCACATGTTGCGATCGACGTCTTTGAGCACCGGGAGCGAATCAGAATCGGGGGAGCCGTGTCCGGCGATGATGACGAGAGCATTCCCTTCGGCGAGGCTTTCAACTTTGACGCGTTTGTGAGCGATGAGACCGCACGGGGCGCCTACCTTGATGGGTGCCGACAAGCCATGGCGTCGGTTGGCCTGTGCAAGTAACCTGCGTTTTTTGCCTGTCGGGCTCAGCGGGTTGTGGCGGATGCCAAGGCGACCGTCCGATGCATGGCGGATTCTGTTCGCTCGACCAATGAACGCGAGCGCCGCCGCGAGGATACTCTTTTACAGCAAAAGGCCCTTCTTGCTTCTTGCCGCCATGCCGGGAAGCAAGAAGGGCCTTTGTTTGTTCGCACGACCGCACGGCCCCTCGTCGCGCATCCCTCGTTTGCGCAGACGGTGAACGTCCCCGCCGCGCGCCGTAACCTTCTTTCCAGAATGCGCGGGCGCCGGCCCGCGCCCGGATGCTCTGGAGAGGGGCAAACATGTCGTTCAAGGTTATGGCAATCTGCGCCGGCAGGCACGGCGGAAACGGCGAGGCGCTCGCCAAGGAGGCTCTCTGTGCGGTCCAGGAGGCGGGCGGCGAGGTCGAGCTCATCAACCTCTTTGACTACAACATCCTTCCCTGCACCGGCTGCGAGGGCTGCACGATGCAGATGGGCAAGATGGCCGCCGGCCTCCAGAAGGAGTACCACGGCTGCGTCCTCAAGAACAAAGACGACGTCGACGCCATCATTCGCGAGCTTCAGACCTGCCAGGGCGTGATCTTCTCGGTTCCGACCTACGACCTCACCCCGAGCTCGGTCTACACCCGCTTCGCGCAGCGTTTCCTTGCCTACGAGCTCTCGTTCCTCCTTGCCATCGGCGCCGTCAAGGAGAACCCGCATACCGTGGCCGGCCTCATCTCCGTCGGCGGCTCCATGCACGACTGGCAGTCGCTCGCGCTCGAGAGCCTGCAGGCCACCATGTTCACCATGTCCATCACCGTGGTGGACCGCTACATGGCTCAGCGCAACGGCCGCCCGGGCAATACCTTCGTGTGGGGCGACGACGTCGAGTGGGGCGGCCAGATCGCCCGCGCGCGCAAGATGGGCGAGAACATCGTCAAGGCAATCCAGACCCCGGTCGATGAGCGCTGCTGGCTCGGGGACCCCGACGACGGCGTGTGTCCCAACTGCCACAGCTCGCTCGTCTATCCCGGCGACAAGCACTGGGACGGCGTCGAGTTCCCGTGGGAGTGCGCGGTCTGCGGCGCGGGCGGCGACATCGTCACCGACGAGAAGACCGGACGTCCCAAGCTCAGAATCGCGGAGAACGGCCTGATCCGCGACCGCAACGACGACCACGCGCGCGCCGAGCACCTCAACGAGATCAACAAGACCCGCGACGAGTTCTTCGCCCACATCGATGAGGTCAAGCCCCTTATGGAGAAGTACGCCTCGATGAAGTTCCCGACACTTGAGATCAAGCGCGACTAGTCTAGCTCGGCTGCGTCGGGAAGCGCGCCGCCGCGGCGGCGCCGGCCGGCTGCGCCTATTTGGGGCAGTGCAGGTCGGCGCTCGTCCGCGGTTTTGTGCGTGGTTCGAGGATTCCGAGGTAGATGAGGGTGCGGATCGAGAGGTGGAACAAAAAGAGATCCTCTCCCGATGCGAGGTCGTTGTCGGTGATCTCCTTGATGCGCCCCAGGCGGTAGAGCAGCGTGTTCTTGTGAAGGCTGAGCAGCGCCGCCGTCCTCGCCGTGTTGCATCCGTTCTGCATGTAGGCGAAGAGCGTCTCCACGAGCTCGGAGTCGTGCACCTGGTCATGCTCCCACAGCGCCCAGATCATCGGGTGGCAGTAGTTGATGAGGTTCATATGGTCGTTGCAGATGTCGAGCATCTCCATATAGGTGTACTCGCAGTAGCGGTAGACGTGGGTGTCCTCGAGGACCTTCGTGTAGGTCGAGCCCAGGCGCATGGCTGCGCGCGCCTGGTTGAGGTGGGCGCGCACATCGGTCATCTCGGAAAACGCGTTGCTCACGCCGAAGCGCAGGTTGTTCGCCGCGGCCACGCGCACAAGGATCGCCTCGTCCGCCTCCGAGAGCCGGATGGCGTCGCGGCGGCTCACCACGGCGACGAGCTCGTCGTCGTAGAACGTTGCCAGGCTGTGGACGAGCAGCGGCGCGAGCTGGGCCTTCACGCTGTGGACGGCTCGGGCGTCGAGCGGGGCGCCGATGCCGTGCGCGCAGACGACGAAGAGGCTGCCGAGCGGGCGAAATCCCACGAGCTCCATGCGCCGTGCGCACGAGATCGGGTTGGGCTGTTCGTCGTCGAGCAGGCGGGAGAGGAAGTACGGGCCCGCCGCCGCGTCCCCGCCCGAAAGAAAGGCGCCTTTTTGGAGCTCCTGGCCAAGGAGGGCCGCCAGGCGCGCGAAGACGAGCCCGTCATCTTCCGTGAATGCTCGGTTCCTGGCGATCGTCATCACGCGCCCGAGGCAGACGCCGTGGACCATGACTGCCTGAGTCAGGGTGTCGAGCCCGTAGACGGGGTTGTGACGCAGGACCGCCCCGCGGGAGCGCGCGAGCTCCTCGTCGACGCCCGTCTCGATGATGTAGCGGACGCCCTCGTCGAGGATGGTGTCGTCCTCTGCGAGCTCGCGTCGCGTCACCTGGGCAAACGTCGATTCGTCGCCTTCCTCGAGCTCGAACCCCGCGCGGGCGGCGTATCGGTAGGTCGGGTCGGCGACGAGCACGGGGTTGCCGAGCACGTTGGCGGCGACCTCCACGAGGTTCTTGAGCCCGCGGTCGGAAAGAAGCGCCTCGAGCATGCGCTCGCAGGCATCGGCTACATAAGCAGAGTTCTCTGGCATCGACGGTCACCTTTCCCCTTTGCGCGGCGGCTCCCCCGAGCGCGCACGCACGACCCTATGGTATTCGATTCGGAAGCGGTGGTGTAACAATGACGGCATGGGGACGCGACAAGAGGCGTGATTCTGTTGACGAGCGCATCGAGGACGCGGTCTTCTCGCTGATGTCGACGACGGACATCCCCGAGATCCGCGTGGGCGACGTGGCGCGCGCTGCGGGCATTTCGCGCTCGACCTTCTATCGCCACTTCGACTCGGTCGACGACGTGGTCAAGGGCTTCGAGACCGACCTTCTTGCCAATATGCACGACATCAACAGCTACGCGCTAAAGGGCCGCTTCGGGCAGTCCGAGCTCGAGCCCACGCCGACGATGATCAGGCGCATGGAGCTTTTGGCCGAGCGCAGGGATAAGGTCGTCGCGCTCAACGGCCCCCACGGCGACCCCCAGTTCGTGCACAAGGCCACGGTCCTCATGCACGACCACTTCCGCGACCGCTTGGCCGGAGTCGAGGGGTCGGGCGACTACCGCGACTTCTACCTCGCCTTCGTCCTCGCAGGGCACCACAACGTGATCCAGTACTGGCTCGAGAAGCGCCCGAACGTCGAGCCGGAGGTCGTCGCGGGCGTCCTCAACCGTCTCTTCTACGCGCCGTTCTTCCTCGACAACGCGACGGCGCGCACGTCCGCAAGGTCGCCTTTCGGGGAGTAGCGGCAGGCGAGCGCGAACGGCGTCGTTTTGGCGGTGGACGGCGATGCCATCAACGTCCGCGCCGCACCTTCTAGCTGCAAAAAGAAACAAATCAAGTCGAGTTGTCCCATTCACGGAAACAAGCAGGGCCCCGCTGTTCTTCTCTCCGCATGCGCCCAATCGTAGCATCCAAGCCATGGCAAGCACGTCAATCAACGGATAAGGATGTGAACTATGGTCAAGCTCGGCAAGAACGCGCGCAGCGTGTCCATCGTCGGCGTGGGGTGCACGCCGTTCAAGGACTTCGAGACGCACCTCGAGACACAGGGCATCGGCGAGGGCGAGGCGTTCGGCTACGCCGCCCTCGAGGCGATCGCGGACGCGGGCCTGGAGCCCCGCGACGTCGACTTCTTCTACCACGGCAGCGCCAACCCCTACCTCGTCGGCGACTGCATCACGCCGAACATGCAGGTGGCCGACTGGATCGGCATGCGCGCCAAGGGCTCCGTGCACCACTCCGAGGCGTGCTGCACGGGCTACGTCGCCCTCGAGCAGGCCGTGATGGCGGTCGCCTCCGGCACCTACGACGTCGTGCTGTCCGGCGCCTGCGACCTCGCGTCCACGCTTCCCGTCGAGCACCAGCCCTCCCACATCCGCCAGGACTTCCCGCTCTCGGTCATGATCCCCTCGCTCGACAAGATCTACGACCGCGCCTACGGGCGCCCGCTCGACGGCGCCTTCGGCGTGAGCTTCGACAACTGGATCAACGAGTACTCGATGACCTACGACGTCGACGCGGACAAGATCGACGACGCCTTGAACGGCCTCACCAAGTCCCTCCGCCGCGGCGCGGTCGAGAACCCGCTCGGGTGGTACGAGACGACCATCGACGAGGACGCCGCGGCCAACGGTTTCGACTCCGCCGACGAGTACCTCAAGTCCATGTACAACCCCAAGGTCACCCAGTACCTGCGCGTGACCGGCTTCGAGAAGAAGTGCGACGGCGCTGCCGCCCTCGTCGTCATGCCGACCGAAAAGGCGCTCGCCATGGGCGTGCCGCACACCCCGATCGAGGTCCTGGGCACCGGCGCGTCCGCCGTCGAGGCGGGCCTTGTCCACAACGAGCACTGGGCCACGAAGGTCGCCGCCCAGCAGGTCTATGAGCTCACAGGCGTCAGCCCCGACGAGATCGACCTCTTTATGTGCAACGACTTCTTCCTGGCCTCCGAGATCGTCTCCGCCGAGGAGTGCGGCTACATCCCGCGCGGCGAGGCCTGGAAGTACGCCATCGACGGCCGCACCGCCTACGACGGCGACAAGCCCATCAACCCGCACGGCGGCCGCTGCAACTTCGGCCACGCCCACGGCGCCTCCGGCATCGCCGACATCTATGAGGCGGTCAAGCAGATGCGCGGGGAGGCAGGCGCGACCCAGATGGCCAAACGCCCCGACACCACCTTCGTCCGCGGCTTCGGCGGCTCGCAGAACGTCCGCTGCCAGATCCTGCGCGCGGTCCGCTAGCGCCCATACCAAAAGGAGACACACATGAAGCTCGAGATGATGGAGCCCGTCGTCAAGAAGTTCTACGAGGGCCTGGCAGAGGGCAAGTTCTATGCCCGCAAGTGCCGCGAGTGCGGCGCCGTCGAGTTCCCGCCGCACCTTGCCTGCAACGCCTGCGGATACCACGAGACCGAGTGGTGCGAGGTGAGCGGCCACGGCAGGCTCATCGACTTCACGCTGCCCGGGCCGCAAAACGACAAGCCCTATCTCAAGGAGAACGGCAAGTACGCCTACGGCGCCGTCGAGATAGACGAGGGCTCCCAGTACACCTACGTGATCTACGGCATCACAAAGAAGAAGGCCCCCGAGATCCGCGCGCGCCTCATGGCGGGGGAGACCGTCGGCGTGCACGCGAAGGTCATTGACCGCCCCGGCTACAAGATGCTCACCTTCGAGCTCGACTAGCCCGCATTTCTTGCCATCAAACCATTGTCGAAAGGAAACGCCATGAACCAGGAAGTCTTCGAGAAGGTCGCCGAGTTCGCCAAGTCCGCCTACAAGTTCGAGGGCGAGATCACGCCCGAGACCACCTTCGACGAGCTCGGCAAAGGCTCCATGAAGATGATCGCCCTCACCTCCATGATCGAGAACGAGCTCGACGCCGAGGTCCCCGTGCGCGAGGTTATGGTCATGAGCAACATCGCCGAGCTCGTGGCGCGCGTCGAGGAAGAGATGGAGTAGCGCATGGATCTGATGCAGACCCTGCGCGAGCGGGCGGCCGCCCGTCCCATGCGCGTCGCCTTCCCAGAAGGCGACAACGAGACCATGATGCGCGCCGTGCGCGAGCTCGCCGACGCCGGCCTCGCCGAGTGCGTCCTCGTGGGCGACGGCGCCGAGCTTGCCCGCCTCGCCTCCGAGCGCGGCGTCAGCCTCGACGGCATCGAGGTCGTCGACATCGCGGACGAGGCGGCAAACGCCGCCTGCTGCGAGCGCTACCTTGCGCACCCCGACTGCAAGTACAAGCCGAAGGGCGCCGCGCGACGCATGACGAGGCCCCTCGAGCGCGCCCTCATCATGCAGGTCCTGGGCGACGTCGACGTGATGTTCGCCGGCATCGCGAACGCCACGGGCGACATCATCCTGGCCGGCCAGACCATCGTGGGGCTCGCGGACGGGGTGGAGACCATCAGCTCCTGCGGCATCGCCCAGGTCCCCGGCTGGTCCGGCGGCGAGGGCGGCCTCATCGGCTTCGGCGACTCCGCCGTCTGCGTCGACCCCGACGCCTCTGAGCTCGCCTCCATCGCCTGCGCCTCCTGCGACACGGTGGCGGCGCTCACCGGGTGGGACGTTCGCTGCGCCCTTCTTTCCCACTCGACGGACGGCTCGATGGACAACGCGCTCGTCGACAAGGTCCGAGCCGCCCGAGACATCGCCAACGAGCGACGCCCCGACCTGAAGATCGACGGCGAGTTCCAGTTCGACGCCGCCGTCCGGGCGGACGTCGCGGCAAAGAAGGTCCACCGAGAGTCCGACGTCGCCGGGCGCGCGAACCTGCTTATCTGGCCCGATATCAACGTTGGCAACATCGGCGTGAAGATCATCCAGAACCTCACCGGCGCCGATGCCTACGGGCCTATGCTCCAGGGCTTCAAGAAGATCGTCTGCGACTGCAGCCGCAGCGCCCCGGTCTCCGAGATCGTGGGCAACGTGGTCATGAGCTGCGTGCGTGCGCAGGCGCTGGCGGGAGAGGGGCAGGCATGACGGCCCCAGGCTGTGCGCGCGGCTGGCGCGTGCTCGTGATCAACCCCGGCTCGACCTCCACCAAGGTCGGCCTCTTTGACGGCGAGCGGGCCGTCTTCACCGTGAACGTCGCCCATGAGGCCTCCGAGCTCGCGAAGTTCGCGGGCGTGTCGGACCAGCTCCCGTACCGCGTTGGGCTCATCGAGCAGGCGCTCGCCGAAAACGGCGTGGAGCTCGCGTCGATCGACGCTTTCGTCGGCCGCGGCGGCGGGCTCCTCCCGCTTCCCGGCGGCACCTACGAGGTCGACGACGTGCTTCTTGACCACGCCACGCGCGGGGCCAACGGCGTCCAGCACCCGGCGCAGCTCGGCCCTCAGATCGCCCACGCCTTCGCGGGGCGCGTCGGGAAGCCCGCGTTCGTCGTGAACCCGCCCGACACCGACGAGCTTTGCGACGAGGCCAGGATGACCGGCGTCCGCGGGGTGTATCGCCACGTGCACCTGCACGCCCTCAACCTCAAGGAGACCGCCATTCGCCACGCCGCCTCCGCCGGGCGCGCCTACGAGGAGTGCCGCTTCGTGGTCTGCCACATCGGCGGCGGAATCAGCGTGAGCGCCCATGACCGCGGGCGCATGGTCGACGGCGCCGATATCGTGGGCGGCGAGGGCCCGATGGCGCCCACCCGCTGCGGCGCCCTTCCCGTCGCAGAGGTCCTCGACTACCTCGATGCCGGCCACGCGACTGCCGACGTGCGCAGGATGTGCATGAAGACTGGCGGCTTCGTCGACCTTCTTGGCACGTCCGACGCGCTCGAGGTGAGCCGTCGCGCCGAGGCGGGGGATGAGGCGTGCAGCCGCGCCTGGGATGCCATGGTTTATCAGATCTGCAAGGAGATAGGCGCCATGGCGGCGGCTTTGGGCGGCAAAGTTGACGGCATCCTGCTCGGCGGCGGCATGGTCCACAACAAGGGCCTCGTCCGCGCGATCGAGGAGCGCTGCGGCTGGATCGCGCCGGTCTTTGCGTACCCCGGCGAGTTCGAGCTCGAGGCCATGGCCGCCGGCGCCCGGCGCGTGCTCGACGGCGTGGAGAAGCCCCTGCGCTACAGCGGAAAACCCGTCTTCGAGGGGTTTGCCTGCTTCGAGGATTAGCCAGACGCACCGCATCGCGGGCAGGCCCAATCGGGCCTGCCCGCGATGCCTTAATCCTCCACTCGGAGGAACTCGTCCAGGAATATGTCGAGAATCTCGTTTTTCCTCGAGGGGAGCCACGCGGCGCAGACCCTCATCTCGCGTTCCTTTCCTCGGATGGGGACCGCGACGACGCGCTCCGAACCGGACATCGCGTCCGTGAAGTAACCGGGTAGCAGCGCATATCCCATCCCGGCCGCGACGGCAAGGATGCTTGTCGCCACATCGTTCGAGACGTAGGCGACGGGCGTGCGTCCGGCTTCCGCGAGGTTGGCTTGGATCGCGGCGCCCTCGCCGTAGGACTGAGCGCCCTTCTTGATGTCTACGAGGGGCTCCCCATCGAGGTCCGACATCTCGATGGAGGTGCGCAGCGCCAGTGGGTGCGACACCGGCAGTACCGCCTTCAGGGGATAGTGCCTCAATAGCTGGAACTCGATGCCGTCCATGGAGTCGGGGTCGTAAAGGAGGTTGATTGCCAGATCTATTCGCTCGTCTCGCAGTGCCTCGTACAGCTCGCTCACGTTCTCGCGCATGAGGGAGAGGCGGACGCTCGGGTAGCTCCCGTGGAACTCCGAGAGCATGTCGGGAAGGTCGGTGCGCTCGTAGCCCTTCACGTAGCCGATCCCGAGCTCGCCCTCAGGGCCGCTTCCCGCCAGCGTAGCGCGCTTCTTCGCGTCGTCGAGGCGCGTGAGGACGTCGCGGGAGTCCTCGAGGAACGTCCGTCCCGCCGAGGTGAGCGAGACGCTGTGGTTGTCCCTGTTCAACAGTCGGCACCCCAGCTCGTGCTCCAAGGACTTGAGCTGCTGCGAGATTGCTGACTGCGACACATAGAGGCGGGCTGCGGCGCGCCTGAAGCTCTGGAGCTCAGCGATGGCGATGAAGTACTCGAGTTGCCTCGTGTTCATTTCCTATGCTCCTCATTGTGATAAGTAAAACTAATTGGATGCGCAATTTTACCTCAGAATTACTGCTATTGCGGCTATATACGATTAGCTCATCAGATCGTCGCGCACTTTTTTGCGTGACAGATGACTAACAGGAGGCCACAATGTCAGATCGGAACAAGATCAAGCTCGTCCAGGCGCTTTCCGGCGCCGTCGTCCTCACGATCCTTATGCAGGGGATGACCCTGCTCGGGATGCCCCAGTACATCTGGATGCTCTTCTTGCCGCTGCTCATGTTCTTTGCCCTGGGCGCCGACTTCAAGAAGATTCCCTCCATGCTCATCGGCTACGCCGTGGGCGAACTGTGGTGCGTCGTGAACTCGCTCGTCTCGGGTGCGTTCGCCGCGGCGTTCGGCGACAACCCGGTGCTCTCTCAGCTCATCCCCACGATTCTCGTCATTTTTTGCATCCTCACCGTTCACGAGAATATCTTCGAGGGCGCGGTCTTCTCGAACATTCCATGCATCTTCATGGGCATGGCGACCTCGTTCATGATGATCTTCTTCCAGCTTCCCATCACCTACCTGCACCTTTTTGGGTTCTGGTGCTACGGAACCGTCCTTGCCGCGTGCCTCGTCCTCGGCGGCATGGGCATGTGCTCGGCCATCTTCGGCAAGGAGCGAGCCGCGAAGGCGCTCATGCCCAAGGACGCTCAGAGCGATTAGCGCCAGGCCAGGAGGAGTAATCATGGAAAATGAAAAAAAGAAGTTCCAGAACAAAGTCTGCGCCACCGTCGAGGAAGCGCGCGCCGCTTACGAGGGCCTGCCGGGCGCGGCGAAGTACCCTCATGTGTTCGACCCCCTAGAGGTCCGCGGCAACGTCTTCCGCAACCGACTCATCGCGGCGCCCACGATGTTCTTCCATGCACCCTACTTCATCGAGCCCATTCGCGAGAACATCTACCGCATGGTCCAGGAGCGAGCCGAGGGTGGCTTTGGCTGCGTCGCGACCGGCGAGTTGCCGCTTAACTTCGAGGAGGGAAGAGGCGCGTTCATGGATCGCGCCATCGACTTCCGCCACTTCTACGGCTCGGATTTCGACGCGGCGAAGGAGTACGCCGACCGCATCCACGCAGGCGGGGCGCTCGCGTACATGGAGATCTCCCATGAGGGGCTCGAGGCGGACGACGCGGCGGAGCCCTGGGGCCCGTGCGACTTCGTCCGGCAGGAGGACGGGCGTCACGTGTTCGGCATGGACCGTCAGATGATGGAGAAGGTCTGCCGCGATTTTCTCGACATGGGTCGCTTTGCCACGGCCTGCGGATTCGACGGCGTGTTGCTTCACGGTGGACACGGGTTCCTGCTCCAGCAGTTCGTGTCGCCGCTGTTCAACAAACGCACGGACGAGTTCGGGGGCAGCGTCGAGAACCGCTCGCGTTTCCCCAAGATGTGCCTGCGCGCGCTGCGTGCCGGCATGGGGGAGGACAAGGTCCTCGAGCTCCGCATGAGCGCTGAGGACGGCGAGGAAGGGGGCATGACCCTCGAGGACTCCTGCGGCTTCGCCGAGCAGATCGACGGCATCGTGGACATCTTCCACGTGTCGAACGGCATCAAGAAGTACGGCAACGGCGGCGATACGTTCAGCGACATCTTCGACGTGCACGGCGTGAACCTCGAGCGCGCCGCGGCCATCAAGTCACATCTCAAGAAGAGTCTTGTCGCCGTGGTGGGCGGGTTCAACAGCGTCACTCAGGCAGAGGACGCCATCGCCGCGGGGAAGTGCGACTTCGTCGAGTATGCCCGCCAGTGCTTCGCCGACCCGCACTTCATCGAGAAGACCCTCCAGGGCCGCGAGGACATATGTCACCGTTGCCTGCGCTGCTTCCACTGCTACCCCGGCTTCTGCGAGCACCCCACCGACATCCCCCTGTGGTATCAGCTGCCACCCGAGGAGTTCATGAAGATCTACAGCCCCGCCGCCATGGGCGACTGCTCCGTGAACCCGAACTCCGGCTTCGGCTACTATCCCGATAAGCTGCCCGCCCCGCAGGCGAGCCGCCGCGTGCTCGTCGTGGGAGGTGGCGTTGGCGGCATGCAGGCGGCCATCACGGCCGCGCGTCGAGGCCACAAGGTAACCCTCGCGGAGGCGTCCGATCGGCTGGGCGGCGTGCTTCTCTTTGCGGAGCACGACCACGACAAGCGCGAGTGGATCGACTTCGTTGAGGTGCTCAAGCGAGAGCTCGCCGAGTCCGGTGCCGAGGTCGAGCTTGGCCGGCGCGTCGACGCCGCCTACATCGAGCGGATGCGGCCCGAGCACGTGATTATCGCGACCGGGGCAAAGAACGCACCCTGCCCGCTGCCCGGTTCCGACCTCGCCATGAACGCCGCCGACTCTTATTACCACCTCGACGAGCTCGGCCATTCCATCGTCATCGCTGGCGGCGGGCTCACGGCCTGCGAGACCGCGCTCAACCTCGCCGCGCTCGGCCATGAGGTCACCGTTGTGGCGCGCAAGGCGCGCATCACGCCGTCGACGTTCGGCTACTATCGCAATGCCCTTCTCTCCGAGATGGACAAGCGTGGCGTCAAGCAGGCGCTTCTCACCTGCCCCATCGAGTTCACCGAAGACGGCCTCGTGTGCGAGAAGAGCATCGACGAAAAGGGAACGCCCGGCGGAGAGCGCGTCGTGATTTCCGGCGATTCGTACCTGTATTCCTTTGGCATGGTGCCTGCCGAGGAGGTCTCTGAGCCGCTTAAGGCTGCGGCCGAGAAGGTCGGCGCTCAGGTGGCCGTTATCGGCAACGCCCGGAGCGCTGGCATCGTGCGCGACGCCGTTCACGGCGGAAACGACGCTGCGATGGCCATACTCTAGCGTTTCCCTCGGCGCGATTGGGCGACGAGGCGGGACCCGGCCCCCGTGGCTATGTCCGATGCGGGGAGCCGGGCCCTTCTTCCTTCTCAAGGTTCCGTTTGTGTGCAATCACACAAACGCGCTTCCGCTCAGAGGGCGTTTATTGAGGTCTGGGACCTTGGTCCCGCGCGTGCGGGGCTCTACGATTTTATTAGTAAATACTCGCCGAGAAAGGCCGTCGCATGTGCGAATGGAACCGAAACCTTATCATCCAGGACATTGTCTTGGCCATCGTCATAAACACGTCGGCGACGCTTCTGGGCGGCGACCCGTTCGACCACACGTGGTACATCTTTACCTGCGTGGCGCTCGCGACGAACGTGCTCGGGCAGCTCCTCTTGCCGACCGGCTCCTGGGCATGCGCCCTCACCGACTGGGCGGGGGATGCGAAATGGCGCGTCTACGTCCAGATCTTCATCGAGAACCTCATCTTCGTTACTATAATCAGCTTCACGGAGGCTTGGGTGCACACTGGGGGCATCGCCGTCGTCGCGGCCTGGCTTTCCACGTACGTGCAGCTCGTCCTCGTGGGCTACGTGACGTCGGTCGTGCTCTACCACGCGTTGCGCCCCTGCGCCTAGCCGTGTCGCTTAGGTGCGCGCCTGGTCGCGTCGCCTTAGCAACAAGAAACATGCCGAGGGCGCGCACCTCTCAACATATTGCAGCTAAGAAAACGCTGGTTCCAGCCGGTGGCGGCTTACTCTTGCTCAGAAAGCTCAAGTTCCAGCTGTAAAAAAGCGCCAAATGCTAAGAATCCCGGGGTTCCAGCCTGTTAAACCGACTGGAACCCCGGGATTCTTAGCGGCTTGCAAGCTGGCCGGGGCTGGAACTTGAGGTTTCTGAGCATGCCGCGGACGCCGGCTTGTGTCCGCACGGCGGCCGCGTTGATGCATCCCGCCCGCTACAGCTCGTCGCAGAAGCTCACGAAGTCGAGCATGTCGATCGAGTCGATGAAGGCCTGCTTGCGGCCCATGTGCTCGAGCTTGACCGTCACGGTGACCGCGCAGCCGCGGCTGCCGGCGCTGTCTTTGGTGATGGCGAAGTCCGAGCACTCGCAGTCCCACGAGTGGAGCTTCTTTAGGAGCTCCTTGATGCCCGAGCGGTCCTCGAGCTCGATGTAGAGGTCGAAGATTCGCGAGTTCTTGCGCAGCCAGTCGTCGAGCTTGCTCAAGGCCACGAACGTGACCACGACGAAGACCATGGCCACGAGCGCCGCCTCGACAAATCCGATTCCCACGGCAAGCCCGATGCAGGCGCAGGCCCACAGGCCGGCGGCGGTCGTGAGGCCGCGCACCTCGTTGCGGCGGGTCACGATGATCGTGCCCACCCCGAGAAAACCGACGCCCGAGACTACCTGCGAGCCGATGCGGTTGACGTCTGCGTTGAACTCGGGGTAGGTCACGGCCACGTACTGCGAGACGATCATGGTCATGGCGGAGCCGAGGCACACGAGGACGTGCGTCTTTATGCCGGCGCCTTTGTTGCGGTACTCGCGGTCGAGCCCGATGACGGTGCCGACCATCGTCGCGAGCAGAAGGCGCAGCAGAATCGCCTCGCCGCTCCAGGCGGCCGCGGCGGAAAACACCCCGTGGAGCCATTCCGTTATCATGCGCCGGCCTCCGCTCGACCCTTGATGCCTTCTGTATCCCGCCGCTACTCGTCGCCGAAGCTGATGCCGAGCAGCTTGGCCTCGCGGACGAGGTCGCACTCGGGGTCGACGTACTTGAGCTTGCCCGCCACCTCCTCGAGCGGGACGCGGCGCATCTGGTCGTCGACCTTGGCGATCATGACGCCGTATGCGCCCTCCAGGCAGGCGCGCGCCGCCTCGACGCCGCACTGCGTGGCGAAGATTCGGTCCTGGGCGTCGGGCTGCCCGCCGCGCTGGGTATGGCCGGGCACCGCCACGCGGATCTCGCGGCCGGTGCGGGAGGCGATCTCCTCGGCGATGTCGTAGGCGACCGATGGCTTCACGCGGGCGGCGACCTTTGCCTTGTAGTCCTTCTTCTTCATCGCCGCCTCCTCGCGGGAGATGGCGCCCTCTGCCACGACCACGATCGCAAAGCGGCCGCCGTCCTTCTCTCGCTTCTCGATGGCGTTCACGACGTTGTCCATGTCGTAGGGGATCTCGGGGATGAGGATGACGTCCGCGCCGCCGGCGACGCCCGCGTACAGCGGGATCCAACCGACCTTGTGGCCCATGATCTCGATGACGAAGACGCGGCCGTGCGAGCTCGCCGTCGTGTGGATGTCGTCGATGCAGCGGGTGGCGACGTCGATGGCCGAGGTGAAGCCGAAGGTCATGTCGGTGCCGTAGGTGTCGTTGTCGATGGTCTTGGGCAGGGCGATGACGTTCAGCCCCTCCTCGCGCAGGCGGTTTGCGGTCTTGGTCGAGCCGTTGCCGCCGAGCATAAAGAGGCAGTCGAGCTTGAGCTTCTTGTACGTGGCGACCATCGCCGGGACCTTCTTGACGCCGTCGGCCTCGGGCGTGTCGAGCAGCTTGAACGGCGTGCGCGAGGTGCCCAGGATGGTGCCGCCCTTGGTGAGGATGCCCGAGAAGTCGCCCCAGCTCATCTTGCGGTAGCGGCCGTAGATCATGCCCTGGTAGCCGTCCTCGAAGCCGTAGATCTCGACCTTCTCCTTGGAGTTATTGAGCACGGTCTTGACGATGCCGCGCATGGTCGCGTTGAGCGCCTGGCAGTCGCCGCCGGAGGTGAGCAGGCCGATTCGAAGCATGGTGGCTCCTCTCGTTTTGGGACAAAAGGGACGGGGGATTTTGTCCCATTTTTTGGTTTTAATCCGCAGTTTAGAGTAATCCAAAACAGGCCGTATAGAGGCGTCGCGCGACGGGTAAAGTGCCGCCTACAATCGGCGAGAGGGGGAGGGCATGGTCAGGATCGCGAGGAAGGTCTCGGGCTCGGGGATTTACCACGTTGTCATGCGCGGGGCGGGGCGGCAGCTGCTGTTCGAGGACGACCGCGACAGGAGGCGGTTCCTTGAGCTTATGCACGAGTCGTTTACAGACCACGGGGTTAAGCTGCTGTGCTTCTGCCTCATGCCGAACCATGTTCACCTGATCGCCCGGGGCGAGCTTGCGGCACTCAGCGCGGCCATGCATCTTCTGGGGACCAGGTACGCGCTCAGGTTCAACAAGAAGTCCGACCATTGCGGGCCCGTCTTCGAGGACCGCTTCTACAGCGACCCGATCGAGACCGACGCGCACTTCCTCGCCGCGCTCCGCTACGTTCTCATGAACCCCGAGCACGCGGGGATCTGCCCGGCGAGCGAGTATGCCTGGAGCTCGTACTCGGAATACGATGGCGAGGCTGCGTACTGCGACGCCTCGCTCGTGTCCGAACTTTTGGGGGACGGCTCGTCTGTTCAGGCGCTCGTTGCTGGCGGCGCCGACGCTTGCTACCGGTTCGAGGGCAAGAAGGGCATGGACGACCTCGAGGCGATCGGCTTCGCCCGCGAGGTCATCGGGCGCATGGGCATCGGCCTCGGGGAAATCAAGACGCTGCCCAGGCTCAGAAGGTCCGAGGCGCTTCGCGAGCTGAAGTCAGCGGGGCTGTCCACGCGCCAGATAGAGAGGCTGACGGGCATCGGGAGGAGTACCATTGCGAGGGCATGACGGTTTGGGACAAAATCCCCCGTCCCTTTTGTCCCAAATTGAGGAGGAGAAGTGATGTACGACCGGCTACGCGAGATCGACGAGGCCATCGCCGCCGGCAGGGAGGCGCTCGAGGCGCTCGAGGACGCCGCCGACTCGCTCGACTCGGCGAAGCGCTGGGGAATCGTGGACATTCTCGGCGGCGGGCTCATCACAAGCGTGATCAAGCACTCGCGCCTGGGCGACGCCAACCACGCACTTGCCGACGCCCGCGTGGCCCTCGCGCGCTTCTCGGCGGAGCTCGACGACGTGCGCGGCGTGGCAGGGCTCACGGCCGAGGTCAACCGCTGGAACGCCTTCTTCGACATCGCCTGCGACAACTGGCTCGCCGACATCTTCGTGCAAAAGGAGATGAGCGACGCGGCCGACAGGGTTGACGAAGCCATTGAGACCGTCAAGCGTGCCGTGCGTCGACTCGAGTACGCCCGCTGCGCATGAGCGCCCTGGTTGCGCTATCTTCTTCACATCGTGTTACCGAGCGGAGGGGGCGCCCAATGGGCAACGACAACGACATTCTTCACGCGTCGCGCGAGCAGATCGACCAGATCCAGCTCGCCGGGATACAGAAGACCGTCATCGACGTGTACGAGCACATCCCGTTCTACAAGAAGAGCTTCGACGAGGCCGGGTTCGACCCGTACTCGGTCAAGTCGCTCGACGACGTCGCTCGCATCCCCTTCGTGCAGAAGCAGGACCTGCGCGACGCCTATCCGTACGGCATGCTCGCCGTGCCGCTCAAGGACGTCCGCGAGATCCACATGTCTTCGGGCACGACCGGTATCGCGACCATGGGCGCCTACACCGAGCACGACATAAAGATCTGGGGCGAGTGCTTCTCGCGCGCCGTCGACTACGCCCACGGCGACGAGAACGACGTCATGCAGATCTGCTACGGCTACGGCCTCTTTACCGGCGGCCTCGGCGCTCACTACGGCAGCATCTCCGCCGGCTGCGCCACCATCCCCATCAGCGCCGGCAACACCGAGCGCCAAATCCGCATCCTGCGCGAGATGGGCCCCACCATCCTGGCCTGCACCCCCTCCTACGCGATGCACATCGCCGACACCGCGATCGAGATGGGCCTCGACCCGGCACGCGACTTCAACCTGCGCGCCGGCATCCACGGCGCCGAGCCCTTCTCGGACAATTTTCGCCGCGACCTCGAGCGCAAGCTCGGCTACCGCGTGCTCGACATTTACGGCCTCACCGAGACCATGGGCCCGGGCGTGGCCATCGAGTGCTGGGAGCAGCAGGGCCTCCACATCGCCGAGGACCACTTCTACCCCGAGATCATCAACCCCGAGACGGGCGAGGTCCTTCCCGACGGCGAGTGGGGCGAGCTCGTCATCACCACGCTCGACCGCGAGGCGTCTCCCGTCGTGCGCTACCGCACGCGCGACATCACCCGCATCATTCCCGGCGAGTGCCCCTGCGGCCGCACGCACCGCCGCATCGACCGCATCCACGGCCGCACCGACGACATGCTCATCATCCGCGGCGTCAACGTCTTCCCGAGCCAGATCGAGGACGTTATGAAGACGTTCCCCGAGATGTCCTCCTGGTACCAGATCGAGGTCGACACCGACCACCGCTCCCTCGACATCGTCACCCTCAAGGCCGAGCCGAACCCCGACGTGGACCTCGACTCCATCGCCGACATCGATCGCCTGCAGAAGCGGATCAGCGCCGCGCTCAAGGCCGCGCTCTCGGTCGGCGTCAAGGTCAAGCTCGTGGAGCCCAAGAGCATCCCGCGCAGCGAGGGCAAGGCCAAGCGCATCGTCGACCTCAGGAAGGAGCTCTAAGACATGATCGACCAGATCACCGTTTTCCTCGAGAACAAGAAGGGCCGCGTCGCATCCGTCGCGCGCACGATTGCCGACGCCGGCGTGAACATGACGGCGCTGTCGCTCGCCGACAGCGAGGAGTATGGCCTCGCGCGCATCGTGTGCGGCGAGCCAGAGCGCGCCCTGAAGGCGCTCGGCGAGGCGGGCTACCGCGCCAAGGTCGTCAAGGTCGCGGCCGTCGCCGTGCCCGACCGCCCGGGCGGCCTGGCGGAGCTTTTCGAGGCCCTTGACGAGCTCGACGTGAACATCGAGTACTGCTACTGCTTCAGCCACCGTGACGGGGCAGCCGTCTTTGCGCTCAAGGTCGCCGACGCCGCGGCGGCGGCGCGCGCCGTCTGGACGCTCGAGGGCGCTGGCTTCAAGGCGCTCACGCAGGCCGACCTCTAGGCAGGCCTCGGGCGCGCGCCGAGCAATCGGCCTCGCTCGACGAATAACGGGACCTCTTTCCTTGTGAGCTGGCCTCCCTTCCCCTAATCTCAAGGGGAGGGGAGGCCAAAAAAATGCCGTCGAGCTTCGCGTCCACAGTGTTCACGCGCAAGAACAAGTCCCGCGCGATCGCGGCCTGCGCGCTCGCCGCCGGGTCTTTCTTTCTTCTTGCGGTGGGTTTCGCCTGTTTCGGAGGACCCGCGGCCCACGAGCCCGCCGCGTCCTTGGTCAGGCCCGCCCACGAGCCCATCGACCGTGCCGTCTGGGTCTGCCTCTCCGCCATCGCGTTCTCGTTCTGGGGCGACATTGCCTACCTGCGTTGCCTCGACCCGAGGACCAGGCGGCGTATCGCGGCGATCTCCGTGATTCTCGCCCTCTGGCTTCTGGTGGTCGTAATCAAGTGGAAGACGGCCGACGACGAGCTGGCCCGCTATCTGTGGTACTGCTACTACATCCCCATGGCCGCCGTGCCGCCGCTGTGCCTTTCCTGCGCGCTCCGCTCGGCGGGTCTCGGCCTCGGCGAGAAGGGCAAAAGGCACCGCGCGGCCATGGCGTCGGTCTCGGCGCTCTTCATCGTCCTCGCGCTCACAAACGACCTCCACCAGCTCTTCTTTACCTTCGACTCCCCGAACCCCGGTACCGTAGGCAAGTATTTCTACGGCCCTGCGTACTGGGCCTTCTTGGTCTACACGGCCGCGTGCTTCATCGGCTTCTTCGCGGTGCTGTGGCGCTCGTGCACAAGAGTACTCAGGAGCCTTTTGGTGCCCTCCGCCACGGTGGCCGTCGGAGGCTTCCTCCTGAGCTTTGCCTATATCTTCCGGCTTGAGTGGGCAAGGACGCTCAATTTCTCGCTCATCTACGGGATACTCGTCATCGTCGCGCTCGAGCTCTGCCTCGATTTGGGGATCATCCCCTCCACGAGGTCGTTCGCCAAGGTGTTCGCCAAGCTTCCCTTCGACCTGAAGATCGTCTCGCGCGACGGCTCGCTCTTTCGCAAGACCGAGGCCTCGGCCGCTCTCGACCCTTCGGTGGCCCGTGCCCTCGCGGCCCGCCCGCTGCCCGGCGTGTTCACGCTGCCGGCTTACCCCGACGACGTTTTCTTTGCCTGGCCGCTTTCCGGCGGAAGCGCGCTTCTTACGCGCGACATGAGGAACATGCGCTCGCTTGGCCGTCAGCTCATGGCAAGAAGGGCCGACCTCGAGCAGGACCGCCGCACGCTCGAGCACGATCGCGACCTGGCGGAGCTCCTGGCCGGCCTCGAGGCGGAGTCTCGGCTGGTGGGCGACGTCGAGCGCGCTCTTTCCGATTCCATGCGGGAGGTGTCCGACGTCCTGCGCGGCCTTCCCCAGGAGTCCGCCGCGAGGCTGCGCGAGCTCGAGCGGGCTCGCATGATCGTCGCCTACTGCAAGCGGAAGGGCTCGCTTGTGCTCGCGGAGGCGGTAGACCCCGAGCTGGACCGCGACCGAATTCGCCTTATCGCCAACGAGCTCGCGAGCGACCTGCGCGCCGTCGGCATCGACTGCGCCGCCATCGCCAGCCTGAGCCGGCCGCTCGCCGCCCAGCAGATGAGCGTCCTGTACGACTGCATCTACGACATGGCGTTCACGGCGCTCGAGTGCGAGGGGCCCGTGCTCATGTACCACCTCGGCGAGAGGGACGACGGCACGGTTGAGCTGCGCGCCCACTTGGAGTCGGAGGACGAGGAGGACCTGGCCTCGCTTCCCAGGACCGAGGCGCTGAGGGCGCGCCTGGACGCATGCGACGTCATCTACTCGCTCACAGGCGAGGAGGGAAGGCTTTTGCTCGTTGCCAGGGTGAGGGCAGGGGGTGGGCGCCGATGACGCCGCTTCTGCTCAACGAGCCCTGTATGATGTTGATCGTGGTCGGGGAGTTCCTTTCCGCGTGCCTGCAGGTCGTGCACCTCTTTATGGTCGTCTTCCGGGCCTCTTCGAGGCTCGGGTGGCTCTCGTGCGCCTACGAGGCTGCGGTTCAGCTTCACCTGGGCATCGCGCTGTGCATCACCGTGGGCACGGGGGTCATCCGCGCACCTCTGCTCGCCGAGGTCTTGGGGTTCTCGCGCTTCTTCTGGCTCCTGTGGGCCAACGCCGCCTTCTCGTTTATCGCGCTCGCCTTCGCGCTCTACTTCTCTCGCCCTGCGCTATTTATGGATGCGCTGCTCATGGGGCTGTGCACCCCGGGGGCCATCGGCGCGCTCGGGGCGCACTGGAACATCGTTGCCCTTCTTGACGTCTCGTGGTTCATGTTCCGGGGACTCTCGTCCATCGTCACGGACGTCGTTTGGAGGTCGGAGGAGCTCACGGGGCTCTCCGTCGCCGAGGCGCTCATGGGCATGCCGGCGGGCATCCTCGTCACGGGCCCCTCCGGCGGCTCGACGTTCATGAACGCCTCGATGCGCTCCAGCCTTGAGGCCTTAGGACTGCCCACAGACCTCGGCGACCTGAGCGGCATCTGGGGGGAGCTCTCCTGCCGCGGCCGTGGCATCTGTGCCGAGGCAGGCGCGCTCGGCGTCCCCGCCGTCTCCGAGAGGGGGGAGGAGAATCTGCTGGTTGACGTCGCGGATGGAAGGACGCTGCTGTTCCAGCGCGACGCCGACGGCTCCAAGTCGCGCGGCGAGAGGATCTTGTGCCTCGACGTCACCGAGTCGGTCGCCGCGAACAATGCCCTCGTGCAGACCAACCGCGAGCTCGAGGCGGCGGCCACCGAGCTGCGTGCGTGCCTTGCCGACGTCGACCGCGCGGCCGAGGCCTCGGCGTATCTGCGTATGCGCTCCCGTGTCCATGACGTCGTGGGGCAGCGCCTGTCGATCCTCCACCGCTATCTCGAGATGGGAAAGACGGACCCGGCGTCGGTCGACGAGCTCGAACGCCTTCTCTCGTCGGTCATGACCGACCTTCGCCAGGACTCCGGACGCGATGCCGCGGCCGAGCTCGATGCCATCGTCTCCGCGTTCTCGCTCGTCGGTGTGCACGTGGAGGTAGAAGGCGAGCTCCCGCGCAGGCCGGAGGTTGCCGCCGCCTTTGTGCGCGTGGTCCGGGAAGCGTGCACCAACTCGTGCCGGCACGCCCACGCCAAACGGGTCTTTGTTAACCTTAAAGACCCCGATGGCCCCTTTGCTCGCCTCTCCATCACTGACGACGGGAGCGGTCGGCCCGCGCCGGTGCGCGAGGGCGCGGGCATCCCGGGGATGAGGCGCGAGATCGAGTCCGTCGGGGGCAGGCTCGCCGTCAAGCGGGACCATCCGTTCACCGTTTTGGCCGAGGTCGATGTAAGGGGGAAGGCCGATGATTGAGGTCATGATCGTTGAGGACCAGGCCATGCTGCGCGAGAGCCTGGCGCAGACCATCGAGTCCCAGGAGGACATGCACGTGGCGGCCTGCCTCGCCGATGCCGCCGACGCGCCCGGCAGGGCGGCCGAGACCGACTGTGGCCTGGTGCTCATGGACGTCTGCACGGAGCACGACTCCAACGGCATCGTCGCGGCCCGCCGCATCAAGGAGGCCAACCCCGCGGTCCGCGTGGTCATCATGACGGGCATGCCTGAGGTCACCTTCGTCGAGCAGGCCAAGGACGCGGGCGTCGACAGCTTCGTCTACAAGAACGTCGGCATCGAGGAGCTTTTGGCGGTCATGCGCTCCACTGCCGCCGGTTACTCGACGTTTCCCCATACTCCGGACTCGATCTTTTCCGGCGCGGCGGCGCTTACCGACGTCGAGATCTCGATTCTGCGCCTTGTCTGCGAGGCGAAGACCCGCAAGGAGATCGCCGCAGAGCTCTACATGAGCGAGGGGACCGTCAAGCGCCGCATCGGCGAGATCCTGGCAAAGACGGGCTACGACAACATCCTGCGCCTCGCCGTCCATGCCGTCGCCGAGGGAAACATCGTTCCCGGCATGGGCAACAAGTAAGCCGGGGTGGGTCGCCCGCCCCGGCTTGTTCCGGTCCTTCTTGCCGGTAATCTTTACGGAATGTGGATCAGGCGCCGGAAGTAGACGTTGCCCGTCTCCTCCTCGAACATCCAGATGTTGAGATAGATGTCGTTCAGGTCGTTGTTCACGTCGAAGTCGGGGTCGTCGAAGGTCCCCAAGAACGTGAGGTAGGCCCGCGTTTCGCCACCCGCCTCGACGCTCTGGCGCATGTACACGTCGCGCGGGCGCCCGTTGACGTAGGCGTAGCCGTCAGTGTCGCCGATCATCATGTCGGTCTCGGTGTTGTTCCACACGGTGAAGAGCACGACGGCGTCGCCGTAGCCGTCGGTGTCTTTGCGCTCGGCTCGGACGTGGATGTTCTCGTCGGCCTCGAGGTCGATGGGGAACTCGTCGTCGGCCTCGAACCAGGCGCTGGTGTCGTCGTCTCCCTTCGCATCCTCGCCGGCGTCCTCGATTTGCTGTTGCATGCTCGACGAGGGGCCCTCCCCGCCGTTGGTGGGGTGCTCCTCGGCGCCTCTCTCGTCCTCGGCGTCCTTGCCTGCCTCGATGGGCGGCTGCGTGTTGATCATGCCGTCCTTGTCGCGGATGTCGAGGCAGCCTGCGAGGGGAAGCGCGCAGGCCGCTGCCACCGCCAAGGCGAGGATTCCCGGGCGTCTCATGGTGTCCCTCCTTAATCGGCACCGGGGCCAAGGGGCTGCTCGAGCGCCCTTGGCCCCGTTGTTGGTCGACTCAGTTCACGCCGCGGGCGTTACTGGATGTTGATGGGGTAAGAAGCGATGTCCTCGTAGGTCTCGTCGTCGTAGACGTCCAGCTGGCACTGGATGTTGACGAGCTCGTCGACGGAGTCGATGCCCTCGAAGGCGCAGAGCTTCGTGGCGGAGGTGCCGGGCAGCACCGCCGTGTAGAACCAGTTGTCGCTCATCACGCCGTTGACCGCGCAGGAGTCGTTCGGGATGGACATGGCGATCTTCTTGTCGCTGTTGTTGGTGATGGTGAGCATGATGCCGACCTGGCCCCACTCGTCGGCCGCGCGGTCGGTGGCCACGATGGTCACGATTTCGTCGTCGGCGATGGTGACGGGCGGGTCGATGGGCACGGTCGCGGCCTCGGTCGAGCTGGTCGTGCCGTCGTCGCCGTCATCGGGGTCGCCCATGTCGGTGATCTTCTCGGACTCGCGGTCGGTCTTGATCTGGTCGGCCAGGCTGTCGTCGCCCTTCTTGAAGACGAGGGACGTTTCTTCGGCTGCGAAGGTCAGCTTGTCGTCGGCGAGCTCGAGCGTGCCGGTCTCTCCGTCGTAGCCGAGCGTGCACTTCTCGATGTCCCAGGTGGAGTCCTGGACCTCGCCGAAGAGGTCGAGCGTGGCCTTGCCGTCCTCACCGAGGTAGAGGACTACCTTCATGCCCCAGTCGTTCATCATCTGGATGTCGTCCTCGGTGAGCTCGATGCCGTCGGCCTTTCCGCTTGCGAGCTCCCAGTAGCCGACCATCTTGGCGCCCTTGGCCGCCTTGCCGCCGCCACAGGCAACGAGCGCGACGCACGTCGCTATCGCGCAGATGGCGCAGCAGACGAGGGATAGATATTTCTTCGTGGTTTTCATGGCGTGCTCCTTCCTACGTTGTCTTGACGATATCTACGGGGGCGCAGGGCCCCCTGGCGCCGAGCGCCTTACTCGCTAGGGCTTAGGGGCGCTTGGTCCCGCAGCCGGAGCAGAAGTTGCCGGTGTTCTGGGTCCCGCAGTTGGGGCAGAACCAGGGGCCGGCGGCTTCAGGCTTGGGGTTTCCGCAGTTGCTGCAGAACTTGCCGGTGTTCTGGGCGCCGCACGAGCAGGTCCAGCCGCCTTCCGCCGCGGGGGCCGCGGCCACGCCGCCGACCGCCGCCGCGGGCGCCGCTTGGGCGGGAGCCTGCTGGGCAGCCTGGTTGAACAGCTGCGACGCGTTCATGCCGCCGACGCCGTTCGCCATGCCCATACCCATGAAGCCCATGGCTGCGCCGGAGGGGTTGGCCGCGGCGGTGCGCATGGCGTCGCTCTGGGCCGCGGCGATGTTTGCCGCCGCCATCGCGGGGTTGGCCATGACGGCCGCCTTCTGGAGGTCGCGGATCATCTGCTCCTGGTCCTCGGGCGCGGAGATGGTGTTGACACCGAAGGCCGCGATCTCGAGGCCACGCAGGTCCCTCCACTGGTGCGAGAGTTCCTCGTTCAGGGCGTCGGCGAGCTCCTTGGTGTGGGCGGGTACGGCGCTGTAGCGGATGCCCATCTCGGAGATGCGCGCGAACGCGGGCTGCAGCGCGGTCAGAAGCTCGCTCTTGAGCTGGGAGTCGATGAGGTCGCGGGTGTAGACGGAATCGACGTTGCCGCACACGTTCTTGTAGAACATCAGGGGGTCGACAAGCTTGTAGGAGTACTCGCCGTTGCAGCGGACGGTGATGTCGACGTCGAGGCCGATCTTGTTGTCGACCACGCGGAACGGCACGGGGCTCGCGGTGCCGTACTTGTTGCCGACGATCTCCTTGGTGTTGAAGTAGTAGACCCTCTGGTCCTTGCCGGCGTCCCCGCCGAAGGTGAAGCGGCGTCCGACCTGCTCGAACGACTTCTTAACCATGTCGCCGAGGTTGCCCGAAAAGACGGAGGGCTCGGTGCCGGTGTCGTAGACGAACTCGCCGGGCTCGGCGCAGACCTCGACGACCTCGCCGTTCTCGACGATCATCATGCACTGGCCGTCGGCGACGGCCACGATGGAGCCGTCGGAGATGACGTTGTTCTCGCCCTTGGTGTTGGAGCTGCGGCCGCCGGTGCGCTTCTCGCCCTTGGCGACCAGGGCGTCTGCGTCGAGAGACTCGCAATAGAAGTATTCGCGCCACTGATCGGCCAAAACGCCGCCAGCTGCCCCTACGCCTGCCTTAAGAAGTCCCATGATCTACCCCTTTCGTCGGTGGTGCTTGTCCGTTAGCTAGTCTTTCTTGCTCTCGTGGTGGATGCGCTCGGTCGTGGTGTAGTCGAAGCTGTCGTGGCTGTGCGTGATCTCGATGGAGTCGTTGTCGAGGTAGCGGTTGGCCTCGGAAGCCTCGACCGCGCTTCTCATCTGGGCCGTGAGCACCGCGCACACGAGGAGCATGACGAGCAGCGGGACGAGGATGATGAAGCCCCACTGGATGAACTCCTCGTTCTCGGCGAGGAAGCCGCCGTAGTTGACGGCCGCGAAGCAGGCGGCAAAGAAGGCGGCGAAGACGCCCAGGCCGATGAGCGCGCGCTTCTTTTTGTCGATGGGCAGGTCGCCCACGAGGCGGCCCGTCTGCCCGTTCATGGCAAAGAGGAATTGCTGGCCTTCCCAGGTGGTGCCGAGCATCCAGACGGGCATGAGCGCGTAGACCGGGTCTGCCCATTTCTTCTCGACGTCGCAGCTCTCGCAGGACACGGTGTCGTAGCCCTCGACGCTTTCGCGCAGGGCCTGCTCGACGCTCGAGTCGATTCGCTTCTGGGCGCGGTCGCGGCAGGTTTCGGCGTCCTCGTCGTAGCGGTTGGCGACGAAGCCGGGCATGTAGGCGACCGAGAAGGGCACGAGCGCCTCGTAGTCGTAGGGCTCGATGGCGTCCATGTGCGCGTCGGGCATCTTTGTGGAGCCGTCGACGGGGACGCGGGCGAAGGACATGGTGCCGTCGCGCTCGACCGTGAAGTGATCGGTCTCGATGACCTCGTCGTCGCCCTCGTAGTGGGTGCGCGAGCGCGTCGCCTCGAAGACGGCGCTGCCGGAGGCCTCGGTGTCGTAGAGCCAGAAGGGCACGTAGACGCCCTGCACCTCGTTGATGCGGTTGCCGCCGGCGAAGCTCTTCGGCAGCAGGATCTTGCCTTCATAGTGCTTGGCCAGGGCCTGCTTGGCGGCCTTGTGGTCGAGTTTGAAGGGAATCACGAGCTGGGGCCGGAAATCGCCGGCAAGGCGATCGGCCGCGACCACGGGGTTGCCGCAGTAGGGGCACTCGGAGACGGCGGTGCTCGCGTCGCAGACGAGCTCGGCGCCACAGGACGAGCACACGTAAGCGCCGTCGAGGCCGGACGCGTCGCTGGACGCGGAGACGGACACTTTCTGGGCCTTCTCCTCAGCCGCCTGCTGCTTGGATGCGTAGCGGGTTTCGATGTCCGTTACGGCGAACTCGGAGTCGCAGTGGTCGCAGACGAGCAGGGCCTTCGCGCCGTCGTAACGCAGCGGGCCGCCGCATGCCGGGCACTGATAGTTGACGCTCTCGATGCCCATGGTCCTCTCCCTTCTCTTTTTCCGGGTTGGAAATTGTTAGCCCAAGTTTGGGGGAGGGGCGGCTCATTTGTAATAACCCGGCGGCCCGAACGGGGTCGCCGGCTGGGACGTTTGGCCCATTTTCAGCTATACAAATCCTATATGGGAAAGAAGAAATAATGTATTTTTCATATCTGAGCCAGGCCCATATCATGTGAGTCCGAGAAACAAACTGATTCTTTGGAGGCACGTCATGATACTTGGTATGGGCGCATCCGAGCTCGTAGTGATTCTTCTGGTCGCGCTGGTGATCTTCGGGCCCAAGAACCTCCCGAAGCTCGGTGCCTCCATGGGCAAGACGGTCAAGAACTTCCGCGAGGGCTTGGAGAGCGACGACGACCCCAAGCCAAAAGCCGCCGAGGCGCACGTGTCCGAGGCCGCGGCGGAGGACGCCGAAGACGCCGACGCGTAAGCCCTGTCCTTATCAATAGATTTCCTCTTCCCACAGCGACGCCCCCCCGGGACTCCTTCCCCTGGGGGCGTCGCTGTGCGCTTATCAGCGCGGCGTATGAGGATCGGTTTGCCTACGAAAGGTCGCCAAGAAGGGCGATGACGGTGCGGTAAAGGTCTGAGGGGGTGTGCTGGGCCTTCCAGATGACGGCGGCACGGCTCTCGAGCTCGCGGCATTCGAGCGTCTTTATGAACTGGTCGCCGGTGTCGGTCACGCGGATCAGCGAGCGGGGCACGAGCGCGCACCCCATCGACTCGCGCGCCCACAGCGCCGCGGTGCGCGGGTCGTCGACGACGGTGGTCATGCGCAGGTCCCCTCCCATGACCTCGAATGCCTTCCCGAGCTCGGCGACGAGCCTCCTGCTCACGATGAGGGGCAGGCCGGACAGATCCTCCAAGGTGCAGGAGGCCTCCTCGCCGACCTCGAGCGCGGGCGGCATGACGGCGACCAGGGGCTCGGTCTCGGCAAAGCGGCAACGCAGCCCGTCGCTTTTGAAGGGCGTCCTCACGACGCCGATGTCCACAATGCCGCCGTCGAGGAGGTCGAGTATCGATGGGGTCGGCCCTTCACGCACCTCGAACTCCACGTTGGGAAAGCGCCGGTGAAGGTCGACAAGGCGATCCGCGGGCATGAGGCCCGAGCAGCTCGGGTCGACGCCGAGCGAGATGGAGCCGCCGGCGCCGGTGGCGACGCTGGCCACCTCGCGCTCGGTCGCCTGCGTGAGGGCCACGATCCTCAAGGCGCGCTCGTAGAGCACCTTGCCGGCCTCGGTAAGCGACACGCTTCGCGGGCCGCGCACGGCGAGCTGACAGCCGAGCTCCTTCTCGAGCTTGGCGAGCTCGTAGGACAGCGGCGGCTGCGATATGTGCAGGCGTTTGGCGGCCGCAGTGATCTGATGCTCCTCTGCGATGGCGATGAAGTACTCGAGCTGTTTGATATTCATATGAAATATCTTTCTGAGAGACGCATGATATATATTCAGTATATACATCATCACATGACTATCACAAGACAAGGTTCTTACAGGCGCTCAGCGCTGCCCGGGGTATCCTACAGATGACAACAAAGGACAAAGAGAGGAGAACACAATGTCCATTAAGAATCTGAACGATAAGCAGCGTAAGGTCTACGAGGCGTGCCGCAACGGCTGGTTGGTCGGCGGTGAATACCGTGCGAAGTTTGATAACCACGAGAAGGACTTCTTCGCGGATTCCCCAAGTTGGCTATTCCGTGAGGTCGACGATTGGTTCGCGAGCCACGCCAAGAATCACAGCGACTCGAGCATTCTGGTCAATTACCGCGCATAGTTCCAAAGAGGTTGGGGAGCCGAGAAAGGCTCCTTTTTCTTTAGCCCTTCATCTGTACGGTCTCGGCGCAGGTGGACAGCATGAGTCCCAGGACAAGCGCGAGGCCAGGCTCTAAGCTCTGCTTGTCGATCCATTCCTCGCGCGTGTGGAGCAAGGCTCCCGATACGGCCCCCACGGTATGGGCCGGGACTCCGAGCGATAGCGGGATATTCGCGTCGGTGGACGACTCTTGGTGGGCGGGCTCAACGCCCCCGAGCGTCCGGATCGCCTCGTCTCCCAGGTCGACGAGGCCAGACTGGCCCTCGGGCTGCGAGGCCAGGCTTGCGGGGCGGTCGCCGATGAGCTTGACCTCGACGTCGGCGTCCCCGGTGCGGGCCGACCTCACTATCTCCTTGAATTTTTCGTCCATGTAATCCAGGTTCTCTTGCCTGGCGGAGCGGTACTCGAGCAGCGCGGACGCCCTCGAGGCAATGGCGTTCACCGCACCGCCCCCTTCTATCGCGCCGACGTTGACGGTGGTCTTTCCCTCATCGGGCAAGGGAATCGCGTAGAGCCCCTCGACGACGCGGCAGACGGACTCGACGGCGCTTTGGCGCCCCGCGTCCTCCCATGAGTGGCCGCCCTGCGTCTCGACCTCGACGCGCCAGCGGTGGGAACCCACCGCGCGAGTTATGTGCTGGCCGAGGTACAGGTCGAACGCCGTGAAGTCGGCGACCTCAAGGCCGGCCTCCTTCAGGTCAACGATGAGCCTGCGCGTCCCCGCGAGATTGCCCAGGCCCTCCTCGCAGGTGTTCGCCACCACCCACACGTCATGCTTGAGGCGCGGCTTATGGGCGAGTATCCATTTGGTAGCCATCAAAAGTCCCGTGAGGTTGGCGGTGTCGTCGCCGACGCCGGGCGCGTAGATTCGGGCCTTGTCCTCTCGCAAGGGGAGGGTCTCCTCGTCTTGCGCCACGACGTCCATGTGCGCCGAGAAGACCGACGCCGTGTGGCGGTCCGCGCCCTCGAGTCGGCAGATGACGTTGCCGCTGGGATCGATGAAGACCTTGTCCGCGCCCGCTTCCTGGAGCCATGTCTTCACGAACGCGGCGCGCCTTCCCTCCTTGCCGGACGGCGCGGGGATCTTCGCGAGCTGCCGTAGGAGCTCGAGCTCCTCCCCGTGAGCCTCACGCGCATATGCTTTTGCTGTATTTGAAATCCCCTGGTCCACGACGCCTCCCGATTTGTCAGCAGCTGTGCCTGAGTCTACGCCTTATCCGCGCTTCGCCCGTCTAAGGTGGCCACAGTGTTTCATCTCCGTGTTCTGGGTTGAGCCACGCTGCTGGCGGTGTTAGGGTTTTTCTCATCGATAGAGGAGCGGGCACGAAGAAGCCCGGGGGAGCCGGCAGGCGCAAGAACCCCGAGCGGAGGCGAGGCTCGCCGAACTGTACTCGTCGGGCACGGCGATGCGGTGGGCCTGCGGGAAATACCCCCAGGACTGTCTGCGACAATACGTCGCGGGAGCGCTATCACATGGGACCGGCTTCTTGGCCGGCAGCCCGCCTGATCGCGCGCCCGCCCGAGGAATTCGAGAGCAAGGAGACGCGCGCATGGACAAGTGCCCGTTCATAAGCAAAGAGAAGCTCGAGGCCATCTGCACCGAGTACCCCACTCCGTTCTATCTCTACGACGAGGCGGAGATTCGCCGTCGCGCGCGTGCGCTCAACCAGGCGTTCTCGTGGAACCCCGGGTTCAAGGAGTACTTCGCCGTGAAGGCCACCCCCAACCCTTGGATCGTGAGCATCCTCGCCGAGGAAGGCTGTGGCTGCGACTGCGCGACCGGCACCGAGCTTGCGCTTGCCGAGGCCTGCGGGGTCACGGGGGCCGACATCATGCTCTCGAGCAACGACACCCCCGACGAGGACTATCGCCAGGCGCGCGACCTCGGCGCCATCATCAATCTCGACAGCCTCGACATGGTCGGCTGTCTCGAGCGCGCCCTTGACGGCGAGCTCCCGAAGATGGTGTGCTGCCGCGTGAACCCCGGCGGCGACTTCGAGGCGGCCAACGGCATCATCGGCAACCCCCAGGACGCGAAGTTCGGCATGACCGTGGCGCAGCTCGAGGAGGCCTTCTCGCGCCTGGCGGCCCTCGGCGTCGAGGACTTCGGCATCCACGCGTTTCTTGCCAGCAACACGCAGGTCGACGACTACTACCCGCGCCTTGCCCGCCTGCTGTTCGAGGAGGCGGTCCGTCTTCGCGATAAGCTCGGCGTCCACGTGGTGCTCATCGACCTGTCCGGCGGCATCGGCGTCGACTACCGCCCGGAGGACCCGGCGGCCGACATCACTGCCATCGGCGAGGGCGTGCGCCGCGCGTACGAGGACGTGCTTTTGCCCGCCGGCATGGGGGACGTGAGGATCTGCTCCGAGCTTGGCCGCTGGATGCTCGCGCCCGCCGGCGCCCTCGTGACCCGCGTCATCCACGAGAAGGTCACCTACAAGGACTATCTCGGCGTCGACGCGTGCGCCGCCAACCTCATGCGCCCGGCGATCTACGACGCCTACCACCACATTAGCGTGATGGGCAAGGAAGACGAGCCCGCGACGCGCCCCTACAACGTCGTCGGCCGCCTCTGCGAGAACAACGACCAGTTCGCCCACGACCGGATGCTCCCCGAGACCTCCATCGGCGACCTGCTCTTCATCCACGACGCCGGCGCCCACGGCTTTAGCATGGGCTACAACTACAACGGAAGCCTCCGCTCGGCCGAGCTGCTTCTCAAGGAAAACGGCGAGGTCCAGAAGATCCGCCGCGCCGAGACCCGCGCGGACTACTTCGCCACCTTCGATGACGACCCGCGTTTCTCCGCATTGGCACAGAAGTGACAAGAAGGGCAATTTCTTCTTGGCATCAAAAAGATCTATGAAGGGAACTTCACCATGGACATGAAAAACCTCACGGGATCCGTCGTCGCCCTCGTCACCCCGTTCAAGAAGGACGGCAGTGTCGACTTCGAGCGCCTCGAGGGCCTCGTCGACTTTCACCTGGCCAACGGCACCGACGGCATTCTCGTGCTCGGGACGACGGGCGAGTCCGCCACGATGACGGATTCCGAGGACCTGTCCGTCGCCGAGTGCGTCGTGCAGCGCGTCGCCGGCCGTGTCCCCGTGATCGGCGGCTCGGGCTCCAACTGCACCGGCGAGTCGCTGCGCAAGTCGCTCGAGCTGCAGAAGCTCGGCGTCGACGGCCTGCTCATCATCTCGCCTTATTACAACAAGACCAACGAGGAGGGCATGTACCACCACCTCGCAGATGTCATGGACGTCGTCAATGTTCCGTGCATCCTCTACAACATCCCCGGCCGCACCGGGTGCAAGATCAGCCCCGCTGTGGTCGAGCGCCTCTCCGCGCACCCCAACGCCTGGGGCATCAAGGAGGCCTCCGGGGACATCTCCTACGCGGCGAGCATCGCGCACTGCCTCTCGGACGATTTCCACATGATGAGCGGCAACGACGACATGATCGTGCCCCTGATGTCGCTCGGCGCCGTGGGCGTCATCTCGGTGTGGGCCGACGTCGCCCCGCGCACCGTCCACGACCTGTGCGCCAAGTTCCTCGCCGGCGACCTGGCGGGTGCCCGCAAGCTCCAGATCGACAACCTCGAGCTCATCCACTCGCTTTTCTGCGAGGTCAACCCGATCCCGGTCAAGGCAGCCTTGGCAAAGATGGGCCTTCTCGACGAGAATTACCGTAAGCCGCTTTGGCCCATGAATGATTCCGACCGCGAGCGCCTCTACGCCGCGATGAAGGGGGCTGGTTTGATTGACTAACGCAGGGGACGTGCAGCTCACGAGCGTGATTCTCGTCGGCGGAGGCCGCATGGGCAAGCTCATCGCGCAGAAGCTCGACGCCGACGGCGGCTTTGCCGTGGAGGGCATCTACGACGTGGACAACGCCGACGAGCTCGACGGCCGCGCGCCTGTGGTCGACCTCGTCATCGACTTCTCGAACAAGGCCGGGCTTCCTCACGTGCTCGCCTACGTCGAGCGCACCGGAGCGGCCCTCGTCTCGGGCACCACGGGCTTCGACGACGAGGAGCTCGGCCGCCTGCGCGCCCTCGGCCAGAAGACGCGCGTGATCCACTCCTTCAACTACTCGCTCGGCGTGGCCGCCTTGAAGCGCGCCTGCACCCAGGCGGCGCTGGCCCTCGGCGAGTGGGACTGCGAGATCGTGGAGACCCACCACAACAAGAAGGTTGACGCGCCTTCCGGCACCGCGGTGCTGCTGCTCGACGCCGTCGACCCCAACCACGAGTGCGCCGTGGCTTACGGCCGCGAGGGGATGGTGGGGGAGCGCCCCGCCAAGGAGATCGGTATGCACTCGCTTCGCGGCGGCACCGTCGCGGGCACGCATGAGGTGCACTTCTTCGGCACCGACGAGGAGGTCTGCCTCACGCACCGCGCGACGAGCCGCCAGATCTTCGTCAACGGCGCCGTCGCCGCGGCGAAGCGTCTGCTCGCTCGCAAGGAGAACGGCTTCTACTCCTTCGACCAGCTCATGTTCGAGTAGGGCGGGAACCCCGCCTCATCCCCAGAAAGGACTCGCCTGCCCAATGGACGCACAGGAGATCATCAACTACATCGCGACCGCCCCGAAGAAGACCCCGGTCAAGGTCTACCTCAAGCTCAAGGAGGGGGCGTCGATCGACCTCTCTTGCGCAGACCACGTCTTCGGCAGCGACGCCTGCAAGGTCGTGTTCGGCGACTGGGAGAAGCTCGGCCCCGTCCTCGAGGCGGCGTCGGACTCCATCGCCGACAAGGTCGTGGAGAACGACGGCCGCAACACTGGCGTGCCCATGCTGAGCAAGCTCGACATCCGCGCCCGCATCGAGCCGGGCGCTATCATCCGTGAGAAGGTCGAGATCGGCGACAACGCCGTCATCATGATGGGCGCCGTCATCAACATCGGCTCCGTGATCGGTGAGGGCACGATGATCGACATGGGCGCCGTCCTGGGCGGACGGGCGACCGTGGGCAAGAGGTGCCACATCGGCGCCGGCACTGTGCTCGCCGGAGTCGTCGAGCCCGCCAGCGCAACGCCCGTCATCGTCGAGGACGACGTTCTCATCGGCGCGAACGCCGTGGTGCTCGAGGGCGTCCGCGTGGGGCGCGGCGCGGTCGTCGCGGCGGGCGCGGTGTGCGTGGAGGACGTCCCGGCCGGCGCCGTCGTGGCCGGCGTGCCCGCCCGCGTGATCAAGCAGGCCGACGAGGTCGCGGCCGGCAAGGTGTCCCTCGTCGACGCGCTGAGGAACCTCTAGGTGCATTCGGATTCCCGTACCGTGAACTGACGGCCTCCGGCGCAATGCACCGGGGGCCGTCGCTTTTGGTCTCGGCCGAGCGGGCAGGATTTCCCCTTGAGCGGTATAAACGTTATATAAACGTAATATAAACGTTTTGCGCTGGGTAAAATATCCTCCGTGGGCCGACAGCGGGTCGGCCTTTTTTCCGAGCAACGGAGGAATCGGCATGGCTAATCGTTTTGTCCTCAACACCGTCAGCTATCACGGTAAGGGCGCCATCAAGGAGATCCCGGGCGAGATTACCCGTCGCGGCTACAAGAAGGTCTTCGTCTGTTCCGACCCCGACCTCGTCAAGTTCGGCGTGACCTCCAAGGTCACCGACGAGCTCGACGCCGCCGGCATCGCCTGGTCCCTCTACTCCGAGATCAAGCCCAACCCCACCATCAAGAACGTTCAGGACGGCGTCGAGGCGTTCAAGGCGGCCGAGGCCGACTGCATCGTGACCATCGGCGGCGGCTCCTCCATGGACACCGCCAAGGCCATCGGCATCATCATCGAGAACCCCGAGTTCGCCGACGTGCGTTCCCTCGAGGGCGTCGCCCCCACCAAGAACCACGCGGTCTTCACCATCGCCGTGCCCACCACCGCCGGCACCGCTGCCGAGGTCACTATTAACTACGTGATCACCGACCCCGAGAAGGTCCGCAAGTTCGTCTGCGTCGACACCAACGACATCCCCGAGGTCGCCGTCGTCGACCCTGACATGATGGCCTCCATGCCCGCCGGCCTCACCGCCGCCACCGGCATGGACGCGCTCACCCACGCCATCGAGGGCTACACCACCAAGGGCGCCTGGGAGCTCTCCGACATGTTCCACTTCAAGGCCATCGAGCTCATCTCCAAGAACCTCCGCGACTCCGTCGCCGAGGCGAAGAGCGGCGTTCCGGCCTCCGGCCGCGAGGGCATGGCGCTCGGCCAGTACATCGCCGGCATGGGCTTCTCCAACGTCGGCCTCGGCATCGACCACGCCATGGCCCACACGCTTTCCGCCCACTACGACACCCCGCACGGCGTCGCTTGCGCCATGCTGCTCCCGATTGCGATGGAGTTCAACAAGCCCGTCGTGACCAAGCGTCTGGCTGAGGTCGCCGTCGCCATGGGCGTCGACACCACCGGCATGAGCGAGGACGAGGCTGCCGACGCCGCCATCGCCGCCGTCAAGCAGCTCTCCGAAGACGTGCAGATCCCGCACGTCTGCGAGGCCATGAAGGCCGACGAGATCGAGGTCCTGGCCAAGGACGCCATGGCCGACGCCTGCTTCCCGGGCAACCCGCGCGAGGCCACGCTCGACGACGTCATCGAGCTCTTCAAGAAGATCTGCCCCTCCGCGTAGCCTGGCGTGAACAGCGTGAACAGGGGACGTACCCTGTTCACGCGTCCCCTGTTCACGTTCACGCGAAGAGGTGGCATCTTGCTCGCCGACTTGGCACAATAGACTGGCGTGCCCGGCTCCGCCTATGTGCGCGGGCCGGGCATTTCTTTTTTCCTCAGCTCAAATCACAGAAGGGCGTGTCCATGGATTCCGTGGTCGACTACATAACCGAACAGCTCAGTGAGCTCACCTCCATTCCCAGCCCCACCGGCTTCACCTCTAGGGTGACCGCGTACGTCTCGAGGACGCTCGAGGGCATGGGCTTTGCGCCCGAGCTCTCCAACAAGGGCAACGTGCTCGTGGAACTCGGCGGCGAGGGCAGGCCGCTCGTGCTCGCCAGCCACGTCGACACGCTCGGCGCCATGGTCCGCTCCGTCAAGGACAACGGCCGCCTGCGTCCCACCACGCTCGGCGGCCACCAGTGGTCGACCGCCGACGGGGAGAACTGCACGGTGCACACGCGCGACGGCCGCGTCTACACGGGCGTCGTCTTGAACACCGAGCCCTCGATCCACGTCGCCGACGAGAAGGTCGAGCAGGTCGAGAAGAACATGGAGATCCTGCTCGACGAGAACGTCGACACAAAGAAGGGCGTGGCAGAGCTCGGCGTCCAGACGGGCGACATCATCGCCATGGACCCGCGCACAACCGTTACCCCGAGCGGCTACATCAAGAGTCGCTTTCTGGACGACAAGCTTTCCGCCGCCATTCTTCTGGGCCTTGCGCGTGAGGTATCTGAGGGCAGGGTCTCGCTCGCCCGCAAGGTCTATCTTCTCTTCACCGTCTATGAGGAGGTCGGGCACGGCGGCGCCTTCGTGCCCGCGGACACGCTCGATATGCTGAGCGTGGACATGGGCTGCGTCGGCGACGACCTCGGCTGCACCGAGCGCATGGTCTCCATCTGCGCCAAGGACTCGGGCGGCCCGTACAACTACGACCTGGTGAGCGAGCTCGCCTCCATCGCCCGCGAGCTTGAGCTCGGCTACGCCATCGACGTGTACCCGCACTACAGCTCCGACGTCGAGGCGACACTGTGCGCCGGCTACGATATCCGCCACGGCCTCATCGGCCCGGGCGTTTATGCGAGCCACAACTACGAGCGCTCCCACGTGGATGGCGTTCGCAATACTTTCGAGCTTGTCCGCGCTTTCGTGGGCCGATAAGGGACTTGATGCTTTGCGGCCCGCGGTGACGACCCCGGGCCGGGGAGGAGGGGCGCCATGGCCGACGTGAGGGACTATCTCGAGATGCGCGCAGACGTCTTGCTGGGCGAGCGCTCCTTCAACGACGTCGACAACGTCATACTGGCGAGCCTGTCATACCTCGATCTGCACGGGATCGCGGACGTAAGCGGCGTCGCGAGGCTGAGCGTGCGCAAGGCCTGCGAGGCGTTCCTTAGGCGCGCGGCGGGGGAGGGCGTCGCGCCGTGGGTCCGCTCGCTCGCCTCCATCGACGACCGCTTCGTTCGCGCGCTTGGCGACTCTGCGCGCTTCGGCTGCGCCATGGTGCGCGACTACGTCGACGTCACTGATGACGAGCGGACGCTCCAGTTCGCCGCCTTGACCGTCGACTTGCCCGACGGGTGCTCATACGTGTCGTTTCGCGGGACCGACAACAGCCTCGTCGGCTGGAAAGAGGACTTCATGCTGAGCTTCCGGGTGACGGGGGCCCAGCGCTCTGCCGCGGCCTATCTTGAGCGGGAGGCCGCGCGCGCCGTCGCGGAGGGTCGCCGGCTCTACGTCGGCGGCCATTCGAAGGGCGGCATTCTCGCGGCGTATGCGGCTACAGTGCTGCCGGAACGGCTTCGCCCCTGCTTGGTGCGCGTGTGGAGCAACGACGGCCCCGGTATGTGGGCAGGCGCCGCGCCCGCCCGCGCCGTCGAGGTGCTCGGGGGCGCGTTCACCCACATCATTCCCGCCTACGACATCGTCGGCATGCTCTTCGACGACGGGTCGAGGAAGCTCGTCGTGAGGAGCTCTGCCGACGGGGCGCTTCAGCACGACCCGATGACCTGGCAGGTCGGGCCTGGCGGGCTTGTGAAGGCGGAAGGGCTCGACCCGGATTGCGTGCGCATGAACGCCGCGCTCGCCGGCTGGCTCGACAGCATGGACCCCGACGCGCGCGAGCGGTTCACGGAAGAGCTCTTCGATGTGCTCCAGGCGGGCGGCGCCTCGCGCCTGGACGAGATCTTGGCGAGTCCCCAGTCCATCCAGAAGGTGCTTTCGGCGCTCACTGCCGCCGACCAGCGCACGAAGGACCTGGTGCGCGAGCTTTTGGGCGCGACCATCACCGCCAACGTGGAGTCTGCCAAGGACGCCGTGGCCAACGCCCTTGCGAGGCCCGCCGGCTGGGGACTTGGGGGCAACCGGCTTTGGCCTGGCCAGCAGACCGGTCAGTAACCGCTCGGGCGGGGCGTTTGCGGGGCTCGTGTATTTTCCCCGTCGCGGTAGACGAGGCCGGCTTCGGGGTAGGCTGGAAAACAGTACACGTGAACCCAGATTAAGGAGTGGTCATGGGATTTATCGGAAGCTGGCTCTCCACGGCGATCGCGACGGCCGTCGCGATTTGGGTCGTCCCGGGCATCGAGGCCGTCGGGGGCTCGTGGGCTGCGCCCATCTTCACGGCGCTCGTGCTCGGTATCCTGAACGCCACCGTCAAGCCCGTGCTCAAGGTGCTTTCTTTCCCGGTCACGGTGCTCACGCTTGGGATTTTCAGCCTCGTCGTCAACGCCGTCGTGCTGGAGCTCGCGAGCTTCTTCTCCCGCAACATATTCCATGCGGGCGTCTACGTAAGCGGCTTCGGGGCCGCCGTCCTCGGCGCCGTCGTCATCAGCGTCGTGGGTACGCTCGTCAGCGGGGCGATCAACTAGATTTTTCATGCAGCTCCTCGGCGCGGGGCGCTCCTGGAAAAACGGGGGCGCCCCGCTTCGCTTTATTGCGCTAAAGTGTCTGTGTGGCAACGACGCGTAAATAGAGGGGACGCATATGACGAAGACCGAGGAACACAGGCTCTACGCGGCCCTTCGCTCGCTCAAGACCGATGAAGAGGCCGCGGCGTTTCTCGGCGACCTCTGCACCCCGCGCGAGATAGACGACCTCTCGCAGCGCCTTGAGGTCGCCCTGATGCTCGACGAGGGCAGCTCCTATGCCGATGTCTCTCGGACAACGGGGGCTTCTTCCACGACGGTGAGCCGCGTCTCCAAGTGCCTGAACGGACAAAGGGGCGGCTATCGCCTTGTGCTCGAGAGGCTGAGGGGCGCCGCGGGCACGGACTAAGGTTTGTTGTCCCGACCCTGTCGTACTATCTAACAAGAAGAAACAACATCGTCGCCGCCTGTGCGGCTAAGGGGAATCCATGGCCCTCCATATCGTGAAGACCGGTCGGGAAGACGTCGTCTCTCCCGCCGCCGTCGGCGCTCTGCGCCAAGCCTTGCGGCACGGTGGCCGCTCTGTGCTCCTGGCACCGTCGTTCGAGCGCGCCCTGGACGCCCAACGCGTGCTTGCCGGCATCGAGGGGCTCGGGCTTGGGGTCCAGACCACGACGCCGCTCGCCTGGGCCGGGGAGCGCTGGGGCGTCTGGGGCGACGGCCGGCGCATCGTGGACGGGCTTGCCCGTGAGGCGCTCTGCCTGCGCGTCGTCGCCCGCGCCGCGGCTCGGGAGGGCTCTCTTGTAAAGAACAACCCCGGTACGAGGTCTTTGCTGTCCGGGCTCGTCTCGCGCGGGCTGTCCTCGCTGCGCGGCGACGGCCGACCCGAGGGGCTGACGGACGCCGAGGTCGCGGTGGCCTTGCTTGCCCGAGACTACGACGCCGAGCTCGCGGGTCTTGGCCTCGTGGAGGCGTGCGACGTCATGGAGCTTCTTCCCGGGGTGCTCCCTCAGGGCGGCGGAGCCCAGATGGTGGCCGTCGGGCTTGAGGACGCTCCCGCCTGTCAGCTCCGGCTCCTTGCCCGCCTCTCGCTCGACCGAGAGGTCACGGTTGTCCTGCGCGCGCTCGACGCGCCGGCGTCGGAGCCGGGGCGCGAGGCCGTCCGCGAGCTGATCGACCTTGCCAAGAGCGAGGGGGCGCCCCTCGATGTGGCAGAGGAGCGGGGCTGCGAGAAGCCTGGCCGCCCTGCCGAGCTCTCCGCCCTCGCGTCGTCGCTCTTTGTCCGCACGGATAGCCCGCTCCCCGCGTCCGGCGCCGTGCGCGTCGTCCTGCCCGCGGGGCCCTCGGCGGAGCTCGCCGCGATCGCCGAGGAGGTCAGTGCCCTCGCGCAGGCCGGCTCGCGCTCCGTCACCGTGGCAGCGCCCGACGTCGCCTCCGTTTGGCGCGGGCTCGCGGGAAGGCTCGCGGCGCGGGGAATCTCGTCCCGCGCTCGCCTGCGCGTCCCCGTGCGATCGACCGAGTCGGGACGCGCCCTGCTCGAGCTTGTGGACGGCGTCTCGTCGCTGGCGGAGCTCGCCGCCGAGTGGCCCGCGCCTCGCCGGCTGCCCAACCGCGATGTTCGAGTCGAACTCCGCGACATGTCCTGGTGGCCCCCGATGGGGCTCTCCGATTTCCTCGCGTCGAGGATCTCGGGCGTCGACGCCGCCCGGGCCCGGGCCCTCGATGCCCAGTGGAGATCCAACCGACTGCTCACGCCCGCCGCGGTTCTGGAGCAGCTCCAGAACGAGCGCTCCACCTCCGCGGCGTGCGCCGCCGCCGTGCGCGAGCTTTTGCGCGGGCGGGTGGGCTCGTGCGCCTCGAAGCTCCTCGCCCCCATCGTGGAGGGCGGAAAGAAGGACGATTCCTCGCTCGAGGCCGTGGCCGTCCTCGGGCAGGCGCTCTCGGTCGGCATGTCGCTCAAGGAATGCGGCTACTCCGCCGAGGACGCCTGCGGAGACATCTCGGCCCTGCGTGAGCTTTGGTCCGCCGCGTCCGCCCTTCTTTCCAGCTCCAGCGTCTCTCTTCGCCCCGAGCGGGTCGTCGAGGGGTCCGCGTGCGTGGCCACGGTGCTTCCCGCCGCGTCTTTCGAGGCGGCCCCGCTCTCCTGCGACGCCATCGTGCTGTGCGGCCAGACTTCCGTGGAGTCCCCCGTGTCCGCCTCCGACGACGTGCTCCACGCGATGCTTTGCGCTTACGGCGTCGAGCGTCCGAGGTCCGCCATGGCGGCCGCCCGCGCGCGTCTCGACGCAGCCGTCCGCGCCGCCCGCCGGTCGGTGTCGTTCGAGCGTTGTCTCTTTTCCGCCGACTCGAAGGAGTGCTTCTGCGGCGTGATGATGTCCGAGGCGCTTGCCTGCTACGGCCTTTCGGCCTCCGCCCCCGCCGACAAGGTGTCGCGGGTGCTCGGCGAGAGATCCGTTCCTTTGCGCGGTGAGCTCCAGATCTCCGAGAACGCCGCCGACGCGGGAGCCTCCCCGCGGACCGAGGGCGGGTGCCGGCCGTCGCCCGCGGGACGCATCGACACCGCCCTCGCCTCCTGCGTCATGCCCCCGCAGGAGGGGACGGCCTCCGGCCTGCCGCTTCTCTCGGCATCCCAGATCGAGACCTACCTGGAATGCCCCTACAAATGGTTCAGCCTCCGTCGCCTTCGCCTCCATGACGCGGACGCGGGCTTCGGGGGCGCGGAGGCGGGCACCTTCGCGCACCGCGTCCTCGAGGTGACCCACCGCAATCTCCTCGCATCGGCTCTGGCCAGGGCGGAGGGCTCCGACGCGCTCTTTCGCATCGAGGCGGAGGACCCCGAGGGAATGCAGTCCGAGGCCTACGTCGCCGAGGCCGAGCGGCTCGTCGCTCTGGCGCAGGCGGACCCGAGCACAAGGGTCGAGGGCTCGAGGGTCGACGCCTCCACCCTGGACGCCGCCCGCGCGCTCCTTTCCAAGGAGTTCGACGGGCATCTATCCCATCAATACCAGCTCAAGCGCGGCAAACGGCCGATGCCGCAGGCGCTTGTCCCGCACACGTCTGCCGAGGAAGGCAGCCTCGTGTCCTTGAGGCGCGACCTCGAGAGCCTTCTGGGCTACGAGTCCGAGATCCTCGCTGGATTCGAGCCGCGCTGCTTCGAGTGGAGCTTCGGCAAGCGGGGCGCCTACGTCGAGTACGCCGGCGTGCAGCTCACGGGCACGGTTGACCGCATCGACGTCGACGCCCACGGGCAGGCGGCCGTCATCGACTACAAGCATAAGGGCGCCCGCGGGTTCGCGTCGGAGTACGACGCCTTCGGCGAGGGCGGGGCGGCAGCGGCCATGGGCGAGGGCGGGCTCATCCTCCCCAGGCGCGTGCAGTCGCTCATCTACGGCCAGGTGGTCAGGCGCGCCTTCCCGCAGCTCAAGGTGGTCTCGGCGGTTTATCTGTGCACAAAGGCGCCCCATGAGCTCGCAGGCGCCGTGGACGCCGAGGCTGCGGACAACGTCTTCGGCATGCGACCGCTCTCTTCGAGGAGGCTGCCGAAGGTCGAGGTCCCGCGCTCGGTGCGCTTCGGCGACTCCGCCGGCTCGCTCGGCATCGAGTCTTTACTCGATGCCTGCGAGGAGGCTATCGCCGCCAAGCTCGAGCGCATGATGTCCGGCGACATCGAGGCCGACCCCGTCGACGCCCACGCCTGCGACTACTGCCCGGTGCTCAACTGCGACAAGAGGTGCTCCAAGTGACGAATTCCGGCAATGCCCCGCTGGTCGACCTCTCCGGCTTGAACGCTGGCCAGAGAAAGATCGCCGAGACCCTCGACGCGCCCCTCTTCGTTGAGGCGGGCGCGGGTTCCGGCAAGACCTTTACCCTTACCCAACGCGTCGCGTGGGCGCTGTGCCCCGGGTCGGGGGAGGGCGGAAAGCCCTTCCTCGACGACCTCGGCCAGGTCCTCGTCATCACCTTCACCGAGGCGGCCGCGCGAGAGATCCGCGAGCGCGTGCGCTCTACGCTGCGACGCGTCGGGCTCCAGGAGGCGTCGCTTGCCGTCGACGACGCGTGGATCTCGACGATTCACGGCATGTGCTCGAAGATCCTGCATCGACACGCGCTCGACCTGGGGCTCGATCCCGAGTTCAGGGTGGTGTCAGGCTCAGAGCAGAACCGGATGTACCTTCAGGCGATGGACGCCGTCATGCGGGCGGCCGCCGGAGACGCGGGCCTCACCGCCGCGATCGCCGCCGCCGGCGTGGGCTCCTGGTCTGCTGAGAGCGGTTTTTCCGGCGCCATGGGCATCGTTGACGGGGTCATCGCCGCCGCGCGCGCGGTTCCCGGCGGCCTCGCCGCGATCGCCGCCGCCCGCCCGGCGGCGGGAGCCGACGTCGATCACTTGATGCGCGAGCTTCTTATGCGCTGCGAGGAGCTGGGCGCCGAGAGACTCACCGCCGCCGCGGCGGCGAAGGTCGGCCCTTCGCTCGAGGCCCTCCGGGCATTCGACGCGCTCGCGCCCGGCGCAAAGACCCCTGATGCCGCGGCCGAGGCGCTCAAGGCCGTGTCGATGCCTCGGTCGAGCAAGGCCATTGCCGACAAGCTCGCCGACGCCAAGTCGGCGCTCGCCGCAGCACGGGCCGAGGTGCTCTTCCTTTCCGGCGCCGAGCACGCGGGCGCCTACCTCGAGCTCGCCCGCCGCGTCGACGCGGAATACACGCGCGTGAAGCGCGAGGCCTCTGCCTGCGACAACGATGACCTCGTCGCCCTCGCCTACGCCGCGGTACGCGATGTCGACGCCGTGAGGGCGGACTACGCGGGCAGATTCCGCCTCGTCATGGTCGACGAGTTCCAGGACACCGACGAGACCCAGCTTGCCTTGATCGGGCTTCTTGCCGGCGAGGGCGCGAGGCATCTGTGCACCGTCGGCGATGCCCAGCAGTCCATCTACCGCTTCCGCGGGGCAGACGTCGGGGTCTTCTACCGCCGCGGGGAGGATGTCCTCGACGAGGGCAGGGTCCGGCTCGACACGAACTACCGCAGCCATGGCGATATCCTCAAGTTCGTCGAGCGCGTGAGCCGCGGCAACGCCGGGCCCGGGCTGGGCCTCGGCGGCGGGTGCTCGGGGACCATGGAGGCGGGCGCGTTCATGCACCTCGACGATTGCCCCACGCGTAAGGACGCCTACCGGGCGCGCAGCCTGCCCCGCGTCGACGTCGAGGTGGTCTGCGGCAAGGGGGCCTCCGGCTACGCGACAAAGCAGCAGGTTGCCACCATGGCCTCGCAGATAGCCGACGCGCTCGCCCGATACCGCGACGCCGGGGAGCGCCCCGGGGACATGGCGCTTCTGCTCGGCGTCACCTCGAACGCCGGGCTCTACATAGACGCCCTGCGCGCCCGAGGCCTCGAGTGCGTGGTCACGGGCGGCTCGACCTTCACGAAGGCTCCCGAGGTCAAGGTCATGTGCGCGCTGCTGCACACGCTCGCTAACCCCGCCGACACCCAGTCCGGGCTCTTCCCACTGCTCGCGAGCGAGATGTTCGCGCTCGACGCCGACGACTTCTGCGAGCTCGGCACGCGCCTGCAGGAGAAGCTCCCCGCGCCCACAAAGAGGCCCATCGACCAGGGCCTGGCCGCGTTCGAGTTCCTTCCCGGGCACGTTCCCTCCGCCAGGCTCTCCCGTGCCCGCGAGGTCGTCGCCCGCGCGCTCGTGGACGTGGCGCGCGAGCCCGTGGCAGACGTCTGCTACCGGGTCGCGCGCGACTCCGGCTGGCTCGCGCGCCTCGAGGCCGGCGGGACCCAGGGGCAGGCCAAGGCCGCCAACGTGCTCGCCTCTATACGCTATATCCGGGACCTCACGCGGTCGCTCGGCCTCGGGCCGGCGCGCGCCGCCGCGGAGTTCGACCTGTGGCTCGCCGCCTCGAAGATCGCCCCGGCGTCGCTTGCCGGCGGCGAGTCCGGCGCCGGCACGGTCCGCATCATGACCATCCACGCGTCCAAGGGCCTCGAGTTTCCCGTCACGGCCGTCGCGGAGTGCTGGAACGACCCGAGGGACTCCCGCGCGCTGGCCGTCGCCCCGGGCAACCCCGCCGCCCTCGTCGTCAAGCCTGCCGGCCTCGACGACGCCGACGCGAGGGCCCTCGCGTCGGCGCTCAAGGGCATCGACGCCGACGACGCCCTCGATGACCTCGAGTCCGGCCGTGCGCAGCCGCTCTCGTCACTTTTCGTCGCGCTCGGCGAGAAGGACGCCCGAGAGGCGGCGCAGGAGAAGGCGCGCCTGCTCTACGTCGCGATGACGCGCGCCCGCGAGGCCCTCATCCTCGGCGTGAGCGCCGCGGAGGGTTCTTCCGGCGTCTCCTCGACGATGGCCGCCAACGCGCTCTTCGCGCTCTTCGGCTCGGCCGCGGCCCCCTCCTGCGGGCTCTCCTGCATCGACTACGGCGGCGAGGCGCCGGCGCGCGTCCGCTGCGTCCGCGTCCAGATCGAGGGGAAGGGGGAGGAGAGGGCCTGCCTCGCCGACTCCGCCGGCTCCCTCGAGGGGTTCGACGGGCCGATCCCGCTCGACCCCTCCGCCATCGTCGGCGCCGCCGATTCCGGCGGGAAGGGCGAGGCCGCGGGCGGTGAGTTCGAGCTCTTCGAGGTCGAGCCCGACGCGGACGCGACCTTCGGGTTGTGGCGCGCCCGGGAGGGCGTCTACAGCTACAGCTCCGTCCACGCCTCCATGGCTCAAGACGCCGGCGAGCCCGCGTGCGCGCCCACTCGCGCCGAGCGCGACGCCGCCGACGAGGGGGCGCCTACGGGCGGCGACGCCGACCGGGCGACGAACCTCGGCTCGGCCTTCCATGAGCTCGCTCAGGCCATGGCCGAGTCGGGTAGGGAGCCGAGCGAGGGGCAGGTCGCGGCCATGGCCCGCCGCTGGAACCTCTCCGCGAGGGCGCGGACGCGGCTTGCGGCGGCGATCGGCCGCTGGGCGCGCTCGTCCATCCGCGCGGAGGCCCTGTCGCACGGCCAGGTGCGCCCCGAGGTGTCCTTCTTCGTCGCGCGGCCAAGCGAGCACGGCGATCACCTCGAGGGCGCCATAGACCTTCTGTGCACCGACGAGGGGAGCCGCGAGGCGCTCGTCGTCGACTACAAGACCGGAGACGCCGGCCTCACCGCCGACGAGGTCCGCGCCCGCCACGCGATGCAGGCCGAATTCTACGCCGGAGTCCTCTTAGACCAGGGCTGGGAGCAGGTGGAGTGCGCCTTCGTCTGCGTCGAGCGGGAAGACGACCAGTGCCCCGGCGAGCCCCTCGTCGCCCGCTACTCCTTTTCCCGGTAATCTCCCCTGACCCCCCCCGGGGTCCCGGAGCCGCGTTTCGCGGCCCCGGCGGGGCGGGGCGGTTTGGGCATCGGGAGAACAGCTGAAGAGGGCCCGGCCGCGGTTACACTAGAGAAGTCAAACCTCTACCCAAGGATTCCATTACATGGCTTTCGTTCACCTGCACAACCACTCGGACTTCTCGATCCTCGACGCCGCCACGCGCATCCCCGACATGGTCAAGCGCGCCGTCGACCTGCAGATGCCGGCCCTTGCGCTCACCGACCACGGCTACATGTTCGGCGTGCCGGACTTCGACCTTGAGTGCCGCAAGTACAACGACGCGCAACAGGATATGAAGCAGTGGAAGCACGATGTGGAGTGCTTCAAGAAGGGCTGGGAGCTCGAGGAGCCCGAGGCCGACGCCGCCGACGCCGCCTTGCACGACCGCGTCCACGCCCAGTGGGCCTCCGACGTCGAGGCCTGGGAGTCGTCGGGACACGACCTCTCGGCCGTCGAGGCCAATCGGCCGGAGCTCCTCATCAAGCCGATCTTCGGCTGCGAGGCGTACTTCATCACCGACGACTGCATCGAGAAGGGCACCAAGCAGCACCGCTATCACCTGCTCCTGCTTGCCAAGAACGAGACCGGCTACGTCAACCTCATGAAGATGATGAGCGAGGCGGGCTCCGGCGACATGTTCTACTACTACCCGCGCACCACGCTCGACATGCTGCGGCGCTACCACGAGGGCATCATCTGCTGCTCCGCCTGCGTCTCGGGCATCATCCCGCGCATGTACTTCTCGGGCCAGCCCGACAAGGCCAAGGAGTGGGCGCTTACCTACAAGGAGATCTTCGGCGAGGATTTCTACCTCGAGGTTCAGGACCACGGCCTGGAGGACCCCTCCTGGGGCGGCTTCAACGACCGCACGCTGTCCGAGCAGATCGTCCGCCTCGGCCGCGAGCTCGGCATCAAGGTCATCGCCACGAACGACAACCACTACCTCACGCGCGAGGACGCCCCCACGCAGGACATCCTCTCGTGCATCGGCACGGCCTCCAAGGTTGACGACGTGAACCGCAAGCGCATGACGGGCACCGAGTTCTACATCAAGACCGAGCAGGAGATGCGCGAGCTCTTCTCGTGGGCTCCCGAGGTCGTCGACAACACGCTCGAGGTCGCTGCAAAGTGCGACTACGAGCTCGACTGGACGCACATGTACCTGCCCAAGTTCCCTGGCCTGCGCGAGGGCGAGACCTCCGAGCAGCGTTTTCGCGAGGAGTGCGAGAAGGGCCTGGCCATCCGCTACGGCGAGGACTGGAGAAACGTCGAGATCGGCGGTTGGAACGTCCTCGACCGCCTTAACCACGAGTACAACATCATCTGCACCAAGGGCTTCGCCGACTACTTCCTCATCGTCCAGGAGTACGTCCAGTGGGCCAAGCATAACGGCATCGGCGTGGGCCCCGGCCGCGGCTCGGCCGCCGGCGCCCTTGTGGCCTACGCCATGGACATCACCACGTTCGACCCGCTCTCCAACGGCCTGATGTTCGAGAGGTTCCTTTCGCCCCAGCGCTCCGAGATGCCCGATATCGATATGGACTTCGACGACGAGCGGCGCCTGGAGGTCGTGCAGCACGTGCGCGAGCTCTACGGCCCCGAGCGCGTCTGCCACGTCATCACCTACTCGACCATCAAGGCCAAGCAGGCCATCAACGACGCCTGCCGCGTCCTCGGCTACCCCGTCTGGCAGGGCCAGAAGCTCTCGAAGATGATCTCGGGCGACCCCAAGGCCAAGCTCAAGTTCGTCTTGAGCAAGACCGAGGGCAAGGAGGACATGTACTCCCCGGACTTCGAGGAGGCCTACAAGAAGGATGAGGACGCCCGCCGCATCATCGACTCGGCGCTCTCCATCGAGGGCCTGCACCGAGGCGAGGGCGTCCACGCCTGCGCCGTCCTCATCGCGCCTACGCCCGTCAACGACCACGTTCCGACCAAGGTCGACACCAAGGGCGGCGTCGAGATCACGCAGTACGAGGGACACTCGGTCGCCGACATGGGCCTGCTCAAGATGGACTTCCTGGGCCTGCGCACCTTGACCGTCATCTCCAAGGCGCTCGCCAACATACGGGCGACCTACCCCAACCCGGAAGACATCGAGAAGATGCCCGACGTCGTCAAGGCGACGATCAAGCCGGGCGCGACCTGCGTGGACATCAACGTCGACAAGATTCCCTTCGACGACCCCAAGATCTACGAGCTCATGGGCCGCGGCCACACCGCGGGCGTCTTCCAGATCGAGTCCGCCGGCATGACGGCCACCATCAAGGGCATGCAGCCCAAGGAGTACCGCCAGGTCGTCGCACTTATCGCCCTGTATCGACCGGGCCCGCTGGGCGCCGGCATGGTCACGAGCTACATCAACCGCATGAACGGCAAGGAGCCCGTCGCCTTCTACGACGACCGCCTCTCCGACATCCTGGACGAGACCTACGGCACCATGGTCTACCAGGAGCAGGTCATGCAGATCAGCATGAAGATGTCGAACTTCTCGCCGGGCGAGTCCGACTCGCGCATCAGAAAACCGGTGGCAAAAAAGAAGATCAAGATGCTGACCGACCAGATCTTCCACTGGGAGGGCAACGGCGCCGACGAGACCATCTACGACCACTGGATCAACGGCGCCGTCGAGAACGGCTACAAAAAAGAGGTCGCTCAGCGCATCTGGGACGACGTTCTCGAGTTCGCGTCCTACGCCTTCAACAAGTCGCACTCCGCCGGCTACGCCATCCTCGTCATGCAGACCGCGTGGCTCAAGGCCTACTTCCCCAAGGAGTACATGGCCTCGGTCCTCACGTCCTATATGGGAAAGACCGAGAAGATCGTCCACTACGTAACCGCGTACCGCCGCGAGGGCGTCGCCATCCTGCCCCCGGACATCAACGAGAGCGGCCGCGACTTCACGGCCACCCCCGACGGCGTCCGCTTCGGCTTCGCCGGCATCCGCGGCGTGGGCGAGGCCGTGGGCGAGGCCATCATGGCCGAGCGCGACCGGGCCGGAGCCTTCTCGGACATCTTCGACTTCGTGAACCGCATGGACTCCGGCTCCGCCAACCGCCGCGTGGTCGAGGCCCTGATCTGCTCCGGCGCCTTCGACTCCACCGGCTACACCCGCATGCAGCTCATGCGCCTCGTCGACAAGAACAACCCGGACAACATCATCGACGCCGCCACCCGAAAGCAGAAGATCCGCGCCACGGGTCAGGTCTCGATGTTCGACATGTTCGCCGGCGTCGAGGGCGCCGGGTTCGAGGAGAGCAACCCCGAGCCCGACGGCGTCGAGTGGGACCGCTCGGTCAAGCTCGGGCGTGAGCACGAGGTCCTTGGCCTCTACGTCTCGGACCACCCGCTGCGCCCCTACGCCTACGCGCTCGCGAAGGCCCGCGACTACAGCCTGTCCGACATCGAGGTCTCGCAGGAGGTCACCGACTCGGCCGGCGGCGTCCATGAGCAGTTCAAGGTTCCCGAGGGCAAGGTCCTGCGCTTTGCCGGCATGGTCAGCTCGCTTCAGAAGAAGACCACCAAGAACGGCGACCCCATGGCCATCGTCACCCTCGAGGACATGGAAGGCGAGGTCACGCTCGTCATCTTCCCGAAGCTCTTCAAGAAGTGCGCCGCGACGCTCGCGGGCGAGGTTGACCCCGATACCGGCGAGGCCTCAGGCGACGTCTTTGTCAAGGTGTCGGGCAAGCTCGAGCGCAGCGACCGCGGAAACCAGGTCATCTGCATGGAGGTCGAGCCGCTTGTCTTGAACGACCGCACGAATCGTCCCAAGGTGCTCGAGATCAACATGCCCGCGAGCAGCCTCACCCGCTCTCGCATGGACGACCTCAGCCGTATCCTGGGGGCCTATCCTGGGCTCGACCACGTCGAGGTCCGCGTCGAGTCCGTCTCGGGCGACATTATGCGCATGGAGCTGCCCTGCACGGTCGACGCCCGCAACATGGTCCTTCTCGCCGAGGTGACCGATGCCATAGGCAGGTCGGGCAAGGTCCTCGTCGCATAACCGTTTTTCTGGAGGTAACTACTTTGAAGATCGCCATCGCACAGGTCCCTTCCGCCAACGGCGACCTCGGCTGTGCGGCCGAGCGCATCAAGGCGTATTGCTCTCGCGCGGCCGAGGGCGGGGCTGAGCTGTGCGTGTTCCCCGCGACCGTCATCGCGCCGGCGGTCCCCGTGGCGATGCCGGACCGCGAGGGGCTTCTATTTGACATGGCCCGGCTCTGCTCGGCACTCGCCGGCGAGCTCGCGTGCCCGGCGATCGTCCCGGTCTCGCTGCCGGGCTCCGACGACCCGGTGCTCGAGGCGGTTCAGGTGGGTCCTGACGGCGTTGTGCCGCTGCGCCTTCTCGGCGCGCTTTCACAGGCGTCGGCGGACGACCCGGGCGACGAGGCCTGCGGGCTGTCCCTGCCGCAGGTCGAGGTGGGCGACCTCACGCTCGGCATCGCGTTCACCTACGAGGAGCTCGAGGAGTACGTCGACTACGACTACCGTGTGGACGCCGTGCTGTTCCTCTCGACCTACGGCTTTGCCACCGACGACGCCGCCAGCGCGCTCGGCGCCTCGATTCTGGAGTCGCGTTTCCGCGCCGACGCCGACGCCATGGGGGCGTGGATTGTGGGCGTCGGCTCCGTTGGCTGCTCTGACCTCGAGGTCTTCTGTGGCGCGAGCTTCGCCGTGGCCCCTTGGGGCGAGCTTGCCTGCCAGGCGCCGTCGTTCGAGGAGGCGCTCGTCTTCGCCGACCTCCGCAAAGGTGAGGAGGGCCCCCTCAAGGAGGCGGTCACCCCCCAGGTGTTCGACCCCTCGATCATGGCCTGGGAGGCAGTCGCGGAGGGCACCCGCGGCATCATCGCGTCGCTTGGGAAGACCTCAGCGCGCCTGGTCGTCGACGGGGGCATGCCCTCTATGCTTGCCTGCGCCGTCGCGACCGACGCCCTCGGCCCGGTGAACGTCAGTCCCACGGTCCTTCTTTGGGGCGACGGGCGCGATGAGCTTTCCCGCGCGCTTGTCCGCAACCTCAGGCTCGAGGCGCGCGAGCTTGCCGCCGCAGGTCTCTTTGAGGATGGCGACGAGGAGCTCGCGCGCGACGTGGCCTGGGCGCGCGTTTGCGCCGAGGCCAGGCGCGAGGGGTCGGTCATTGTGGGCAGCTCCGACAAGACCTCGCTGGCCCTCGGCTCGGCGCCCGCCCGCGACCTCGGCTGCGTGCTGCCTTTCGGCGACCTGTACCGCTCCGACGTCCTTGCGCTCGCGCGGCTGCGCAACACCGTCTCTCCCGTCATCCCCGCGGCGGCACGCTCCTCCTGGCAGCTCGAGGAAGTCGCCTCCCTTGCGGGCACGGGGTCTGCCGACAGGAGGCTCGAGCAGGTCGACTTCGTCATCTCGAGCTTCGTCGAGTGGGAGCTCCCGCTTTCGGACATCGCCTCGGACTGCGAGAACGAGGGGCTTGCCCGCGCCGTCGTCGCGCTCGTGCGCTCTTCGCTGTCCTCGCTGCCGGGACGGCTTTTGGCCCCCACGCTCTCGTCAAAGACGCTCGACGAGGCCCGCGGCCCCTTCGGGTTTTCATGGCGAGACCGCGTTCGGGCCAAGGGCGAAAGAATCGACCGCGACGCGATGGCCGCCGAGATAGCGCAGGCGCTCGGCGGCTCGGGCGAGAAGGACTCGGAGGCCAGCTCGCCGCAGGAGGCGCTCGACCTCCTGGGCATGCTCAGCGGCTCCGACGAGCTGGGGGAGGCTCCCTCTTCCGGAGAGCGTCACGACCATGGCGGGCATTCCGGCCCTCAGGGCTTTTTCTGGGGAGGCCCGTTCTCCGAGAACTAATGCTCTCGTCTCCGTGTGCCTATGCTAGGATAGAACGAGCGTTCTTATGGCATACGTCGCGGAAGGGGGCACACCATGGTCATCCTGGGCATCGACCCGGGCCTCGCCCACACGGGCTGGGGCGTTGTCGAGACGCGCGGGCCCGTGTGCCGTGCCCGCGCCTACGGCAGCGTGGAGACTCGTTCACACGAGTCGATCGATTCCCGCCTGGGAAGGATCTACGACGAGGTCAAGGCCGTGATCGAACGTTACGGGCCGACCGAGCTCGCCATCGAGAACGTGTATTTCGGCGAGAACGTCAAGTCCGCCGTGGCCACCGCCCAGGCGCGCGGGGCGGCCATAGTCGCGTGCGCGAAGGCGGGGCTTTCGGTGGGGGAGTACACCCCCATGCAGATCAAGCAGGCGGTGGTCGGCACGGGGGCCGCCGATAAGCACCAGGTCATGTACATGGTGCGCAACGTGCTCGCGCTCGACCACGAGCCCCGGCCCGACCACGCGGCCGACGCCCTGGCCGCCGCGGTCTGCCACGCAAACCTCACCCGCACAAAGAACCTCGGCAAGGCAAGGAGTTTCCAGCAATGATCGTCCAGCTCACAGGCACGCTCGTTGAGGTCCTGCCCTCGCGCGTCGTCCTAGACGTCGGCGGCGTGGGCTACGAGCTCGGCGTCTCCTCCACCACTGCCGCCTCGCTTCCCCATGCGGGCGAGGCGGGCGTCACGGTGCTCACGCGCATGATTGTCCGCGAGGACGCGATGGAGCTCTACGGCTTCGCCACGCGCGAGGAGCGTGCGCTGTTCGACCAGCTTCGCGCCATCTCCGGGGTGGGTCCCAAGCTCGCCCTCGCCGTTCTCTCCACCTTCACCGCGTCGCAGCTCGCGACGGTCGTCGCCACCGAGGACGCGGCCCGGATGGCCCAGGTCCCCGGCGTCGGAAAGAAGAAAGCCTCGCGCCTGCTCGTCGAGCTCTCCGACGTGTTCTCAAAGAACGCGGAGCTGAGGGGGCTTGTGGGGCTTGGCGCCACAGGCCCTGGCCAGATCCCGCTCGAAGGCGCGGCCCAGGCGGCGTCCTCCGGCGTGGACGCCGAGGCGACCGAGGCCCTTCTGTCCATGGGGTTCACTCCCCAAGAGGCGCAGCTCGCCCTGGAGGGGCGCGAGGAGTCCGGCGCGCTCACCATCGAGGCCGCGCTCTCCTATGCGCTTAGGCGCCTGGGGAGTGGTCGATGATGTGGGAGGCTTCCGACAAGGACCTCTTCGCCACGAACGCTCCCGGCGTCTCGGGTGCGCCGCGGGCGGTCACGGGAGAACTCACCGGCGACGACCTCGACCAGGACCGGAGCCTGAGGCCAAAGACCCTCGAGGAGTACGTCGGGCAGGCGCGCGTCTGCTCGAACCTCAAGGTGCTCATCGAGGCCGCGAAGTCCCGCAACGAGCCGCTCGACCACGTGATATTCTCGGGCCCCCCAGGCCTGGGAAAGACGACGCTGGCAGGCATCGTCGCCAACGAGATGGGGGCCAAGCTGCACACGACCTCCGGCCCCGCCATCGAGCGCGCGGGCGACCTCGCGGCCATCCTCACCAACCTCGAGGAGGGCGATGTCCTCTTCGTCGACGAGATCCACCGTCTCAACCATCAGATCGAGGAAATTCTCTATCCGGCGATGGAGGACTTCTTCCTCGATATCGTCATCGGCAAGGGCCCGGCGGCCCGCTCCATTAGAATCGACGTGCCTCGTTTCACGCTGGTGGGCGCGACTACCCGTACCGGGCTTCTTACCGGTCCTTTGCGCGATCGCTTCGGCATCAGCTATCGCCTCGATTACTACACGCCCCCCGAGCTCGCCGACATCGTCACGCGCTCCGCGAGTATCCTCGGCGTCCTGATCGATGCCCAGGGAGCGCTCGAGATCGCCTCCCGGTCGCGAGGAACGCCTCGTCTGGCCAACCGCCTGCTCAAGCGCGTTCGTGACTATGCGTGCGTGAAGGCCTCCGGGGACATCACCTGGGAGGTTGCCGACGAGGCCCTCGAGTTCTTCCAGATCGATGCTATGGGACTCGACTGGATGGACGTGAAGATCCTCACGGCCCTGTGCAAGACGTTCCGAGGGCGTCCCGTCGGGCTGACCACGGTGGCCTCCGCCGTGGGGGAGGACCCGAGCACGCTCGAGGACGTCTACGAGCCGTACCTTCTTCAGTGTGGGCTCATCGTGCGGACGCCTCAGGGCAGGCAGGCGACCCCCGCCGCCTTCGACCACCTCGGCGTCGAGGTCCCGACGCGGTAGGCTTTGGGGCCCCTGGTATACAATCGTCTCGCATAGACGTCATCGAAAGGTTAACCAATGCTTCAGCGTGACTACGTTCTTGAGCTCATCGGCCAGTTCACGGAGGTCGTCAAGCGTGCTCTCAAGCGCGCACTGACGGGGGATCTTGAGGGGTGCGAGGAGGTTGAGCGGCAGATCGGCGAGATTCTCGACCTCGACTACGGCACCGCGTTGTCGCTGGCTCCCGACTCGCTCGTCACGATGATGGTCATCTCCGGCATGGGCGATTCCGTCGCCTCCTACGTCTGCTTCGCGCTTGCGCGTCTGGCGGAGGTCTACGAGAAGATGGGCAACGAGGACCTCTCGATGCTTCGCGCGGCGCAGGCCAAGGCGGTCGCGGAGTCGTTCGGCTGCGACCCCGACGACGTTCCCGAGGAGCTCAAGTAGTCTTTTGGCATGACTTCATGTTGGCCTATCATGGCCTAGCCGATAGTATATACAGCACGACCGTAACCGCCCGGGCGCTAAATCGCCCGGGCTTTTTGAAAAGGCGGGAATATGAACCAGGGTCAGGATCGCGGCGGCTCGTACGAGGGTCCCTATGGCGATCGGTACAGCGGAAACCACCCAGCCCCTCGCCGCAGCGGGCGCGGCCATCGCAGAACGGCCTCTTCCGCACCCGGCTCGGGGGCGGCGCACAAGCAGACGGGTGAAGCCCGGGCTTCGCGCCAGGGTGGGCGCCGCGTCCGCGAGGGCTCGTCGACTCCGCGCTTCGCCGAGCCCGGCTCTCAGCCCGACCGGGGGCAGCAGCGACATCGCCAGGATGCTCGCCGTGAGCAGCTCGGGCGAGCCGCGCAGGGCTACGCCCCGATGCCGAGGTCGCATGGTCGGCAGAAGGGGAGCTCTTCTCGCCGGAGGGGCCCTGCCGTGCCGGGGATGACGACCATCGTCGGGGCGATCGTGGTTGTTGTCATTGTTGCTGCCGCTGTCTTCGCCTGGAACACGCGGCCCGTCGACATCAAACTCAACGGGAGCACTACGAGCGTGAAGGTCGGCTCCTCGCTTGAGGCCATTATCTCGTCAAAGAGGCTCTCCCCGAAGACCGGCGACCTCATCAGCGTCGGCGGCAATGTGCTTCAGCAGGGGCAGGGCTATAAGTTCTCCGCCTCCGTGAACGGCCAGGACATAGACCCCGACGATGCGGCCTCATACCGCGCCGCCGACGGCGACGACATCACCATCGGCGACGGCGAGAACAGGTACGAGGAATACGACGTCGACATCGTCGAGGAGCAGCCGAAGCTCGAGATGGGCGGCGACGCCTGGGGAAACATCACCTATATCAGCCAATGGCCTAAGGTGGGCAAGCATGAGGTCCGCCACGGCAAGACCTCGGGAGAGACTGCCGACGGCGATGTTCTTCAGCAGACCCAGAACTGCGTCGTTACGGTTCACCAGATCAAACCCGACGACCAGAGCAAAAAGCTCATCGCGCTCACGTTTGACGACGGCCCTGCCGATCCCTACACCGAGAAGTACCTCAGTATCCTCGAGCAGTACGGCTGCAAGGCGACCTTCTTCAACCTCGGCCAGAACATCGAGGAGTACCCCGACCTCTGCAAGAAGATTGTCGACTCCGGCAACGAGCTCATGAGCCACACCTACCAGCACCAGCAGCTCACCAAGCTCGACGCCACGTCCCTGCAGGCCGAGTTCAAAAACGCGTTTGACTCCATCAGCCAGGTCGCGGGGGTCGAGACCACGGGCTTCCGCCCGCCCTACGGCGATTTCAAGGAGTCGTCGTGGCTTAACTCCGGCGGCCTCGCCAGCGTATCGGTCTTGTGGAACCTGGACTCCGAGGACTGGAGGCGCGCGGGCGTGGACTCCATCGTGAGCAAGTCTACCGGCGGTGCGTTTTCCGGGGCAATCATCCTCATGCACGACGGAGGCGGCCCGCGCGAGCAGGACGTCGAGGCGCTTCCCCAGATCATCCAGAAGCTGCAGTCCGAGGGCTACGAATTCGTGACGGTGAGCGAGCTCATGAAGAGCGACTCCTCGATTCCTGCCGATATCGCGAACGGCGACGCAAAGATGCCCGAGGGCTGCACCTGGCCTACCGAGCTCGCGAGCTAAGGCACCCGTCTATAACGGAATATCTTCCCAGCTCTCGAGCCAAACGTCAGCCACCTGCCTCAACGCCGCCTTCGGCTGGCCTGCGCCTGCCACGTCGACGGCGCAGGTGATGAAACCGGCGGATTTGGCCGACCTCGTGCCGGCGAGGATGTCCTCGAACACGATTGTGCGCGGCGGCTGCGCGCCAATGCGCCGCGCCGCCTCGAGGTAGATGTCCGGGTGTTTCTTGGACTTGCCGACCTCCTTGCCGCAGACCACGGAGTCGAAGAGCTCGTCCACCTTAATGCGCGGAGCCATAGAGGCCAATACCTGCGGGTCGTTCGTCGTCGCCAAGGCGAGCGGTACTCCCTGGCCGCGAAGGGCCCGCAGGTAACGCTCGGCCCCTGGCCTTAAGGATGCCTTCGTCTCGTAGAGCGCGGCGCCCATGCGGTTCCACTCGTCGCAGATATCCTCGACCGAGTCCCTCACCCCGAATGCCTCGCGTACCCAGACGGCTCCGCCCGTGAAGCCGAGCGTGGCGAGGGTTTGGTGCACATCGGCCGTGTAGGCGATTCCCCGCTGCGAAAAGAAAGCGCGGTCCACCTCTTCCCAGAGCTCCTCGGTTGCCGAGAGGGTTCCGTCGAAATCAAAAATGGCGAAATCGAAGCCCGCGGGCCAAAGCGTGGGCTTGATGTTCGCGGTGGCTTTGGCCACGTCGCCTCCTAGAAGTCGGGCTCATCCTCGAGCGAGCGCAGAATTCCATGATCGATGTCGTCGCGGGTAAGGGCCACGACGAGGAAGAGAAGCTCTTTGCCGGGTATGAAGAGGTTCTCATCGATCGAGGCGGCGGCCCCTTCGCGAAGCACCTCGACCACTTCGTCGGTCGGAGCCAGGGGAATCCCGCGATCGGCGAGCGCCTGCAGCGCCCGCTCATCGGAAAGGGACTCCTCAGGCGTCGCCCCGAGCAGGCTCGAGATCTGGCGGGCGGCCTCCACGATTCCTGCGGGCAGGACTTTCATGGCCATCTGATAGCATGCCTGCGAAGCCACCATGTTCCCGAGTTTCCATTGGAGCTGCGCCATGGTGATGTAGCCGAAGCCTATACTCTGGGTGTCGCTCGCGCACTCGAGCATGCGCGAGCATTCGGCGACGGATTCCTCCACGCGGCCGAGCTCGAGCAGGCAATGGCTGAAGTTGAGCGAGGCCTGGGTCGAGAGGGGGGCCAAGCGAGCCGCCTGGCGGGCGAGGTCGCATGCGGCCTCTGGCCTTCCGAGCAAAAGATCGGAGGCCGAGAGCAGCTGAAGCGCGTCGAAGTACGGCCGAGGCGCGAGGTTAATCTCCGTGCCCTCCGGTGAGAAGAGCCTATTGTAGAGAACTCGGTTCGCGTAGCCGTCGAAAACGCGCCAGCAGGCCTCGGCTGAGTCGCGGAACCGGCCTTCCGCCTCAATGGGCGCGAGCGCCTCCGCGACGGCGGAGGCGCAGGCGGCGGCGTCGCCTTTGAGGAGGCATTCCTGGGCCCTGCGGGTAACTTCGGCAAGCTCGCCGGCGTTTTGAAACGCCTCGTATATGGCCTCGGGATCGGATTCGTCCAGGTCACCGGCGATAAGCCCGCCTGCGACCTTGCGCGCGGCGGCCATGACGCGGGGGTCTGCCGTCTCGTCTGCCAGGGCCATGATCGCGCGGACATTGGCCTGGGTCGAGTCGGTGAGCAGCGAGGCAGCCTTGCGCCCCACCTCCGCCACAAGCGCGCCCTCGTCCACAGAGATGCCGGAGACCTCTCGGCAACCGAGCGCCGCTCCCGCGGGCGGCGAGAGCTTGCGGTCTGTAAGCTCCGGGCGCTCATGGCGCCCCCTCGGGCAGAACCGCTCGTCGTCGAGCGAGAAGCCCTGCGCCACGGGCGAGAGCGTCCCTCCCGACTCGTCGATGGCGGCACAGAGGAAGCGCATGAGCGTGATCGGCTCCAAGTGCGCGAGGTCGAGGCCCTCGAGGTCCTCCCGCTCGAGGACCGCCGAGCAGTAGCAGGCATGGCTCGTTGCCGTGTCGACGACGCCTGCAACCCAAATGCGCCGCAGGTCGCAGGTATTGGCAAAGGTGTATGCAGCGATCATTGCGAGTACTCTGAGGTTGTAGTCGGTCGCGGCGGCGCGTCGCATGGCCTCGCTGGCGGCAACGATGCCGATGCCGTCGACAAGGACGGTGCGCGGCATAATCCGGGGCGGCGTGAGGTCCACCTCGATCGCGGCCTCACCTGTGGCGGAGTTGACCCGAAACCTCGCCTGGAGGCGGTAGGGAAGCCTTAGACACTCGATGCCCGCGGCTATCGCGCGCCGGTCCCTCCATTCGCCGCTTGCCTTCTCCTCGTCGAGGCCGACGACGGGGCTCGTCGCCTGCTGGGCGACCGACCGCGCTATGCGCCGCTCTGTTCTCACGACCTCCTCCATGCCTGCGGAGAGAGGCTCATCGAGAAGGGCAGAGCTCATAAGGCAGGCGTTCAGCGCCGCCTCGGCGCCGAGCACCCTGAGCTTCGCGAGGTAGGGGAGCTCGGGATCGTCTATCCGCAGGTAAAATAAACCGCTCGTCTTTGGGCGGACAACGCGAAAAGCCGGCGTTATCCCGTCGTCTCCCAGAAGCCCGGATTCGTCCAGCCTATCCGCGAGCCTCGCCTCGAGCGCGCAGGCGTGCCTGTCGGCGCGCACGCGCGAGGCGAATCCCTTGAGGAGGGCGACGGGGTCGTCCGCCGCCATGAGCTTCCTGCCGAGGCGGTCGATGTCGAAGGCGTCCTCAGCCGTCGCCCCTGCATCGGCGGCGCATCCCGCCATGGCGGCAAACAGCTCCCCAATGTTCTTCTTGCTCGTGTTCTCGGGTCCTTGGCTCATGGTGCTCAGCTACTTCTTGTCAGCGATCTTCCGGATAAAGAGCCCGCTTCTGAGCTTCGGCTCGAACCAGGTTGATTTCGGGGGCATAAGTAGGTCGGCGTCGGCCACGCCCATGAGGTCCGCGACCGAGGTGGCGCAGAGGCTGAAGGCGACGCCGGCGTCACCGGCTCGGCGCTCGAGCTCGTCGGGGCCGGCGTTGCCGCCTACGAAGCTGATCCGCGGATCGCACCTTGGGTCTCCGATGCCGAGCACGGGGCCCAGAACGCGGTCTTGCAGGCGCGAGGCGTCGAGCGAGGCCACGGGGTCGGCGTCGGCCTTCTCGTCGCCGAGCCAGGTAAGGCGCCTCCAGGAGCCGCCGGCGTACATGCCGAAGACGCCCTTCTTGCCGGGCCACACGGGCTCGTCGAGAGGCTCCGACACCTCGAAGTTGGCCTTTTCGACGGCGCGGCACAGCTCCTCGGCGTCGAGGCCGCCCATGTCGGCGACGACGCGGTTGTAGGGGAGCACCGTGAGCTCGCTTGCGGGGAAGAGAACGCACAGCAGGTAGTTGAAGGGCTCGTCGCCGGTGAGGCCCCCTCCCGCCTCCTCGCGCATCTGGGCGCAGACACGGGCGGCGGAGGCGGCGCGGTGGTGCCCGTCGGCGATGTAGGCGCGCGGCATGCGGGCGAGCATGAGCTTGAACGCCTCGACGGCCTCGGGGCGCCCTATGCGCCAGACGGTCTGCCGCACTCCCTCGGCGTCCTCGAAGTCGTAGAGCGGCTCAGCCTCCTTCGCGGCGGCCACGAGGAAGGAGAGCGTCGGGTCGTCTCGGTATGCGAGGAAAATCGGGCCCGTTTGGCAACCGGTCGCCTGGATATGGCGGACGCGGTCGTCCTCCTTGTCGCGCCGCGTGAGCTCGTGGCGTTTGATGGTGCCGTCCATGTAGTCGTCGAGGGCGCAGGCGGCGACGATGCCGGTCTGCGAGCGGCCGTTTTGGGCGAGGCGATAGAGGTAGTAGCACTTGTTGGGGTCCCGCATCAGGGTGCCGTCGGCGGCGCGCTCCTCGAGGATTTGCCTCGCGGCGGCGTAGACGTCGTCTGCGTACATGTCGTGGTCCGGGGTAAATGCGGTCTCCGGGCGGTCGATGGCAAGAAACGAGCCGGGATGGGCGGCGACGTAGGCAGCGGCCTCGGCTCGGTCGAACACGTCGTAGGGAAGCGAGGCGAAGCCTGCGGCCTTGTCGGGGTTCGGTCGCAGGCAGGCGAAAGGCAGCGCGCGCATATGATCTCCTCAAAGTGAGGTCGTAACGGTTCGGGCACCTGTTTATCTTACCCTGCTCAACGTCGATGTCGCTCTGCTATGCTCACACTCGTTACCTACGAAAGGAAAGCCGCATGCCGTCCGACCTCACGCACAAGAAGCTCATCGTGTTCGATTTCGACGGGACCCTCGTCGACTCCATGCCGGGCATCGTGGCCGTCGCGCGCTCCGTCATGCACGACCACGGCTGGAGCGACGAGGAGCTCGGCGACATGACCAGGCTCGTCGGCCCGCCGTTTCCCCAGGCGTTCACCGCGGTTTACGGCATTTCGGAGGCCGAGGCCGAGCGGATCACCGCCGAGTACCGCAGCGTCTACGCGAGCCTCGGCCGCGATGGTTGGCCGCTGTTCGACGGCATGGGCGATCTTCTGCGCGACCTCAAGTCAGCGGGCAAGCTCCTCGGGACCGCATCCTCCAAGCGTGAGTTCCTCCTTGAGCGCGGCCTTTCGACCAACGGGATCCTCGATTTGTTCGACTACCCCATGGCAAAGAAGTCCGATCACGGCGACTCAAAGGAAGCGGCCCTCGGGCGTGTGCTCGAGTCGTCGGGCGTGGACGCTGCGGACGCCGTCATGGTCGGCGACCGCAGGTTCGACGCGGAGGCGGCCTCCTCATGCGGCGTCGAGTGCGTCGGCGTCCTCTACGGCCACACCGCCCCGCGCTCCGAGCTCGAGGGGGCCGGCTGCGTCGCCGTGGCAGAGACCGTCGATGAGCTGCGCTCCGTTCTTCTTGGCAACTAAATCCCGCCGTAGGCGGACCGGGGTGAAAATGCCCGCGTCCTATGGGGTAGAGTAGCCGTATCCGCAGGCCTGGGCCTGCGAGCCGATTGTTCGGAGAAAGGAGCCTTAAATGGCTGGGTTCGATATTAGCGATGGCATCTACAAGGCGTTCCTTGCGGGCGTGGGCGCCGTCGCGTCCGGTGCCGAGAAGGGTCAGCAGGTCATCGACGAGTTCGTGAAGAAGGGCCAGATCACGGTTGAGCAGGGCAAGAACCTCAACTCCGAGCTCACCCGCAAGGTCAAGGAGACCTTCGATGCCACGGTAAGCGGCGCCTCCGACTCTGCCCTGCGCTCGAGGCTCGAGTCCATGACGCCCGAGCAGCGCGCCGAGTACGCAAAGAAGGTCGCCGACATGAGCGCCGCGATCGATGCCGAGCGCGCCGGTGCGGCGGCGGACGCCGTTGCCGAGGACGCTCCGGTGGCCGCCGAGGACGTCGTCGAGCCCGACGCCACTGAGTAGCCCTGGCGTGGCCGCCCAAAACAAACAAAGCAGCGACGTGGAGACGGGCGCCGACGAGGCCGCCCGTCTCCATGAGTATGACCAGATCCTCAACGCCTGGTACGATGAGGTGAGCCGCGACGCGTCTGGGGAGGGGCCCGACACCATCGGGCTTTTCGGCGGGCGAGCCGAGGGGGCCGCCCAGTACGACCTGTCGCGCGCGAGCCGCCTGCGCCGGATCGGCGAGATCCTGCAGATCGTCCGGCGCTACGACATCTTCCATGGGCTCACGCCGCAGAGCCTGCGCCGCATGCTCGAGGAACTCGGCCCCACCTTCGTCAAGGCTGGCCAAATCCTCTCGATGCGCTCCGAGATCCTGCCACAGAGCTTTATGCGCGAGCTCTCCAAGCTGCGCACCGACGTCGAGCCGATGGACCGCGAGACGGTGCTCGCCGCCCTTCGCGCCGAGTACGACCAGCCCATCGAGGACATCTTCGACGCCATCGACGACCATCCGCTCGGCTCCGCCTCTGTGGCGCAGGTCCACAAGGCGCGCCTCACCACGGGCGAGCTCGTCGCCGTCAAGGTCCAGCGCCCTCATGTCCAGGAGATCATGGCCAAGGACATCTCGATCATGCGCTCTTTGGCCAGGCGCATCGGCGGGTTCATAGGGGCCGATCAGTTCCTCGATCTGCAGAGCGTCGTCGACGAGCTGTGGCAGTCCTTCCGCGAGGAGACCGACTTTCTCGTCGAGGCCCGAAACCTCGAGGAGTTCCGCCGCAACAACACCGGCTGCGTGTACCTCGAGTGCCCGAAGCCCTACCCGGCGCTGTGCACGAGGCACGTCGTCGTGATGGACTACGTCGACGGCATCGCCATCGACGACACCGCCGAGCTCACGGCACAAGGCTACGACTGCGCCGAGATCGGCGAGAAGCTCATGGACAACTACGCCTCGCAGATGCTCGACGACGGCTTCTTCCACGCCGACCCGCACCCGGGCAACCTCGTCGTCTCCGGCGGCAAGATCGTCTACATGGACCTCGGCATCATGGGCAGGCTCAACGCGGGTGACCGGCGTTGCGTCTCCGATATGCTCATGGCGGTCGCGCGCCGAGACTCGGCGGGGCTCGCCGATGGGCTGCTGCGCTTCTCGGTGGGCGATGCCTCGGAGGTCGATTACGCGCATCTTCTGGGCGAGCTCGACGCGATCATCGCCAACTACGGCGCCGCAGGCCTCTCCGACCTCGACATCGGGGCGTTCGTCAATTCGCTCGTGACCATGGCAAGAAGGAACGGCATCGAGCTCCCCGGCAGCGTCACCATGCTCGCGCGCGCCCTCGTCACGCTCGAGGGCGTCGTCGACAACCTGCTTCCTGACGCGAGCATGGTCGACATCATCAAGCGCCACCTGCGCGCGCACGAGTCCTTGGCCGTCCTCACGGAGCAGGAGGCCAAAAAGCTCGTGCGCGAGGGTATCGCCGCCAGCCATGGGCTGCTTGAGGCGGTGGGGGAGTCCGGCCACGCGATTCGCATGCTCACGCGCGGGCAGCTGAGGCTTAACCTCGACGTCGCGGGCACCGAAGACCCTCTCGAGGACATCGGCCGCATCATCAACAGGTTGACGCTCGCCATCATCGCCGCCGGCCTCTTTATGGGCTCGTCGATCGTCTACTACGCGAGGATCCAGCCCGTCATCTTCGGCATACCGATCATCGGCTTCGTAGGCTACCTCATCGCGCTGTTTATCGGCCTTTACGTGGCCCATGACATCCTGAGTGAGCGGCATCGTCGCAGACGCTAGCGTCCTTGTTATCGATAGATGGTAAATAAATCCCAGGTCACAGCCATGCAATTTGGCTGGGGCCTGGGATTTATTTACGGCAGGAAGGATGGATGGATGGATGGGCGCTATTTTCCCTGGACCATGGTCAGCGAGATTTTCTTGCGGTCTAGATCGACCTTCTCGACCCAGACCGTCACGTTGTCTCCCACGCGCACGACGTCGCTCGGGTGCTTGACGAAGCGGTTCGCGAGCTTCGAGATGTGCACGAGGCCGTCCTGATGGACGCCCACGTCGACGAAGGCTCCGAAGTCGACGACGTTGCGCACCGTGCCCTTGAGCTCCATGCCAGGCCGAAGGTCCTCGATCGAGAGCGCTGCCCGGCTGAAGATCACCTCGGGGGCGTCGTCTCGCGGGTCGCGCCCTGGCTTCTTGAGCTCGCCGACGATGTCGATGAGGGTGGGGGCACCGCAGCCAAGGTCGCCCGCGAGGTCGGCGACGCTGCCCAGGCGGCGCTCGATGTCGGGCACGCCGCCGCGCTTGAGCTCGTCGGCGGAGACGCCCGCGCGCTTGAGCACCTCGGTGGCCACGGGGTAGCTCTCGGGGTGGACGCTCGTGGCGTCCAGGGGGTTGTCGCCCCCGGTGATGCGCAAAAAGCCGGCGGAGTTGAGGAATGCCTTGGGCCCGAGCTTGGGAACCTTCTTGAGCTGGCGCCTGTCGGTGAAGGCGCCGTTCTCCTCGCGGTATGCGACGATGTTGTCGGCCACCGCGGAGGTGATGCCCGAGACGTAGCCCAGAAGGCTCGCGCTTGCGGTGTTCACATCCACGCCGACGCGGTTGACCACGTCCTCGACGACGTTTCCGAGCGTGCGGGAGAGCTCCGCCTGGTCAAGGTCGTGCTGGTACTGGCCTACGCCTATTGACTGGGGCGGGATCTTTACCAGCTCGGCGAGCGGGTCTTGCAGGCGTCGTCCCAGGCTCATGGCGCCGCGCACGGTGACGTCGAGGTCGGGGTATTCGCGGCTCGCGAGCTCGGATGCCGAGTAGACTGAGGCGCCCGCCTCGTTGACGATGGTGTAACGGAGCTCCGGCGCCTGCTCGGAGATGAACTCCGAGACGACCTCCTCGGTCTCGCGGCTCGCGGTGCCGTTTCCGATGACGATGGTGTTGACGCGGTCTTTGCTCACCAGGCGGGCAAGCTCGCGCTTGGTTCCCGCGACGTCGTGGCGGGGCTTGGTGGGATAGACCACGCCGTGGTCGAGGAGCTTGCCGAACTCATCGATGACGGCGACCTTGCAGCCGGTCCGGTATCCCGGGTCGAGCGCGAGGACCCTCGCGCCCCTCACAGGCCTTGCGGAAAGCAGGCCCTCGAGGTTCTTCGCAAAGACGTCGATGGCGTCGGCCTGCGCGCGTGCGGTGAGGTCGGAGCGGGCCTCGCGCTCGAGCGAGGGGGCCATGAGGCGTCTGTAGCCGTCTGCGACGGCGGCGTCGAATACCGGGGCAAAGACGCCCTGTCGGCGCGGCCATCGGCGTCCGAGCCGCTCCACCGCCGCGGCGCCGTCGACGTTCACGCGCACGCGGAGCTTGCCCTCGCGCTCGCCGCGGTCGATAGCGAGGATGCGGTGGTTGGGGATCTTGCGCAGGGGCTCCGAGAAGCCGTAATACGGCTCGTAGGGGGTCTTCTCGGCGGCATCGGTCGCCTCTACGACGATGTCGGCGGTGTTTCTGGTGAACGCGCGCAGCTCGGCGACGTTCTCTGGGTCCTCCGCCACGGTCTCGGCCACGATATCCGAAGCGCCGGCGAGGGCCTTCTCGGGCGTGTCGAATCCGGCCTCCTCGTTGACGTAGGCGGCCGCCGCGTCGAGCGCCGACCCTCTGGCGGACGCCTGCATGATGATCATGTTCGCCAAGGGCTCGAGTCCGGCTTCGCGCGCCTTCTGGGCGCGGGTGAGTCGCTTCTTTCGGAAGGGCTTGTACAGGTCGAGCACGCGCTGCAGGGTCGCGGCCTCTGCGATCTGGGACCTGAGCTCATCGGTGAGCTTGCCCTGCGCGTCGATGAGGGCGATGACGTCTTGCTTGCGCTCCTCGAGGTTTCGCAGGTAGGAAAGGCGCTCCTCGAGGGCGCGGAGCGCCACGTCGTCCATGCCGCCCGTCGCCTCCTTGCGGTAGCGCGCGATGAAGGGGATGGTGTTCCCCTCGTCGATGAGCTTGACCGCCGCCTCGACGTCGGTCTTCTTTAGCTTGAGTTCCTCGGCCAGCTTGGCAATAAGGTCCATTCGACTCCTTGTCCGTTCCGATTGCTAAAGGCCCTCTAGGATAGCATCGCCCAGGCGCGGCGACCCGACGCCAAAGGGCCCCCGGGCCTCTTGTGGCCGCGGTCCTTCTCGCCACAAGAGGCCCGGGGGCCCTCCTTTGTCGCAGCGCGCTACTCGAGCTCGAATGCTCCCGTGTAGAGCTGGTAGTAGTAGCCCTTCTTTGCGATGAGCTCGTCGTGGCTTCCGCGCTCGATCACGCGGCCGTGGTCGAGGCAGATGATCACGTCGGAGTTGCGGACGGTCGACAGGCGGTGCGCGATGACGAAGGTCGTGCGCCCGGTCATGAGGGCGTCCATGCCGCGCTGGACGATGGCCTCGGTGCGCGTGTCGATGGAGCTCGTGGCCTCGTCGAGGATCATCGCGGGCGGGTCGGCGACGGCCGCGCGGGCGATGGAGATGAGCTGGCGCTGGCCCTGCGAGAGCTGGGCGCCGTTGCCCGTGAGCATCGTCTCGTAACCGTCGGGCAGGCGGCGGATGAAGTCGTCGGCGCCCGCGAGCTTGGCCGCGGCGATGCACTCGTCGTCGGTGGCGTCGAGCTTGCCGTAGCGGATGTTGTCCATGACGGTCCCCGTGAACAGGTTCACGTCCTGCAGGACCACGCCGAGCGAGCGGCGCAGGTCGGCCTTCTTGATCTTGTTGACGTTGATGCCGTCGTAGCGGATCTTGCCGTCGGCGATGTCGTAGAAGCGGTTGATCAGGTTCGTGATGGTCGTCTTGCCCGCTCCGGTCGCGCCGACGAAGGCGACCTTCTGACCCGGCTTCGCGTACACCGACACGCCCTTGAGGACCTGGTGGTCGGGGGTGTAGCCGAAGTCGACGTCGACCATGCGGACATCGCCGGCGAGCGGGGTGAAGGTCACACTGCCGTCCTTGTGGGGGTGCTTCCAGGCCCAGTCGGTGGTGCGCTCGTCGCACTCGACGAGCTTGCCCGTAGCGTTGTACTTGGTGTTCACGAGTGTGACGTAGCCCTCGTCGACTTCCGGCTCCTGGTCGATGAGCTCAAAGATGCGCTCGGCGCCGGCAAGGCCCATGACCACGGCGTTGATCTGCATGGAGATCTGGCCGATCTGGCCGCAGAACTGCTTGGTCATGTTGAGAAAGGGGACTACCACGGCGATGGTCAGCGGCATGCCCGAGACCGAGAGGTTCGGGACTCCGAGAGCAAGTAGGACGCCGCCCGCGAGGGCAACCAGCACGTAGAGGAGGTTGCCCAGGTTCATGATGATGGGCATGAGGATGTTGGCGTACATGTTGGCCTTCTGGGAGACCTCGAAGAGCCGCTCGTTGCGCTCGTCGAAGTCGGCCTCGGCGGCGCGCTCGTGGCAGAATGCCTTGACGACCTTCTGGCCGCCCATGACCTCCTCGATGTGGCCCTCGACGACACCGAGCTCCTTCTGCTGCGCGATGAAGTTGCGGGCAGAGCGTCCGCCGAGCAGCTTGGTCATGAGCATCATGCAGGCCACGCCCGCGATGATTACGAGGCACATCCACACCGAGTAGTAGAGCATGATGCAGAAGACCGAGACGATGACGATGACGGTCATGAGCAGGTTGGGCAGCGACTGGCTGATCATCTGGCGCAGCGTGTCGATGTCGTTGGTGTAGTGGCTCATGATGTCGCCGTGCTGGTGCGTGTCGAAGTAGCGGATCGGCAGGTCCTGCATGCGGTTGAACATCTTCTCGCGGAGCTTCTCGAGCGAGCCCTGCGTGATGGTCGCCATGTTGCGGTTCCAGAAGAGCGACGAGGCGACGCCCACGGCGTCGATGACGCCGAGCGTCACGGCGAGCCGCAGGATCTGCGGACGCGCCGCCGCCCAGTCGCCCGTCTGCCAAGAAGCGCTGATGACCTCAAGGGCGCCCTGAAGGAACACGGCTCCGATGGAGTTGATGATCGCGCACAAGACGATGCCCGCCACGACGGCGGGAAGAAGCACGGGGTAGAACGAGAAGAGCGTCTTGATGAGGCGCAGCGCGATTCCCTTGCGGGCGCCGCCCGCGCGCTTGGTCTGGGCTTCCTGTTTACTCATCGGCCTCGCCTCCTTCCTTGGCCTGGGCATCCGAGGAATCCTCGCTGCCCTCCTTGGTCATCTTGTTCTGGGAGTTGAACGTCTCTCGGTAGATCTCCGACGTCTTCAGCAGCTCCTCGTGGGTGCCGATCTGGGCGATACGGCCGCCTTCCAGGATGATGATGCGGTCGGCGTCCTGGACGGAGCTGATTCGCTGGGCGATGATGAGCTTTGTCGTGTCGGGGAGGTAGCTCGCGAGCCCCTCGCGGATCTTTGCGTCGGTCTTTGTGTCGACGGCAGAGGTCGAGTCGTCGAGGATGAGGACCTTCGGTCGGCGCAGGAGCGCTCGCGCGATGCACAGGCGCTGCTTCTGACCGCCGGAGACGTTGGAGCCACCCTGCTCGATCCAAGTGTCGTGGCCCTTGGGGAAGGTGTCCACGAACTCGTCGGCGCAGGCGAGGTGCGCGGCCTCGCGGACCTCCTCGTCGGTTGCGTCGGGATCTCCCCAGCGAAGGTTCTCTGCGATGGTGCCTGAGAACAGGACGTTCTTCTGAAGAACCATGGCGACCTGCTTGCGCAGGGTGTCGAGGTCGTAGTCGCGCACATCGACGCCGCCGACGCGCACGCGTCCCTCGGTCGCGTCGTAGAGCCGGGCAATGAGATTGACGAGCGTTGACTTCGCCGAGCCGGTGCCGCCCATGATGCCGATCGTCTCGCCGCTCTTTATGTGAAGGTCGATGCCCGAGAGCGCCTGACGCTCGGCGCGGGCCGAGTATTTGAAGCTCACGCCGTCGAAGTCGATCGAGCCGTCTGCAACCTCGCGTATGGGCTCGGCAGGGGCCTTGATGGTGGGGGTCGCCTCGAGCACCTCGTTGATGCGCCGCGCGGACTCGTCGGCCATCGTGACCATGACGAAGATCATGGAGAGCTGCATAAGGCTCATGAGAATCTGGAAGCCGTACGTGAAAATCGAGGACATCTGGCCGATGTCGAAAGCCTGTCCCTGCGTGGTGATGATGATTTTCGAGCCCAGGTAGATGATGACCACGAAGGCGCCGTTGACGCAGATGTTCATCATCGGGTTGTTGAAGGCGAGGAGCTTCTCGGCGCGGGTGAAGTCGGCGCAGACGTCCTGGGCGGCGCGCGCGAACTTGGACTTCTCGTAGTCCTCGCGCACGAAGCTCTTGACCACGCGCATGCCGCTCACGTTCTCCTCGACGGACTCGTTAAGGGCATCGTACTTGTGGAACACGCGGGAGAAAATCGGGCGCACGAGATGAATGATGTAGAAGAGGCCGAAACCGAGGATGGGGATGATGACGAGGTAGACCATGGCGACGCTTCCGCCCATGGCGAACGCCATCACGAAGGCGAAGACAAGCACGAGCGGGGAGCGTACCGCGATTCGGATCATCATCATGAACGCCTGCTGGACGTTTGTGATGTCGGTCGTGAGGCGCGTGACCAGCGAGGAGCTGGAGAAGTCGTCGATGTTCGCGAAGCTGAACGTCTGGATCTTATAGAAGAGGTCGTGGCGAAGGTTCTTCGCGAAGCCGCAGCTCGCGTGGCTGCAGGTGATACCGGCGGCGGCGCCGAAGACCAGGGATACAATCGCGAGGAGCACAAGCAGGCCCGAGGTGGGGAGCAGCTCATCTACGGTGGCGCCGACCTTGATGGTGTCGATGAGGTTCGCTGTGACGAAGGGGATGGACATTTCGCAGGCGACCTCGCCGAGCACCAGCAGGGGGGTGGCGACGGTGTAGGGCTTGTAGTCCCGAATGCTCTTCATGAGCTGGCGCATGATCGCGCCGTAGCTGACCTTCTCGGCCTTGGCGCCTAGTTCTTCTTGCACAGGGATTCCTCCTTATTCTGCTTCTCTAGTTCTCTCCAGTGGTCAAAGATGACGTCGAGCCGGCTGAGGAGATCTGCCTTCTCCTCCTTGGTAAGAACGTCGAGCGAGTTCTTCTCGAATTCTTTCTCCTCGCGGACCATCCCGGCAGCCGCGTCCCTACCGGCATCGGTGAGGCTGACCTCTAGCTGGCGCTTGTCGGCCATCGACCTGCCTCGTTCGACGAGGCCTTCGCGCTCGAGCTTGCCGAGCACCTCGGATAAGGAGGCCGAGCTCGTGTGAAGCTGCTCCAGCAACTCCCTCTGCGTCATCTCCCCTTGGAGCAGGAGCGTCTTGAGAACGTGCTGCTTGCCGCCGAGGCCTCCGCGCATCACATACATGTAGTGACCGAGGTATCCGAGCAGATGAAGAATTTGTTGCTCGGTTGTCTCGTTCGCGCGGCATTTGGCGAGTTGTTTATCGGATATTCGCATCTTTGGACCTCCTCTCTAACACGACAGTAATTGTTTTGCTTGAATAGGCTACGACTGAGGTGCCGAGACTGCAAGGTACCGAATTATAATTTACGAGGTACCTTGCAATCTCCACATGATGAGGACCGGGTTCAGCTCACTGCGCCTATATCACCCCCCCATAGACCAGCCTTGGATTAGGCGTCTGAGCCCACATCGCCCTGCCTTACAGTTCTTACGAGCGTGTTTGGGCCCGCATCACCCCCGACCGCAGTGCCCGTTGCGGCTGCAAGCGGGGGTATGCGGGATTGCCGTTGCCGTAAGGCGCCTAACAAACGAGCTATTACACTCGCTTCTTTGTAAGGTTGCAGGTAGCTGTGCATATATCAAGCATTCGTAACGGAAAAACGACTCAATGTCAGCTGAATGTAAGGCCCAATCAGACGCTCGTAAGCGACGCGAGATGCCGAATTGTAAAGCGTGGCGGCCACCTAGGATGCTCCTTGACACGGCCGGGTTGCGCCCTGCGGGGCAGCCCGGCAATCCATTGGAAGGAGATTCATGTCCAAGCCCGATAGCCTCTCTCGTCGTCAGTTCATCGCCGGCTTCGGCGGCATCGCCGCTGTGGCCGGACTCGGCCTCGTTGGCTGCGGCGGCTCCTCCGCCCCCGACGCCGCCGCTGATGGCGCTGCTGCAGGCTCTGAGTCCGTCTCTGGCACCGTCAACTGCTCTGGCGCCACCTCGTTCCAGAAGCTCGTTGAGTCCGCTGCGGCCGAGTTTGAGGAGAAGTACCCTGACGTCACCGTCGCGATCACCGGCGGCGGCTCCGGCCAGGGCCTTTCCGACGTCAAGGACGGCAAGGCACAGATCGGCCGCTCCGACGTCTTCGCCGAGGAGAAGCTGGGCGCCGACGCGGCAGCCAAGCTTGAGGACCACACCGTCGCCGTAGTCGGCATGGGCCCGATCGTGAACTCCAACGTCGACGTGGACGACCTCACCACCGAGCAGCTTAAGGGCATCTTCACCGGTGCCATCACCGACTGGTCCGAGGTCGGCGGCACCGCCGGTAAAATCCAGGTCATCGAGCGAAAGGCCGGCTCCGGCACCCGCGCGACCTTCGAGGCGGCCGTCCTCGCGGGCGAGAAGGCCCCCGACTCCTTCGCCCCCGTCGCCGAGGAGGACTCCTCGGGCACCGTCGTCGAGAAGATCCAGGCCACCGAGGGCGCCATTTCCTACCTCGCCTTCTCCTACTTCGACGACACCAAGTTCAAGGCCCTGAAGGTCGACGGCGTCGAGCCTACCGCCGAGAACGTCTGCTCAGGCAAGTTCAACATCTGGGCCTACGAGCACATGTACACCGCCGCCGACGCCGATGCCGCCGCCAAGGCCTTCGTCGACTTCATGATGTCCGACGATGTCCAGGGCTCCCTTGTCGAGGAGGAGGGCTTCATCCCCGCCTCCGACATGAAGGTCGCCAAGGACGCCAAGGGCAACGTGACCACCAAGTAGCCCTTCTCTTCCCGTGGGGTGCTTGCCGGGAGCTTACGTTTCCGGCAGCACCTCGTTTTGTGTTCCTCCTCGCGAAAGGTCGCTTAATGGCTAAGCAGATGCTGCCGAAGCGCCGTCTCGAGAACGTGGGCCTGGGCCTCACGGGGGCGTGCGTCGCCCTCGTCGCCCTCATCGTCGTGACCTTGATCTTCATGGTCGCCGGGCAGGGTCTCTCTGCGTTCTTCGTTGACGGGATCGACTTCGGGGCGTTTATCACGGGCACGAGCTGGGTGCCCTCCGACGGAAAGTACGGCGCGCTCCCGCTCATCGTCACGTCCTTCGGCGTCATGGTCCTCTCCACGCTCTTCACGCTGCCCGTCGCGCTCGGCAGCGCCATCTTTGTCGTCGAGGTTCGCCCGGCATTCGGCCGCAAGGTGTTCCAGCCGCTCGTCGAGCTGCTCGTCGGCATCCCCTCGGTCGTCTACGGCCTCATCGGCCTCACGGTGGTCAACTCCGCCATGCGCGCGATCTTCGGAGGCACGGCGGGCACCGGCGCGGGCATCCTGTCCGGTGCCGTCGTGCTGGCCGTCATGATTCTTCCCACGGTCACCACGCTGTCGATCGACGCCCTGGCCGCGGTCCCCAACCAGTACCGCGAGGGTTCCTACGCGCTTGGCTGCACTCGTTGGCAGACGGTCTGGCACGTGGTGCTGAAGTCCGCCCTGCCATCGCTCATGACCGCCGTCATCCTCGGCATGACGCGCGCCTTCGGCGAGACGCTGGCCGTCCAGATGGTCATCGGCGGCGTTGAGAAGGTCATGCCCGCCGGCCTGCTCTCCCCGGCGGCCACCCTTACGACGGCCCTTACCTCGGGCTTCGCCAACGCGACCACCGGCTCCGTCCAGTATCACGCGCTGTGGGCCCTGGGCCTTCTGCTCATGGGCATGAGCCTGCTGTTCATCCTCATCATTCACCTCATCGGCAGCAAGGGGGCGAAGAGGCGTGGTTAACTCCTCAACTTCCAAGGCGGCGTCCATCGAGGCCGGCGGCCTCGGTGTCGACCTCGACGAGCACGCCGCTCGAATCGGCCGCCAAGACCGCATGGCCACCGGCATCCTCACCGTCATCGTGGCGTTCGTCTTGTTCCTGCTCGCGGCGATCGTCGCCTTCATCCTCGTCCAGGGCCTCGGCAAGGCGCTCTCGCCGGGCTTTCTCACCACGTCGCCGATCGCAAAGGCCAATCCCGGCATCAGCTCCGAGCTCTTCGACAGCTTCTATATGTTGGTCATCACCTTGCTCATCAGCCTGCCGATCAGCCTCGGCGCCGCGATCTTCCTTGTGGAGTACGCCCCCGACAACTGGGTGACCAAAGCCGCCTCAACCGCCATCGAGACGCTCTCGAGCCTTCCTTCCATCGTCGTCGGTATGTTCGGCTCGCTCTTCTTCGTGGTCACGCTCGGCTGGGGCATCTCGATCATTGCCGGCGCAATGGCGCTCACGATGTTCAACATCCCGATTCTGGTCCGCGTGATTCAGCAGGCTCTCGAGGACGTTCCCCGCAGCCAGCGCGACGCCGGCCTGGCGATGGGCCTCACCCGCTGGGAGACCACCCTGCACGTGTTGCTGCCCGCGGCAATGCCCGCCATCGTCACGGGTGTCGTGATCTCCGCCGGCCGCGTGTTCGGCGAGGCGGCCGCGCTCATCTTCACGTCCGGCTCCGCTGCCGTGAACATCAACTTCGCGAGCATGAACCTGGCGAGCCCGCGCAACCCCTGGAATATCTTCCGCCCCGCCGAGACGCTGGCCGTGCACATCTGGAAGCTCAAGATGGAGCCATCTCCCGGCAACGACGAGATCGTATGGGGCACCGCCGCGGTCCTCATCATCTGCGTGCTTCTCTTCAACGTGCTCGCGCGCTTCCTCGGTAAGGCCCTGGCAAAGAAGATGACGAGCGAATGAGCGTGGAAATGAACAACGAAACCTTCTACGGCACGACCGTCGCCCCGACCGTCGCGTCGACGCACCTGCTCGAGACCCACGACGTGACCGTCAAGTACAACTACACGAAGGAAGCCCTGCACCGAACGAGCCTCGCCTTCGACGCGGGCACCGTCACCGCGCTCATCGGCCCGTCCGGCTGCGGCAAGTCAACCTTCCTTCGCTCGCTCAACCTGATGAACCGCGAGATTCCCAAGTGCGTCGTCGGTGGTCAGATCGTCTATCACGACCACGACATCAACACCAAGGAAGAGAACCTCTTCGAGCTGCGCAAATCCATCGGCATGGTGTTTCAGCAGCCGACTCCCTTCCGCAAGTCGATTCGCGAGAACATCCTCTTTGCGCCCAAGCGCCACGGCCGCGTCCAGTCCAAGGGGGAGGCCGACGAGATCGTCGAGACGAGCCTTCGCCAGGCGGCTTTGTGGGATGAGGTCAAGGATAAGCTCGATCGCAGCGCCTATGCGCTCTCCGGAGGCCAGCAGCAGCGCCTGTGCATCGCGCGAACCCTGGCCATGAAGCCTGACGTGGTCCTCTTCGACGAGCCGTGCTCGGCGCTCGACCCCATCAGCACCTTCTCGGTCGAGGAGACGATCCACGACATCGCCGAGTCCGGGATCTGCGTCGCCATCGTCACGCACAACATGGAGCAGGCGACCCGCGTCTCCGACTACACGGCATTTTTCTATGTGGGCGATATGGTCGAGCACGGCGAGACCCGTCAGATCTTCCGCGCGCCCAAAGACCAGAGACTCGTCGACTACCTCACCGGTAGGTTCGGCTAATGGAGGGGACTATGGAGAAGGAATTCATCCAAGCCGAGCACAGGAGCATCGACGAGACCGACGTGGCCATCGACGTCCGGGACTTCGACCTCTGGTACACGGACTTCCAAGCGCTCAAGTCGATTGACCTGCAGATTCCCAAGAACCGTTGCTGCGCCTTCATCGGGCCGTCCGGCTGCGGCAAGTCCACGCTGTTGCGCACGTTCAACCGCATGTGCGACTTCGTCGAGGGCGTCCGCACCGAGGGCTCTATCGAGTTTTGCGGCCAGGACGTCTTCAAGATGGACGCAAACACCCTTCGCGTCCACGTGGGCATGGTCTTTCAGCACCCCAACCCGTTCCCGATGAGCATCCGCGACAACATTCTCTACGGCCCGGCGCGCATGAAGAAGCTCAGTCGCTTCGAGGCCGACGAGATCGTGGAGCGCTGCCTCACGCGCTCGGCCCTCTGGGACGAGGTCAAGGACAAGCTCGACCAGTCCGGCCTCGGACTGTCCGGCGGCCAGCAGCAGCGCCTGTGCATCGCGCGCGCCCTGGCGACGAACCCCGAGGTGCTTCTCATGGACGAGCCGACCTCCGCGCTCGATCCCATCAGCACTGTCCAGGTCGAGCAGCTCATGAGCGAGCTGTCCGTGGATCACACCGTGGTCGTCGTGACGCACAACATGCAGCAGGCGACGCGCGTGGCGGACAAGACGTGCTTCTTCTACCTCGGCGAGCTCATCGAGGCGGCGCCGACCAAGGAGCTCTTCTCGAGCCCTAAGCAGACTCGTACGCAGGAATATCTCTCAGGAAGGTTCAGCTGATATGGTTATGCAGACTCGCACCAAGCTCACCGGCCAGCTCGGCGACATCAAGGACTACATCGTCCGTTTTAAGGAGAAATGCGTCTCGGACGTCCGCGCCTCCGGCCTCGCGGCAACGGGGGACCGCGGCGCCCAGGAGGGCCTCGCCGGCGGCCGAAAGGCCGAGGACCGCCTGCGCCAGGGCATCGAGGAGGCCTGCCTCGACGCGATGCTCCTCCAGCAGCCGCTCATCGGTGACGACCTGCGCTTCGTCTCCGGCGCGTTCCGCATCGTCTCCGACCTCTCGCACATCGACGGCATGACCCGCGACGTAGCGTTCCTCGTCGAGGACATCCCGGCGAAGGCCTCCGTAAAGGTATCCGATGAGTTCCTGGCCATGAGCGAGAAGTGCGCCGTCATGGTCCAGAGCGCGTCCGACGCCTTCATCAATTCGGACATCGAGCTCGCCCAGTCGGTCATCGAGGCCGACGACGCGGTAAACTCTCTGTACGCCGAGGCCGAGGAGAAGCTCGTAAAGCTCATCCGCGAGGGGAAGTCCTCCGCCAAGTACCTGCCCGAGCTCCTTATGGTCGCCAAGTATTACGAGCGCATCGGCGACCTCTCCAAGCGCGTTGCCGCGTGGGCCATCTTTCGCGTGACCGGCGAGCACAAGGTGGAGGAGAAGCCCAGCCAGGCCGGCGGGCTCGAGCAGTAGGGGAGTACCAGATGGGAGCGTCGAACGTGGTCTACTACGTAGAGGACGACAAGAACATCCGCGAGCTCACGGTCTATGCCCTGGGGCAGGGCGGCATTGAGGCCAAGGGCTGCGCCGACGACGCCGAGTTCAGGCGCGCCTGCGCCGAGCGCAAGCCCGACGCGGTCCTTCTCGACATCATGCTCCCCGACGCCGACGGGCTCGAGATCCTCTCGCGCATCCGCAAGATGCCTGGGCTTTCCAACGTCCCCGTCATGATGCTCACCGCCAAGGGCACCGAGCTCGACAAGGTCCGCGCCCTCGACGGCGGGGCGGACGACTACCTCTCCAAGCCCTTTGGGATGATGGAGATGGTGAGCCGCACACGGGCGCTTCTTCGCCGCGCCGGTCGCGAGAGCGAGACTGCCGAGTCCGCTTGCTACTCCGCGGGCCCCGTGAGCGTTTGGCCCGAGCGCAGGGAGGCCACGCTCGACGGCGAGGAGCTCTCCCTTACCATGCGCGAGTTCGACCTGCTCGTGTTCCTCATCAAGTCGCCGGGCGTCGTGTTCTCCCGCGAGACCTTGCTCCAACGCGTCTGGGGCTGGGACTTCGACGGCGGGTCGAGGACGGTCGATGTCCACGTCCAGCAGATACGCGCGAAGCTGGGCGATTCGAGCGACCTCATCGAGACCGTCCGCGGCGTCGGATACCGCCTGCGCGGCTAAGCAGAACCTGAGGAGGGTCTTTGACCGGCGACTCATTTACCAATAAGGGAGCTTCCAGGAAGCTATCGCTTACCAGGCAGATCTTCCTCTCCATCGTCGCGGCGTGCGCCGCCGTCGCCATCGTCGTGACGGCGGCGTCGGCCGCCTTGTTCCAAGGCGCGTTCTTCGCCGACGAGCACGAGCAGCTTGCCGGCGAGTGCGCGACGCTTAGCTCCCTTCTTGACCAGACCGACAACGACGAGGACGTCTTGGCGTCGCTCGACCTGGGCCAGCTTCGCGCCACCCTCGTGGCTCCCGACGGCCATGTCCTCTACGACTCGCGCGCGGACGCGTCAGATCTGCCCAACCACGCCGACCGACCCGAGATCACTCAGGCGTTGGCAGACGGCGAGGGCTCCTCGGACCGCAACTCCGAGACCGTGGGCTACGTGAGCCTCTACAACGCGCACAGGCTTTCCTCGGGCGACGTGCTCCGAATCTCTGTGGAGCGCGCGAGCGTCGTCGCGTTTCTCTCGAGCGACTTCGCGCTGCTCGTGATCATCTCCGCCGTGGTCGTCGTCGCGGGTTGGCTCGTCTCGCGCCACCTCGCCGCGGGAATCGCGAGGCCGATTCTCGAGATCGACCCCGCCTCCCTCGACGCGAGCGCTCCCTACGAGGAGCTGGAGCCCCTTGTGAGCAGGCTCAACGACCAGCACAGCCAGCTCGTGCGCCGCATGAGCGCCATCCAGGACGCCAACGACATGCGCCGAGAGTTCACGAGCAACGTCACCCACGAGCTCAAGACCCCCATCGCGAGCATCTCCGGTGCCGCGGAGCTGATTCGCGACGGGATCTGCCGTCCCGATGACGTCCAGGATTTCGCCGGCCGCATCTATAAGGACGCCCAGCGCCTGAGCTCGCTCGTCTCCGATATCCTCATGCTCTCCAAGCTCGATGAGACCGAGCGAGTGGGTGAACGCGACTCGATGTTCGGGCCGAGTGAGCGGATTGACCTTATGGGGGTCGCGCGAGACGTCGCGGCGCGCCTCGAGCGAAAGGCGAGGAAAGCCGGGGTCGCGCTCAAGGTTGAGGGAATCTGCAGCTATGTGCAGGGCAACGCGAGGCTCCTTGACGAGCTCGTAAGCAACCTTGTGGAGAACGCCATCCGCTACAACAAGAAAGGCGGCCGCGTCTTTGTCTGGGTGCTGCCCATCGAGGGACGCCCGGCGGTCCGCGTGAGCGATACCGGAATAGGCATCCCTAAGGAGGCGCAGCCCAAGGTCTTCGAGCGTTTTTACCGGGTAGACAAGGGCCGTAGCCGTGACATGGGCGGCACGGGCCTGGGGCTCGCCATCGTCAAGCATGCGGCGGCATTCCACGACGCCGACATCCGTCTCGAGTCCGAGGAGGGCGTCGGCACCACCATTACCGTGCTTTTTTAGTACTTGGCTCCATTAATAAGAGCCCGAGACGGCTGACTCGGCGGCTGTCTCGGGCTCTTACGCGTATCGGGCATACTGGGGCTGCGGACAAACTGGAGCTGTCGCAACACGGCGATTTACAGGTGCTTCTCCCAAAGGTTGGTGTAACCAGGCAGGGGGAGGCCCGGGTAGGGGAGCCAGATCGGCTTATGGCGCGTGAACCCCTCGCGAACGTAGAGGTTGTTCGCCTCGACATTGGCGACGCTCGTGTTCAGGCGCACGACGTTTGCACCGATGTCGCGGGCCCGCGCCTCGGCGGCGGCAAGAAGGGCGCTCGCGACGTGGCGCCCGTGCGCCGCCGGGTCGACCGCAAGCAGGTGGAAGCATGCGACGGACTCCGCCGCGGCCGGCTCCCAGCCCGCGCCGCCGGTTCCGCGACCGTGCCCGGCTTCCCAGCCGTCTCCCATATCCGCGTCGTGGTCGACCGAGACGGCGCCGAGCACCTTTTTCGTCGCGGCGTCGAGGGCCACGAGCGTCTTTCCTGCGCCCGCGAGCTCGCTGGCAAGGCCCTCAGGAGGCCAGATGCCCTGGACCCACCCGCTGGTTCCGGGATCGGCGTCGACGCGCCGGTAAAGCTCGTCGAGGTCTTCTGCCCACGATTCGTCGACGGGGACGACGAACACGTCGCTCGGAGGGGCGACCTCGCGCACGGGTCTGCGGACGTCGTTTTGGCCGATGGTTTCGAGGAGCACCTCGGCAACGATGCCCGGGCAAATCTTCGGCAAGGTGTGCTCCGCTCCCGGGACGATGTACTCGCCGGCCCCTGGGATTGCCACGACGATCCGGTGCGTCTCCTCGGGCAGCACCACGTCGAACTCTCCCGCCATGACGGTGACGGGGCAGGAGATCTGGGCGAGCGAGTCGGCGTCGATCTGGGGCTGGTCGACCATGAGGGCGAGGAGCTCGGCTATGCGGCCCGCCTCAGCGGGGGAGGGCACGGCGTTGCCCTCCCCGTCAAACGCGCCCTCCCAGCCTTCGGCTGCCCAAGCGGCGTTCGCCGCGGCGGCATCGGCCATCCACCGCGTGTCCTCCGCAGGCAGGCCGGCGGGCGTGAGGTTTGCGCCGAGCGTGGTGAGCGAGAGCACGTGGGCGCCCCAGTCGCGGGCGAGCAGAAGCCCCAGGATGCCGCCGTCCGAGAAGCCCAGCACGTGGCACTCCCAGACGCCGAGCCGACTCATCACCTCGATGGCGTCGCTCGCCATGAGCTCGTAGGTGAGCGGCGCCGAGCCCCGGGTGGACTCGCCCTGGCTGCGGGAGTCGACCGCCACGACCGAGCGGCCGGTCTCCACGACGGCGTCGATCACGGGGCCGAAGATCCCATGCTCCTCCCCGTTGCCGTGCAGCATGAGCACGGGCGGGGTGCACGGGTCGATACCGAACGGAGTGCCGGGGACGTCCTTTGCCCCGTGGGGCGCGTAGACGAAGGCGGCGATCGACGCCCCGTCGGAGGTGGGCACGTCGATGCGCGCGGTAAGGTTCGACTTCGGCCGCTCGTAGGGTCGCGGCACGTGCACTGGCGGCGGAGTAACGCTCATACTCATCCTTTTGGGACAAAAGGGACGGGGGATTTTGTCCCATTTCCGCGCGAGCGGAACACTGGGGCAAATTCCCCCGTCCCTTGCAGTTTGGTGTTATTTCTTGAGCTGTGAGGGGTGCTTCTCAAAGAAATCGAAGCGGGGCGGAAGGGGCACGATGGCATGGCCCGATGGTTTCTCGCCTCGGCGCGCGGCAAGCTCCGCGGGGCCGTCGAAGGCGTGCTCCCAGGTGAAGAACTCCTTCGCGCTAAAGCCCATGTGCTCGCAGATCTTCTCGCAGCCGCCCGGCACGGCGGGGTGCATGAGCAGCGTCACCGTGCGAAGCGCGCGGAAGGCGTCGGCAAGCGCCTGTTCGTAGGCCGCGTCGTCGCCCTTGGCGGCCTTGGAGGCCTCGTCCCAGCGCTTGTTCTCGGCTCGGCAGAGCTCCTCGGCGATGCCGATCGCGCCATGCGCGTCGAAGGCGTGTGCAGCGGCTTCGAAGTCGAGCGTCGCCTTACGGCAGGCCTCGATGACCTCTGCGTGCGGCTCGGCCTCGGGCAGGTGGGCGTCGCAGACGTTCGCGGCGCCGTAGAAGCAGCTGCGCGCGAGGCGGTTGAAGATGTTGGTGAGAAACGCGGATTCCTTCAGCGCGGGGTCGACGATGCGCGGGTCGTCCTTGACGAGGACGTCCTCCCCGGTCTTCTTGTCCTTGTGCGAGACGGACGTGTCGAAGGGCTTCGGGTTGAACGAGACGGCCTTCTGGTCGAGACCGAGCGAGAGCCAGTGGGCGCGCAGCTGCTCGGGGGTGTAGGCGTCGAGCAGCTCGGCTGCCATGGGAGGCTTGATGGCGCCCGAGGAGCTTGCCTTCTTGTTCATGAACAGGATGTGATAGTTGGCGATGGGCGTGTCCTGGAAAAGGCCCCAGTCGAGCGCCTTCCACATCGCGGGCTGCGCCACGCAGTAGAAATAGATGTTGTCCTGGCCGATGAACTGGTAGACGCGAGCGTCGTCGCCGCACCACCAGTCGCGCCAGTCGTCGGAGGAGTATCGCCCGCCGCCCGCCTGGGCATCGAGGTCGAGAACGGTTTGCGTGAAGCTGATCGGCGCCCAGAGGCTCTCGGGCCAGACCCACACGGTGAGGCCGCCCGCGCCCTCGAGCTCGGGCGCGGGGACGCCCCAGTCGATGTTTCCGGTGATGCGCAGGGGCAGCAGGCACTTGCCGGTGCGGAAGCGCACGCCGGCCTGCTCGAGGACCTCGCGCGCCTCGTCGCGCGCCTCCCAGTCGGCGAAGGTCACCGAGAAGGACTGGGCGTTGCCCTGCGGCTCGGCCACGGTGTGGGCCGGAAGCTTCCCGGCCACGGCGTCGAAGGCCTCGCGGAACTTGATCTGGATGTAGATAACCGGGTCGACGAGCGACTCGCGGACGGTCTTGGTCACGATGGAGCGCACCTGGGGGTCCGCGTCCCACTCGTCCATGAGGGCGTCGAGCTCGGGGCGAAACGCCGGCAGGTCGAAATACCAGTTGTCAACCGGGCGCAGCTCAGGAGTGGTGCCGGTGAGCTGGGACACGGGGGCGATGAGCTCCTCGGGATCGAACTGGTGACCAAGGTCGCACTCGTCGGCATATGCCTTCTCGGACTTGCACCCGCGAACCGGGCAGCGGCCGATGACCTGGCGCCCGTTGAGGAACTGCCCCGCCTCGACGTCGTAGAACTGGCGCGTTGTGCGACGCTTCAGGTACCCGCGCTCATGGAGGCGGCGGAGCAGCTCGGCTGTGAGCCTGTGGTGGTGGGAACGGGCAGGCTCCAAGCCGGAGCCCTCGAAGATGTCGAGGCTGATCTCGTAGGCGTCGAGCGCGGCCTTCTGGGCGTCGTGGTTGGCGCGGACGTAGTCGGTTATCGTGCCCTTATAGCCTTCGTTCTCGACCTTCTTACGGTAGCCCTCCATGATGGGGGAGCCGTAGCAGTCGGTGCCGGATACGAAGATCACGTTCTTCTCGCCGATGCGGTCGCGGAGGAACCGCGCAAAGAAGTCGGCGGGGACGAACACGCCGCCGATGTGGCCGAAGTGGAGGTTCTTGTTGCCGTAGGGCATGCCGCCCGTGATGACGGCGCGTTTGGGGAAAGTGGGACGGTTTTCGGGCATCGCGTTGCTCCTTTGCGTTGCTCCCGGATTGTTCAACCTGCTTAGTATCCCACATTGGGCGGCGGCTGGTGTAGGGTGGAGGCCATGAGAGAGATCGCTGACATAGACGTGCTCACCGACGAGGTCCTTCGACAAAGGATGGTCGCGCTCTCGCTCGGCCTGCTCGCGGCGGGCCTTGCTGCCTCCGCGCTTGTCTTGATCGGCGAGAAGGGCGCGGAGCTCGGGCTTTCCTGGCTTGCGGCCCTTGTCGCGGGCTCATTCGCGGCGCTGCCCGTGCACGAGCTCGTGCACGCGGCTGCATTTAAGCTGCTTGTCCCCGGCGTTCGCGTCGGCTTCGGCTTCAAGGACGCGTTTCTCTACACGACCGTCAGCGGCGCCGTCGTCCCGCGGGCGGCCGAGCTCGCCGCGCTTCTTGCCCCGGCAGTTTTCGTGACGGCGGCGCTCGTCGCCGCGGCGCTCGCGCGCTTCTGCCCGGCGCTCGCGGTCTTGCTCGCCACGACACACCTCTCGGGGTGCGTCGGGGACCTGCTCATGGCCCACGCCATTCTGTGGGAGCCCGCCTGCACCCATGTTCGGGACACGGAATTCGGAATCACGCTGCTCGCAGAGGATTAAGCCCCCTAGGAGCTGTTTTTAAGGAGAAGCATATGGACGGCTCGATGCCTATTCCCGCCAACGACGTAATTCGCGAGCTCTTTGAGCGCAAATCGGTTCGTGCCTTCAGCGATGAGCCGGTGACGCGCGAGGAGGAACTGCAGATCCTCGAGGCGGCGATTCAGGCGCCGACCGCGGGAAACGAGCAGCTCTACTCTATCATCGTCGTGCGCGATCAGACCAAGAAAGAAGCGCTGGCGGTGTCATGCGACAACCAGCCGTTCATCGCAAGGGCGCCGCTCGTCATCGCGTTTTGCGCTGATGTCCGGCGCTGGTACCGTGGCTTTTGCTTTGCCGGGTCGAGTCCTCGCGAGCCCGGCGTCGGCGATTTCCTTCTTGCCGTTGAGGACACGATGATCGCCGCCCAGAACTCGGTGGTCGCTGCCCAAAGCCTTGGCATCGGGTCTTGCTATATCGGCGACATCCTCGAGCGTTGCGAGGAGCAGACAAGGATACTCTGCTGCCCGCGTTGGGTCGTTCCGGTCAGCGTGGTTGTCTATGGGCGTCCCGCTGCAGGACAGGTTCGCCGTGCGAAGCCCCTGCGCTGGCCCGTTGATTCCGTGGTGTTCGAGGATGCTTACGATGAGCCGATGGACTCCGAGCTCGTAGAGCTGCTTGGAGCCAAGCAGGCCGACCTTGCTGCGTTCTGCGCGCGCAAGTGGAATTCCGGCTTCTCGCGAGAGATGACCTCCTCGGTGGCGCGCATTCTCGGAGGATTCGCGAGGGAGGCCTAGCTCTCTTGGGCGCGTGCCGTTCGCGGATGCTTGCACTGCGTTAACCTGCCTCGCGTATACTTCTTTTCATTTATTTAGCCAAAGGACTTTATTTGAGAGGAGCCTTATGACCACTCCTGTGAGCCCCGGCGGGGGCGGCTCGCCCAGGCGCGGGAAAGAAGGGCCTTGGAAGATCGTTCTTCTCGTCTTCCTGCTTGTTGGCGTCCTGCCTGTTTTCGTTGAGATTCTCATCGACTCGGTCGTTGGCCTCGGATACGGATTCGTCAGCTTCTTAGAGATGGGAGCACCCATTATGATTTTTCTTATCCTGCTCGCGCTGGTCATCTTCGTCGTCGCCCAGGGCGGCTACGTCGTGCGCCAGCAGCACGTTGCCATCATCGAGCGCCTCGGCAAGTTCTCCGGCATCATGGGCGCCGGCTTCCACGTGAAGGTCCCCTTCATCGATGTCGCCCACGACGTCGACCTCATGACCGAGGACCAGCACATGACCTTCGACGCCAAGACCGCCGACAACGTGACCATCGAGCTCGACGTCTCGATCCAGTACCACGTCGACTCGACGAACATGCAGACGGGCTCCGAGTCCGGCGTGTGGAAGAGCTTCTACACCCTGACCGACCCAGTCGCCCAGATGAAGGACTACCTTGCCGACGCCCTGCGCTCCCAGATCCCGAACCGCACGCTCGACGAGGTCTTCTCCGAGAAGGACGCCATCGCCAACTCCATCGACGAGATCGTTGCGAAGAAGATGCTCGGCTACGGCTACGTCCTCGTGACCACGCTCATCACCTCCATCCGCCTCCCCCGCGAGGTCCAGGAGTCGATGAACCGCATCGTGGCCTCAAAGAACAACCTCGCGTCGGCCCAGAACGACGCGAACGCCGCCCGAGCCAAGACCGTCATCGCCGCCCAGGCAAAGGCCGAGGCCATGGCCGCCGAGGGCAAGGGCATCGCCGACCAGCGCATCGCCATCGCCCGCGGCATCAAGGAGTCCATCGACACCATCAAGGGCTCTGAGCTCTCGAGCCAGGAGGCCAACCGCCTGTTCGAGTACACCCAGTGGGTGAGCATGATGGAGGCCTTCGCGGCCAAGGGGTCCTCCTCGGTTGTGCTCCCTGGCGACTTTGACCGCGCCGCGAGCTTCTACGAGCAGCAGATAGCCGCCGGCGTGACGCCGAACCCCATGGGCGGAGAGAAATAAGTTTTGGGCTGCGAAGTATTCGAGTTCTCCGGCAACGAGGGCGAGGGCCTTGTACCCCTCGCCCTTCATGCGTGCTGTGGGCCTTGTTCGCTCGAGCCGCTTCGGCTTCTGAGGGAGCAGGGTTACTCGCCGACGATTCTATGGACGAATCCCAATATTCAACCCGTGGCCGAGCATGAGCTGAGGCTTCGTACGCTTCTGACATGGGCACGTGACGTTGCTCACGTTGACGTCGTCATCGCCGGAGACGACCGCGATCGCTGGGAGCGGATGGCGGCGCCTCACGGTTTCGATCGTCGCGCAAGGTGCCGGGCATGCTACGCCCTGCGGCTCGACGAGGCATGCCGCGTTGCGGCGGTGAGAGGGTTCAAGTACGTGTCGACGACGCTCGCGGTCTCCCCGTACCAGCTATTCGAGGATTGCGGTGAGCTGCTTTGCGCCTTCGCCTCCAAGTACGGGCTCGAGCCCGTCTGGCAGGATTTCCGCCCCTTCTACCCTGAGGCAACCCGCGAGTCTCGTGAGCTTGGGATGTACAGGCAGAACTACTGCGGGTGCCGTTTCAGCGCCGCGGAGGCCGCAATCGAGCGGCATGAGGCCCGCGATGAGCGGAAACGCAGAAAGACAGCCGCTCGTCGCGCCAAATAGGCTTGCGGCCGGAGGTTTATCAATTATTTTGGCAATCCTATGGTGTGTTCCGCTAACCGGCGAACCGCGCACAAGCGCTCGGAGCCGGCTAACAAGTAGGAACCATGGGCATGTTCGACGGCAAGGTCGTTATCGTCACCGGCGGTGGCAAGGCGACCCTCAAGGACGCCAGCGCCGGCTCCATCGGCTACGGTAACACCATGGATCAGCTCGACCTCGCCATTTACTCCGGCCTCTATGCCACCTTCCTGTACATGCAGAAGGCGTACCCGCACCTCAAGGAAACCAAGGGCTCGGTGGTCAACTTCGCATCCGGTGCTTGATTGTTCGGTAATTTCGGCCAGTGCAGCTATTCCGCAGCCAAGGAAGGCATCCGTGGCCTTACCCGCGTCGCGGCCAACGAGTGGGGCAGGGACGGCGCGAACGTCAAAATCGTGTGCCCGCTTGTCTGGACCGCCCAGCTCGAGAATTTCGAGGCCGCGTATCCCGAGGCCTTCAAGGCCAACGTCCATATGCCGCCGGCGGGCCACTATGGCGATGTTGAGACTGTGATCGGCTGTGTCGTGGTACAGCTCTGTGGGCCCGATTTTAAGTACATGAACGGCGAGACCATCACTTTCGAGAGCGGCATGGGCCAGAGGCCGTAACTTCTAAGCCCCACGCTGCCATGCGCTAATTCGGGAAGGGGTCCTGGGCCTAGTCCGGGACCCCTTCCTTATGAAAACGCCCCAAATTCAGCTCTGGTTGGCGCTCGCTTATCGCCTTGCGAACAAATGCCCTTAGTGGGTGAACAAATCGCGGTGTTAACGGTTGTCTGGCGCCTATTAAATTACGTTACCGCAGGTAAATGACCTGGTGGAATAGTTGGTACTCCGCAGAACGCCGTTTTGTTCACTCACTAAGCTAGTTTTGGTTCGGTTTGGACCGCCTTGGACTTGGCATTCGTGGCGTTATGAGGCGTTGAGCGGCTGGACGACCATGCCTACGCGACTCGGGCCTGCGTGCACGACTAGATCGGGAGTAAACTCGGTCTTTACGATCTCGATGCATGGTGTGGTTGGTTGCCGAAAGGCCCGAGCTGATGGTCACGAGGAATGCCGCCTCATAGCCTTCGGCGCGAGCAGCCTCAAGAGTCGAGCGGATGTCGCTCGGGGAGGGGGAGGCTCGTTGCCGTGATTTCCTCCGAAAAACGGTCGATTACCTCGCTCGAGTTAATCTCGAATCCGGAGCGGAAACTGTCGCCGGTGGAGTAATTGATGGCGAGCGCCACTGTCCTCACGTCGTGGGTGGCTGCGAAATCGGCCGGGGTGTCGGTTCCCGTGTCGGTGATGACGGCGATTTTCTGCTTGTTAATGGGGTGCTCCCCGCTTTGCGCTATTTTGCTTTCCGAAGCTTTTCGTGAGGTAGGATGGTGCTTATCGTCGGTTAACTTACTAGTTGAGATTAGTATATAAAGTAATTTTGAATAGCTGTAAGCAGGAATTCGGCGGCTGCAAACAAGGCGTCGGCGCAGCGAAATCGCGTACGTCTACAAAACCCGCCAAAACCGTGTGCGCACTGGGTAAAAATATGAACTAAGAAACAACCGTGCCACGCCAGCCATCAAGGAGCGGACACCACACATGAGCCAGATCCTTCTCTTTACCGGACTCGTCATCGTTCTGTGCCTGGTCTTAAAGCCGCTGGGGACCAAGCTCCCTGCGCCAACCTTGCTGATCTTCATCGCACTCGGGATGCTGCTGGGGGTCGACGGCCCCGCGCATATCGACTTCAGCGACTACGCGCTCACCGAGAGCGTATGCAGCACTGCCCTTCTGTTCATCATGTTCTACGGCGGCTTCAACACCAATATCGAGCGCGCTCGCCCGGTGGCGGTGCCTGCAGTCCTTCTATCCACGGCCGGCGTTGTTTTGACGGCCGGCGCCACCGGCGTGTTTGCGCACTTTGCGCTGGGCATGGACTGGATAGGGGGCTTGCTGCTCGGCTCCGTCGTGGCGTCAACGGACGCGGCGAGCGTCTTCAGCGTGCTGCGCGAGCACAACCTCTCGCTGCGCGACGGCACGGACTCCCTTCTCGAGGTCGAGTCGGGCTCAAACGACCCCGTCGCCTACATGCTCACAGCCGTGCTCTCTGCTTTCGCCGCCGGCGGAAGCGTTAACATCCCGATGCTGCTTGCGAGACAGGCTGCCCTCGGCGTCGGCCTCGGGTTGGCTATCGGTTGGCTTGCGGCGCGGCTCGCCGAGCGCGCCCGCGCCGTGGCCGATGGCACGCAGACCATCTTCTTGTTCGCCGTGGCCATAATCGCCTACGCCCTGCCCAGCTGCCTGGGCGGCAATGGGTTTCTCGCCGTCTACCTTGCGGGGATCGTGCTGGGCGCCAGCGAAATACCCTGCAAGGCCGAGATGGCCCATTTCTTCGACACGCTCACCGAGATGGCCGAGATGACGATCTTCTTTTTGCTCGGCCTGGTGGTGACGCCCGCGCGGCTTCCGCAGATGCTCCTGCCCGGCCTCGCCGTTATGGCTTTCATGCTCATCGTGAGCCGCCCCATTGCCGTTGGCCTGCTCCTGGCCCCATTCAAGACGAGCCCGCGACAGGTCGCGCTCGTGAGCTGGGCGGGCATGCGCGGCGCGGCCTCTGTCGTTTTCAGCCTCTACACCGTGGCCGCCGGCGTGCCGGGCGGCCACGACCTGTTTGACCTGGTGTTCGTTATCGCCGTGTCGAGCATCGTCTTGCAGGGGTCGCTGCTGCCGTCTGTTGCGCGCGGGCTCGACATGATCGACGCCGCGGGCGACGTGCGCCGCACTTTCAACGACTACCGCGACCAGGAGGGCATGTCGTTCGTCAAGCTTAAGGTCGGCGCCGGCCACCCGTTTGTCGGTCGTTCACTCTCGGACATCGGCGGAGCCACGGATATGCTCGTGGTCCTCGTGCTGCGAGACGGCGCCCACCCTGTGTTGCCCAACGGAGACACCGTGATCGAGGAGGGCGACCTGCTGGTCATGGCGGCGCCAACCTTTGAGGAGCGCGCCGAGGTGACGCTGCGAGAAGTCGCCGTAAGGCCGAATGGACGGCTCGCGGGAAAACGCCTTCGTGACGTCCCGCAGGGGAGGCATCCGTTCATCGTCGTCATGCTCAGGCGCGACGGCGAGGTCATCATCCCCGATGGCGACACGCAGGTCCTTGTTGGCGACGAGGCCGTGATCGCGAGCCTCGCCTCGTAGGCGGTTTTCGGCGGCGGCATCTTGGCGGAGCGGGGCGCGCGCCTTCGCGCGTGGCTCTACGCCCGCCCGATTGGTCTAGACTGTTGCCCGGCTACATACGAGGAAAGGCTACAAGCTATGCGCACCGACGATTTCGATTACCCCCTTCCAGACGAGCTCATCGCCCAGGCTCCTGCAGAGCCGCGCGACTCCTGCCGCCTGCTTGTTCTCGACCGCGAGGACGGCCACGTCGAGCATAAGGTGTTTTCCGACATCATCGACTATCTCGAGCCGGGGGACCTGGTCGTCGCGAACAAGACACGCGTCCTTCCCGCTCGCCTCGTCGGCAAGAAGCGCGGGACCGGCGGCGTCTGCGAGACGCTGCTTCTTCGGCGCCGTGAGGACGTGGACCCGCTCGGCCACGTGTGGGAGTGCCTCGTTAACCCCGGAAAGCGCCTTAAGCAGCCCGGGATCGTGATTGAGTATCGCGCAGGCGGCCTTCACGCGCCTGATTCCGCCCCCGTTGTCCTCACGGGCACGATAGTCGACTTCGTCGAGAGCTCGAAGGGCGGCCGTCTTGTCCGCTTCGACGCGCAGGGCATCGACCCCGCCACGGGCGCTCCTCGCACGCTCGACGAGGCCATCCATGCCGCGGGGCACGTGCCGCTTCCTCCCTATATCACCAAGTACGAGGGCGACCCCGAGAAGTACCAGACCGTCTACGCCATGCGCGAGGAGCACTCCGCTGCGGCGCCCACCGCCGGCCTGCACTTCACGCCCGAGCTTATCGAGCGCATCGAGGCGAAGGGCGTCAAATGGGCCTGCGTCGAGCTCGAGGTGGGCATCGACACCTTCAGGCTCGTGACCGAGGACGACCCGACCCAACACGTCATGCACACCGAGCGTTACCACGTCTCGCAGGAGGTGGTCGACGCGGTCCACGCCACGAAGGCGGCCGGTCATCGCGTGATCGCCGTCGGCACGACCTCCGTGCGCTCGCTTGAGAGCGCGTGGGAGGCTGCTGCCCCGGGCGGCTCTTGCGGCGTGAGCGCTCTTCGCTTTTCCGAGGAGCCTGGCGACATCGTGGTTCGCGAGAACGCCACGACCAACCTCTACCTCATGCCCGGCTCCCAGTTCCATGTGGTGGATGCCATGATCACGAACTTCCATGTGCCGCGAAGCACCCTCATGATGCTCGTCTCCGCCTTCGCGACGCGCGAGCAGATCATGGCGGCCTATCAGTCGGCCATCGAGGAGAAGTACCGTTTCTTGAGCTTCGGCGACGCGATGTTTATCCACTAGCCTAGTCGGCGGAAAGAGGCGCGCCTAGCCGATCGTCCGGAAAAGCCTAGCGCAGACAGAGCACCGCGACGGCAACGATCACCGCGACGATGAGCATCGCCGCGCCGATAAGGGCGAAACGCTGCAGCCTGGTCTGCTTGCGCAGGGCCTTCTCGGAGTTCTCATAGAGGTCCACCTCGGCCGATGCCTGCTGGAGCTCTATCCGTCGCGCGGCGATCGCATGCTCCAGGCGCACGGTCTCCTCGGGGGTCGAGTGGATGAGATCGGCCTCGTCGACGAGGCCTTGCGCTTCCGCCTGGGTTTGGTCTGCAGTCTCGATGTTTCTCTCGAGCTCGTCGAGCGCCCCCTTCTTCTGGTCGATCCTGTGCTGGAGCTCCGCCTCTTTGCCCTCGGATTCCTTCAGGCGGCGGTCGAGGTCGGCCTTGCGCTCGTCATACTTCGATTTGGCGGCGCTCGCCTCGCGCTGCGCCGCCTCGAGGGATTGGTTTTGTGTCCACAGGTGCGTCTGGGCGTTCTCGACTGAGGCCTGGCCCTCTCTGGTCGCGCGGTCGACCTCGGACCTGGCGGCCTCGACCCGCGCGAGCGCGGCCACGTTTTCCGACTGCATCTTCGCGATGGCGGAGGGTGTCCCCGGTTGCGCCTGGAGCTTCTTCAGGTCGTCCTGCACCCTGAGCTGACGTGCCAGCGCGTTGTCGAGCGCGCGGTTTGCTGAGCTCACCGACTGCTCCCTGCGTTCGCACGCGTCACGTACCTGGCCTTCCGCCGTCTTCACCGCCCGCTTTGACTCCGAGAGGGATCGGTTGGCGTCGTCGAGCGCCCCCTTCGCGGTCTCGGCGAGCCGCTTGTAGGGACGCAGCTCTGAGGCGTTCGACGCCTTGAGCTCGTCCAGGTCGGCAAGAAGCGCCGCGTGCTCCTCGCCAAGGCCCTCAAGGCGTCGGCGGGCCGAGGCTGCCTGAGCCTTTGCGTTGGCGACGACCCTGCCCTGGCCCTCGACGATTGAGTCGTAGGAGGATTCGATCTCCCTGCGGTGTTCCAGGACTTCCTGGTCGCTCTCGAGCGCGTCCTCGATCTTCTTCACCTGGGCGCGCGCGTCGGCGCTTTGCCGCGACGCGTTGCGGACGTCTCGCAGCGCGAAGACCCCATCCTTGAGCGTCGAAGCGGCGCCTTTGGCCGCGCCGAGCGCGGCCCCCGCCGCCCTGGCGGCGATCTTATGGGCGCGCTCGGATCGATCATCGCCCGAGCCCTTTTCGATGTCGGTGGCACCCTCGTCACTCGCGCCCTCGATTTGCACGGCCCTTGCCGGCATTTCTTCTAGGCCCTGAGCCGGCTCAGTGAACGCGGGGCCGCCATCTTCGCAGATCTCATCCGTCTCGACGATGCCGTGCTTTTTGTCTGCGTCCATGCCGTGGCCCTCTCACGTTATTCGCTCATTTCCGCGAGCGCTGCTTTGATTGTCTCAGGATACCGCCGCGTGCCCATCTCGGAGGCGTGGACCGCGGCCCGGGTTTGTCTTGGGAGGTCGGATTTATGCACGCCCATCGGCCCGTCAATCATTCTCAGCGATGTCGTCTTTTCTTTTTCTCTATGTTTGCTACTATTACCAACAGGTTGGGGGGACATCTATCCCCTCATCGATACATCGGAAAGGGAGTCCCCATCATGGTTTCCAAGCAGACCAGCATCACCAACGCCACCGGCCTTCACGCTCGTCCCGCGTCGCTCTTCGTGACCGAGGCCAAGAAGTACCAGTCCAACGTCACCATCAAGAACGTTGACAAGGACTCCGCTCCCGTGAACGCCAAGTCCATCATGATGATTCTTGCCGCCGGCCTCGGCACCGGCACCACCGTTGAGGTCGCTTGCGACGGCGAGGACGAGCAGGCCGCCCTCGACGCTCTGATCGCCCTTATCGATTCCCGCTTCGGCGAGTAAATCAGGCGCATACGCTAGAATCGGAGGCTCGGCGCATTGGCGCCGGGCCTTCATTTTATGAAGAGAATCTATACGTGTACAAACTTGAGCGGATCGAGGCTTGAATGTGCGGTTGTGGACAAGAAAGACTCTGGGGTGCCGGCAAGGCGGTGGGCGAGGACCGATGGTTCTCCTATGACATCGTCGCGGAAGACCCCACGACGCATGCGCGCGCGGGCGTGCTTCACACGCCTCACGGCGACATCCCCACGCCGATCTTCATGCCGGTGGGCACCAAATCGACGGTTAAGGGCCTGCTTCCCGAGACTCTTGAGCGCATGGGGACGAAGATCCTGCTCAACAATCTTTACCACCTCTCGCAGCGTCCCGGCGCCGACCTTGTGGAGCGCATGGGCGGCGTCCACAGGTTCATGCGCTGGGGCGGCCCCATCCTTACCGACTCGGGCGGCTTTCAGGTCTTCTCGCACGAGGAGTTCTTCAAGCTATCGAACAAGGGCGTTAAGTTCCGCGCCGTCGACTATGACGGTCGCTGGCAGGAATGGACGCCTGAGCAGAACATGGAGATCGCCCAGAAGCTCGGCGCGGACATCGTGATGCAACTCGACCAGTGCGTGGGCTACCCTGCCACGCGGGCCAAAGTCGCCCGCTCTGTCGAGCTCTCGAGCATGTGGGCCGACCGCTGCTATGCGGCGCATACCCGCAAAGACCAGGCGCTATTCGGTATCGTTCAGGGCGGTATGCACCTCGACCTGCGCGTTCGGAGCATCCAGCATCTTGAGGATGCCGGGAACTTCCCCGGTTACGGCATCGGCGGCTACTCGGTGGGCGAGGACCACGACACGATGTTCGAGAGCCTGGAGCCCCTCTGCGCCGAGTATATGCCCAAGGGCAAGCCCCGCTACCTTATGGGCGTCGGCAACCCGACGACGCTCGTGCGCGGCGTCGCCGCCGGCATCGACATGTTCGACTGCGTGCTCCCCACGCGCACGGCGCGCACCGGCACGGCCTTCTCCAACGAGGGCCGCATCAACCTCAAGAACGCCCGCTTCCGTGAGGACGACCGGCCGCTCGACGAGTCCTGCGGCTGCCCCGCCTGCTCGGGCGGCTTCTCGCGCGCCTACATCCATCACTTGGTGAGGCAAAAAGAAATGCTCGGGTCCATCCTCATCTCCGAGCACAACATCTATTACCTGCTCGACCTCATGCGTCGCGCCCGCGAGGCCATCATCGCCGGCACCTACGGCGACTTCGTCTCTTCGTGGATGGACTCTCCGGCGGCGAACGACTGGTAGAGACCCGGCTTCTTTCCGAATGACAGGATGAGCCCTCCATAAGCCCCCGTGAGCCCCTTCTTGCCGCAACGTTGCTATTCAGCGCGCGCCAGAGGGCCTCGCGGGGGCTTTTCCCATTGCTGGTTTATACTTCAGTTCGTTCAATCAATGAGGGCCGATGGCCCCGGCAACCGAAGAGGTTCTTCTCATGGCCAAGAAGGTCAAGTCCGCCGCGCCCAATAAGGGCGTCGGCCGGTGGCGCGACTCCACCGATGGAGAGCTGAGGACGAGCTCCAAAAAATCGACGCGTCGCGGCGGTGTGGACAAAAAACAGGCGGCGCTCCTTGTTTTCTCGCTCGCGCTTTGTGTCGTGTCCGCAATTGGGTTTACGCCGCTGTCGGAGCGCGTCTCGGAAGGCTTCGACGTCCAGGGCGGGGAGAACGTCACGCTTACGGCAACGAGGCCTGACGGGGGCGAGCCCACAACCGAGGATATGTCCTCGGCGGCCTCGATCGTCGAGTCCCGCGTGGACGCCCTCGGTGTCCCCGGCGTCCTCGTGCGCAGGGAGGCGGACGCGATCGTCCTCCAGGTGCCCGGCTCCGTCGACGCCTCCTCCATAGTCGAGGACGTGTGCCGGGTCGGTCGCCTTGAGCTTGTGCGGCTCGACGAGATCGGCGACGCGGAGGCGCTCTCCAAGATCATGGCCGGCGGCAGCGGCGTCGAGCTCGAGGCGGGAAGCTACACCGCCTTTCTCGATGGCTCTTCCGTGACGAGGGCCGAGGTCTCTGGGCCGAACGGAAACGACGGCTATGCGGTCGACGTCACCTTCGGCTCCGAGGGCGCGCAGAAGCTCTCTGACGTCACGGCCGAGCTCGCCGGCTCCTCCGGCCGGATTGCCGTCGTCGTCGACGGCGTCGTCAGGTCGGCTCCTGCGGTTCAGTCTCGCATCGACGGCGGTTTCGTCTCCATTTCCGGCGGTTTCTCCGAAAGGGAGGCGAAGGCGCTCAAGGCCTTGCTCGATTTCGGCAGCCTTCCCGTCAAGCTCGCCGAGACGGGGGCCGCCCCTGTGACGGGCTCGCTCGGAGAGGGCGGGCTTTATCGGGTCGTACTCGCCTTCGCCGCGTCGACGGCCGCGGTGGCTGTCTTTCTTCTCGTCGCTTTTCGTGGCTTGGGGATCCTCGCTCCCGCATCGCTTGCCGTCGAGGTCGTGCTGTACCTCGGTGCCCTTGCTCTTCTCTCGCGCTTCGGCTCCTTTGCGCTGACCTGCGCATCCCTCATTGCAACGGCGCTCGTCGCGGCTCTTTCCGTCGGATCCACGGTGCTTCTGCTCGATCGTGTCCGCTGCCAAGCAAAATCCGGCAAGAAGTCCCAGGCCGCCTTTTCGCTTGGACTCTCGCGCGCCATCAAGGCCGCCGTCGCCGGAGACGCCGCGATCTTTGTCGTCGCGCTCGTCTTGGCGCTCGCGACGGGCGAGCCTGCTCGGGGCTTCTTCCTTGTGCTCGCGGCCGGAACGGCGTGTGACGCCGTGGCGGCCGCCTGTTTCAAGGCACCGGCGCTGAGGCTGCTCTGGTCGGGCCCTGCCCAGAGGCGGCCAGGTTTCTGGGGCGTTCCCCGAGCCGCGGTCGAGGCCGATCGTCAGGGCCGCTCCAGCAAAGGCGGTGAGTAGGGTGGCCGATCTTTTTACCGAAGGTCGTTGGAGCCTGCTTTCCGCGAATCCCGCCGCCGAGCTCGAGCTGCGGCGCTCTCTCGGCGTCTCGCCGCTCGTCGCGCGCGTGCTCGCGGCTCGCGGCCTCGCGGACGTCGAGCGCGCCTGCGAGTTTCTCGAGCCGTCGCTTGCCCGCGACTGGGAGGACCCGCTGTGCATCCCGGGGATGGGGGAGGTCGCCGACAGGGTTCAGCAGGCTCTTGCCGATGGGGAGGTCATCGCAGTCTTCGGGGACTTCGACGTCGACGGCATGACGTCAACCTGCCTGCTCACGCTTGCCCTTCGTCACCTGGGCGCAGAGGCTCACCCCTTCATCCCGCATCGCTTCGGGGAGGGCTACGGCCTGTCCAAAGAGGCCCTCAACCGCGTGCTCGAGGCCTGCTCCCCTTCTTTGATCGTCACGGTGGACAACGGGATCGCGTCCGGCGCCGAGGTCGAGGCCCTTCTTGCCAGAGGAATCGATGTTGTGGTCACCGATCACCATGAGCCTTCCGACCTCGTTCCGCGCGGCGTTCCCGTAACCGATCCCAAGCTCTCAGCTGATTGCCCCTCGCGAGATCTCGCCGGCGCCGGCGTCGCCTTGAAGCTCGTTCAAGAGCTCGGCCGCCGTCTCGGCGAGCCAGAGCTGTGGCGCTCCTACACCGACATCGCCATGCTCGGCACGCTCTCCGACATGATGCTGCTCCAGGGGGAGAACCGCGCGCTCGTCGCAGACGGTATAGAACGGATGAAGGCCGCTCCCCGTCCCGGGGTGTCCGCGCTCGCCGATGTCGCGAACATTCAGATCGCGGACATTTCCGCCGACTCCCTGCCCTTCTCGGTGATCCCTCGCCTGAACGCCGCAGGCCGCATGGGGTCGACCGACACTGCGTTCGAGCTGCTCATGGTAGAAGACTCTCGTCGCGCGGCAATGCTCGCCACGCAGCTTGAGGAGACGAACACCGAGCGCAGGGCCATCGAGTCGAAGCTCACTGACGAGGCTATGGCAAAGATCGACGCCCTCGGCTATTCCGGCGGCCACGTCGTCGTGGTCGGAGGGGAGGGCTGGCACGAGGGCGTCAAGGGCATCGTCGCCTCGCGCATCGTCAACCGTTACCATGTGCCGGCGATTCTCTTCAGCATCACGGACGGCATAGCCAAGGGCTCGGGGCGATCGGTCGGGTCCGTCGACCTGTTCCACGCCGTCGAGCAGTGCTCCGACTGCCTCGTTCGCTTCGGCGGGCATGCCGGCGCGGTTGGGGTGACCTGCGAGGCCTCGAGGCTCGATGAGTTCCGCGAGCGGTTGGAGGCAGTCCTCGCCGGGCTTCCCGCGGAGCAATTCCAGGATACCAACGAGATCACCGCGATGGTCGGGCTCGAGGAGCTCACGGTCGATTCCGTGGCCGCGCTCGAGGCGCTGCAGCCCTTTGGCCGGGGGAACAAGAAGCCCCTCTTTGCTGCCCGAGGCGTGAGCATGCGCAACCGCGCTTGCGTCGGCGCCGACCAGGCCCACTTGCGCTTCTTTGCCACCGACGGCGTCGGATGCGTTCCCGCGATCATGTTCCGCGCGCCCGACGCGGCCAGGCTTTGTGATTGCGACGGCGCTGTGGACCTCGTCTTCGAGGCGGTCAACGAGACCTGGCAGGGCAGGACCAAAGTCAAGCTCATGGTCAAGGACATCCTGGTCCGCGACGTAGACGGGGCGTCCTGTTGCCCCGTCGCGGAAGAAGCCTGCGCGCTTGCGGATGAATCGCTTGTCGATGGAGAGGGGCCGCGGGCCTTGGGCGCCGACGACTCCGTAGCTGAGGCGCCCGGACTCGAGAGCCTCGACGAAGTGGCCCTGACGGCCGAGCTCGCCCGCAGGATGATCGGCGACCACGATCTGCTCCCCGCTCAGGCCGAGGCCTTGGGCCGCCTGTCGCGGGGCAAAAGCTGCCTGGCCGTTATGGCGACGGGGCGCGGCAAGTCGCTTATCTTTCACCTGCACGCTGCGCGCGAGGCGATTCTTGAGGGCCGAGCCTCGGTGTTCGTGTATCCGTTGAGGGCCCTCGTCGCCGACCAGGCTTTCCATTTGCAGAAGTCGCTCGGCGCCCTCGGGCTTCGCGCCGCCGTCGTCACGGGCGAGACCGATCAGGCGGGGAGAGACGCGGTCTTTGACGGCCTGATGGGCGCGACGGTCGATGTCGTGCTCACCACGCCTGAGTTTCTTGCGATCCACGCGAATAGGTTCGCGGAGTCCGGCCGCGTCTCGTTCCTCGTCGTGGATGAGGCCCACCATGCGGCGGAGGCAAAGTCCGGTCACCGCAGCGCGTACGGCGAGCTGCCCCGCGTGCGAGGGGAACTCGGGTCCCCCACCTGCCTCGCCGTGACGGCCACGGCGTCCGATGCGGCCGCTGCCGAGATCTGCTCGCTTTTGGGCATCGACCCCGGCGACGTTATCGTCGACGACGCGGAACGCGCCAACCTGCGCATTGTCGACCACAGAAACCTTCACGACCGTGAGAGCGCTCTGGTCAGCCTCGTCTCGGGCGGGAACAAGACCATCGTCTACGTGACTTCTCGCCAGCAGTCCGTCGAGGTCGTTCGCCTTCTCAGGCATCGGCTCCCGGACCTTGCCGGCAGGATAGCGTTCTACAACGCCGGTTTGCCGCGCGACGTTCGCGGCCGCGTCGAGTCGGCGTTCCGCTCGGGCGACATCGCGTGCATCGTCTCCACGAGCGCGTTCGGGGAGGGCGTGAACCTTCCCGACGTTCGCGACGTCGTCCTCTACACGCTTCCGTTCGACCGGGTCGAGTTCAACCAGATGAGCGGCCGCGCCGGCCGTGACGGCCTTGCCGCCTGCGTGCATCTTTTGTTCGGGGGGCGCGACGTGCGCCTTAACGAGAAGATCCTCGCTGCCGGTGCCCCCGCCCGCGCGGACCTCGTGGCTCTTTGGCGCGCTCTCGTCTCCTTGTCGCGCGCAGCCCACGGCGCCTTCGCGCTCGACATCGAGCAGCTCGTCGTCATGGCAGCGCAGTGCGACCCCGCCCGCCCTCTCGATCCCTCTGAGGTCGAGAGCGGCCTTGCTGTCTTCGCTGAGCTCGGGTTTCTTTCCGTCGACGGATTCGGCGACTCCCGTCGCGTGCGCATGGCGCCGTCCCCCGAGCATATGGACCTGGAGCGGTCGGCTCGCTACCTCGAAGGATTGCAAGGTCGAGACGAGTTCGCGAACTTCTGCGATTGGGTGTTACATTGTCCCCAGGAAGAGCTCCTCGCCCATGTGACGAGACCCATCGCCCCGAGCTTCGGGGCTGTGGTCGGAAAGGTATGATCATGGAGGACAAGACGTTCGGTGCCCCCGTCGTCCCTGCGCCCAGGCCGACTATCAAGCAACCCCCTGCGGCGGCCAACTTCCGGCTGCTCGAGAGCGCCTGCAAGTCCTATATGGACGCCGATAGCATCGACAAGGTTGCCCGCGCGTATCGCTTCGCGGCCGACTATCACCGTGACCAGCGCCGGCGCTCGGGCGAGCCTTACATCAACCACCCCGTTGAGGTGGCGCTCATCCTCGCCAAGGACCTGCGCATGGACGAGGACACCATCTGCGCCGCCCTGCTCCACGACACCGTCGAGGACACTTCGGCCTCGCTCGACCAGCTCAAGGGTATTTTCGGTGATACGGTCGCCGATCTTGTGGACGGCGTGACCAAGCTCACGAACGTCAAGGTCGCTTCGATGGACGAGAAGCAGGCCTGGAACCTGCGAAAGATGTTCTTGGCCATGAGCCACGACATCCGTGTCGTCATCATCAAGCTCGCCGACCGTCTGCACAACATGCGCACGCTGGCGGCTTTGCCGCCCGACCGCCGGCTGTTCAAGGCACGTGAGACCATGGACGTCTACGCGCCTCTTGCCGACCGACTGGGCATCAGCTCGATCAAGTGGGAGCTTGAGGACCTTGCTTTCTTCTGGCTGGAGCCTGAGGAGTACCAGCGCGTCGCCCGCATGGTGCAGGATTCCCGCGCCCAGCGCGAGGACGACGCCGAGGCCGCGATCAAGACCCTTGATGACGAGCTTAAGCGCGTGGGCCTCAAGGACTATCAGATCACGGGCCGCCCCAAGCACCTCTGGTCCATCTATCTCAAGATGACCCGCAAGGGGCGCGACTTCTCCGAGATCTACGATCTCATCGCGCTTCGCGTGATCACTCAGACGGTGGGGGACTGCTACTCCGCCTTGGGCGCCGTCCACACGCTCTGGCACCCGCTCCCTGGTCGATTCAAAGACTACATCGCCACGCCGAAGGCCAACCTCTACCAGTCTCTGCACACGACGGTCGTCGGCCCCGACGGTCGCCCCATCGAGATTCAGATCCGCACGGTCGAGATGCACGAGGCGTCCGAGTACGGCATCGCAGCCCACTGGCTCTACAAGAAGTCCGGCAACTCGCGCGGAAAGATGAGCGCCGAGGACCGCGCGATCGACTCGACCATCAACTGGATTCGCCGCAGCCTCGACTGGGCCGTCGAGGACGACGTCGACGACGCCCATGAGTTCCTTGACAGCCTGCGCGTCGACCTGTTTGAGCACGAGATCTTCGTGTTCACGCCAAAGGGCGAGGTGCTGAGCCTGCGACGCGACTCCACCCCGCTCGATTTCGCCTACGCCGTCCACACCGAGGTCGGAAACCACTGCGTCGGAGCCAAGGTCAACGGCTCGGTGGTTCCTCTTACCTACAAGCTGAACATGGGCGATCGCGTCGAGATCTTGACCAACAAAAACGCCAAGCCGAGCCATGACTGGATGAACATCGTGGTCACGCCCTCGGCCCGCGCGAAGATTCGCAAGTACTTCTCGAGCGAGACGAAGAGCGACGACGCCGAGCAGGGTCGCGGCGAGCTTGCACGCGAGCTTCGCCGCCGCGGATACGGCATCGGGGCCAAGCGCACCGTGAAGGCCATCGAGCGCTCGTGCGAGGGGCTGAACTTCAGGGACGCCGATGACCTGTTCGCCGCCGTCCACAACGGCAAGATCACGGCGAATCTCGCCGCGAACCGTATCGAGGAGATTCTGAGCGAGGGCTCGCCCGAGCAGCTCGAGGCGGCCGCCAAGGAGGCCGAGGCCAAGGCCGCGCGCGCCAAGGCCCTCGCAACCGACAAGCCCATCATGAAGTCCTACGCCATCTCCCAGGCGTCCAAGGGCAAGAAGCGCCACGTCAACTGCGGTGTCGTGGTCAAGGGAGACGCCGATTTGCTCGTGCACCTCGCCCACTGCTGCAATCCCGTGGCAGGCGACGACATCGTTGGCTTCATCACCCGCGGCCGTGGCGTCTCGGTGCACCGGTCCAACTGCCCCAACGTTGCCGATCTTATGGCCCATCCCGAGCGCTTGATCGACGTCGCCTGGGACACCTCGGGCGCCACCGAGTTCAGGGTCGAGATCGTCGTCGAGGCGACCGACCGCATGGGCCTGCTCAAGGACGCCACCATCGCCATCGGCGACGCGGGCGGAAACATCCTCTCGTGCGCCACACAGACCTCCAGCCAGGGCATCGCACGCCTGCGCTTCCTCGTTTCCATCTCGGACGCGAGCCTGCTTGATTCTCTGCTCGCCACTGTCAGCCGCGTCCCGTCGGTCTACGACGCGAGGCGCCTCATGCCGGGCGAGGGCGCCCAGCAGCTTAAGCGTCGCGGTTAGGAGACCCCATGACTGCCAAGAAGGACGAGATCCGCTGCTTTGTGGTGGGCCCGATACAGACCAACTGCTACGCATATATCAGCGAAGGCGCCTGCATGGTCGTCGACCCCGGTGATTCCGGCGCTGCCGTCGCCGAGCAGCTTGCGGATGTCCGCGTCGACTACATCGTCGCCACTCATGGCCACGGCGACCATGTGGGCGGCGTGGTCGGGCTCAAGCGTGCCTGCGGGGCACCGTATCTGATACATCCCGCCGACGCGGAGCTCGCCACGCGCGCCGGCGAGGTCTCCGAGATCGGCATCGCCTACGACGACAACGCCCCGCTGCCGGACCGTGGACTTACCGAGGGCGATGTCCTGCACGTCGGCTCGGCGGAGTTCGAGGTCATCGCGACGCCGGGGCACACGCCGGGCGGCGTCGTCCTTCTTGGAAAAGGAAGCGCCGAGGGAGTCGCCTTCGTCGGGGACACGCTGTTTCCCGGAAGCCACGGGCGCACCGATCTTGCCGGGGGAGACGAGGGGCAGATCTTGGCGTCTCTCCACAAGCTCGCCGGGCGCGTCCCGGCCAGCACTCGACTGCTCTGTGGGCACGGCCCGTCCACGACCATGAGCGCTGAGCTCGCGCGCAACCCCTTCCTTCGATGATGCGGCGCAGGGGCTCGAAGCAAAGAAAAAGGCCCCGTAAGGGGCCTTGCTGTTTTATGGTGCCCGAGGTGGGACTTGAACCCACACGAGTTTCCTCAGCGGTTTTTGAGACCGCCGCGTCTGCCATTCCGCCACTCGGGCGCACGCGATGTGCCGAATAAGTGTAGCAGATACCTTTGCCGTTGGCGGGGTATAGAACAAATGAAGTGACGCGGCCAATTCCGGCCCGCCGACGCGAAAGGAAACAGACATGGATGCCAAACTCTCCGAGCTTCTAAACCACCAGATCAACGAGGAGCTTTATTCCGCGTATCTCTATCTGACCTTCGCAGACTACTATGAGGACCGCGGCCTCAAGGGGTTTGCCAACTGGTACATGGTCCAGGTGCAGGAGGAGGTCGCCCACGCAAAGATCCTGCGCCGCTACCTTCTTGACAACGACGTCTCGGTGAAGATGCTCGCCATCGCTGAGCCCGACATGACCTTCTCCAGCGACCGAGAGCCTCTTGAGGCGGGCCTTGGGCACGAGAAGCACATTACCGAGTGCATCAACCGCTGCTATGCCGCCGCAAACGACGTGCACGACTTCCGCGCCATGCAGATGCTCGACTGGTTCGTGAAGGAGCAGGGCGAGGAGGAGGCCAACGCCTCCGACATGATCAAGAATATGGAGCTGTTCGGCAGCGACCCGAAGGGCCTCTACGCCCTCGACCGCGAGTACCAGGCTCGCGCGTTCGTGGCTCCGACGATGCCAATGTAGCGACGGCGACGGAATTATCACCGTGATTCTGGAGCAATTGTGGATGAGGCTTGTCGCAAGGCGTCATTTGCTCTAGTATTCTCTTTTAGAAAGCGGGGCTGAGATTGAGCCCCCACCTACACGGCGCCTATTTGGCAGCTGTCTGGTCAGACAACAACAAACGTTGATTCCGCTTCAGGGTGGAATGCTGTCTCCCGGATGCTGCTGTGGCTCCGGGAGATTTTTAATGGCGGCCCGCAAGGGGCTTCCACGAAGGGAAGGTGTGTACGATAGCCAGAAACGACGGTCCTCGCATCAACGGGGAGATTACTTCTCGGACGTGCCGACTCATCGGCGTCGACGGTTCTCAGCTTGGCCTCTTTGGCGTTCGCGACGCCCTGCGCATTGCCAACGACCAGGGTCTCGATCTCGTGGAGATCGCGCCTAACGCCGAGCCCCCGGTCTGCAAGGTGCTCGACTACCGCAAGTACAAGTATGAGCAGGACCGTAAGGCCAAGGCGGCTCGCAAGAACCAGGCGAAGGTCGAGATCAAGGAGATGAAGTTCCGTCCCAAGATCGACGTCGGCGACTACGAGACCAAGAAGGCCCACGTGGTGCGTTTCCTGAAGAAGGGCGCCCGTGTCAAGATCACCATCATGTTCCGCGGGCGCGAAATGGCCCACCCGGAGCAGGGTCGGATTGTGCTCGATCGCCTCGCAGAGGACCTCAAGGACGTTGCGACGGTCGAGTCGAAGCCTCAGATGGAAGGCCGCAACATGCACATGCTCATCGTCCCCATCAAGGGTGCCTTTGATGAGAAGGCCTCTGACGATGACAAGAGCCAGAAGGAGAACTAGCATGCCCAAGATGAAGACGCACAAGGGTACCGCCAAGCGCTTCCGCAAGACCGGTACCGGCAAGATCATGCGCGCCAAGGCTTTCAAGAGCCACATCCTCACCAAGAAGTCCCCGAAGCGCATCCGCGGCTTCCGCCAGGAGACCGAGCTCGCCCCGAGCGATGTCAAGACCGTTTCCCAGCGCATGGGCAAGTAACAGCGCTTACGCGCACCTCTTAGATCTAATTACCAAGGAGTTGATTTGAATGGCACGTGTTAAGCGCGCAGTGAATTCCAAGAAGAAGCGCCGCACTCTCCAGGAGCGCACCAAGGGTTATTACGGCACCTCCTCCCGCACTCTCCGCGGCATGATGGAGCAGGACCGTCACTCCGGCCTGTACCAGTACCGTGACCGTCGCGCCAAGAAGCGCGAGTTCCGTTCCCTGTGGATCCAGCGCATCAACGCCGCTGCCCGCCAGAACGACCTTTCCTACAGCACCCTCATGCACGGCCTCAAGCTGGCCGGCATCGAGCTCGACCGCAAGGTCCTCGCTGAGATCGCCTACTCCGATGCCGACACCTTCGCCGACATCGCCGCTCAGGCCAAGAAGGCTCTCGCTGACGCTGAGTAAGCTCTTGCACGCGACTCGATAGAGCTTTACTTAGTATTTGAATGTCCCCGAACGGTCTTGCCGCTCGGGGACATTTTTATACCGTTTGCGGACAAAGCGCGAAATAGTGATTAGGCTCAAATCGCGCGGGGATACTAGCAACAACAAAGAAACGTCGCTACCACCAAGGCGACCGACCGAGGAGGCGAGTCCAATGAACACAGAAGATGCTTCAGCTTTAGGGCCCGCCGATGTGACTGAGGTCAACTAACTCGGGCGAGCGCACTCGCCACCCTCCTTCGACGATATCTCGGACACAGGCCAATGAGGAAACGTCCGCGGGCCCGATTGATTAACTTAAAGTCCTTATTCTTCGATTAGAGAAAGTCGGCGATACCAAAGTACAAGGCAAGGCGGGGAGCCATACGACGGCTCCCCGCTTTTTTCTTGTGATGGCTCGTGTCAATCATTTCCGTTTTCGAAACGCGATGATTCCTCGACGTTGCCCATTATCGTCTGTGTTAATCTACGCCCACTGAGCAAATGCGTGGACAGGGTAAGTACGCGCCGCATCCGTGCCACAGAGAGCGGGGAGTTTTGAGAACCCGCGACGGACGGCGAAGAAAGCGCCCTCGAGCAGCTCGCGAGAACGTCTGAGCAAGGCCGGACACCCCCGGTTTCTTGCAAAGGCAAGTACCCCGAGCCGGAGCCTTCCGTTATTGGGCGTCGAGCGATAGCTGTATCTATCCGTCTCGCATTTCTCATTATTGATTCGAGGAAGCGAGAGGGGATTTGCAAAAGATGCAGCTCAGAAGCGATGCCATAAAGAAGGGCCTGGCCCGTGCGCCTCACCGAAGCCTTCTTAAGGCTGACGGACTCACCGATGAAGAGATGAATCGCCCGCTTGTGGCGGTCTTTAACTCACGCAACGACATCATCCCCGGCCACAACAACCTCGACAAGATTGCCGATGCCGTCAAGGCGGGCATTTACATGGCCGGTGGAGTCCCTATCGAGATCTCGACGATCGGCGTCTGCGACGGCATCGCCATGAACCACGACGGTATGCACTACAGCCTTGTGTCGCGCGAGACCATCGCCGACAGTTTCGAGATCGCTATGCATGGCCACCAGTTCGACGCCGCGGTCTGCATCCCCAACTGCGACAAGATTGTCCCGGGCATGATTTTAGGGGCCCTTCGCGTCAACGTCCCCACGGTCTTTGTGTCCGGCGGTCCTATGCTCCCGGGCCACCAACGCGGCCGCAACGACGGCCCCACCACCGACCTCAACTCCCTCTTTGACGGAGTCGGCAAGGTCCAAGCGGGGGCTATGAGCGAGGATGACCTGACCTATCTCGAAAACTCCGCCTGCCCCACCTGCGGCTCCTGCTCCGGCATGTTCACCGCGAACTCCATGAACTGTCTGTGCGAGGCCCTGGGCATCGCGCTTCCCGGCAACGGAACCATCCCCGCCGTTTACTCAGAGCGTCTGCGCCTGGCCAAGCACGCCGGCATGAAGGTCATGGAGCTGCTGGAGAAGGGCGTCTGCATCAAGGACATCGTCACTGCTGCCGCTATCCACAACGCCATGGAGTGCGACATGGCCTTTGGCGGCTCCACGAACACGGTGCTGCACCTCACCGCGATCGCCATGGAGGCGGGATGCCCCATCACCATGGACGACTGGGACGCGGCCTCTGCCCGCACACCTCACCTGGTCAAGCTCCAGCCTTCCGGCCCTCGCCCGCTCATCGACCTGTACGCCGTCGGTGGCGTGCCCGTGGTCATGCACGAGCTGGCGGAGCTTGGTCTTCTTGACACCAGCGCCCTGACCTGCATGGGGTTGATCCCGGAGTATCTTGAGCGCTGCGGGCGCCCTGCGGACGGCGAGGTCGTCAGAACCCACGACAACCCCTTCTCGAAGGTCGGCGCCCTGCGCGTGCTCCACGGCAACATCGCCCCCGACGGAGGCATCGTCAAGAAGGCGGCTGTCGACCCTTCGATGATGACCCACACGGGCCCCGCCCGCTGCTTCGACTCCGAGGAGGAGGCGTGCGACGCGATCTTCGGGGGAAAGATCAACCCCGGCGACGTCGTGGTCATCCGCTACGAGGGCCCAGCCGGCGGTCCGGGCATGCGCGAGATGCTCACCCCGACCTCCGCTATCTGCGGCATGGGACTCTCCACGAGCGTCGCCCTCATCACCGACGGCCGCTTCTCGGGTGCGTCCAAGGGCGGCTGCATCGGTCACGTGAGCCCCGAGGCGGCTGCCGGCGGCCCCATCGCGCTCATTCATGAAGGGGATATGATCACCGTGGACATCGAGGGCGGACGGCTCGACGTCGACGTCTCGGACGAGGAGCTCGAGGCGCGTCGCGCATCGTTCGTCGCGCCCGCGCCCAAGCACGACCACGGTGTCCTGGCAAAGTATGCAAAGCTCGTTTCCAGTGCAGACAAGGGGGCGTATATCGGATGACGACGCTCGAGGAAAAGCTCGCGATGCGCAAGCTCGCGATAGAGGGACGGCCGTTCGGACCGGGTAGCCAGACCGAGCACGAGGGAAAGACGATGACCGGCGCCCAGGCCATCATCGCCAGCCTCGAGGCCGAGGGCGTCGACACGCTCTTCGGTTACCCCGGCGGTCAGGCCATCAAGATCTACGACGCGCTCTATGACAGCAAGAAGATCCACCACGTCCTGGCCCGTCACGAGCAGGGCGCGACCCATATGGCCGACGGCTACGCCCGCGCCACCGGCAAGGTCGGCGTTGTGCTCGTCACCTCCGGGCCCGGGGCGACGAACACCGTCACCGGCATCGCGACCGCCTTCATGGACTCCGTGCCCATGGTCGTCATTACTGGCCAGGTCACGCGTGGCGTCATCGGCACGGATTCCTTCCAGGAGTCCGACATCGTGGGCATCACCATGCCCGTGGTCAAGCACAGTTTCCTGCTTCAGTCCACCGATGACCTTACCCGCACCTTCCGCGAGGCGTTCTACATCGCCTCGACCGGGCGGCCCGGCCCCGTCCTCATCGACATCCCGAGCGACCTCTCCGGTGCCGAGATGGTGTTCCACTACCCGGACAAGATCAGCCTTCCGAGCTATAAGCCGACCTACCGCGGCAACGCGCGCCAGGTCAAGGCTGCCGCCGAGCTCATCTGCGCGGCAAAGAAGCCCCTTATCTACGCCGGCGGCGGCATCGTGACCTCACATGCTTGCCAGGAGCTCACCTCCATCGCCGAGCGCATGCAGATCCCTGTGGTAACCACGCTCATGGGCAAGGGCGCGATGCGCTGCTCTAACCCCCTGAATCTCGGCCCCGTGGGTATGCACGGCTCCAAGTACGCGAACATGGCGGTGACCGAGTGCGATCTTCTCATCGCCGTCGGCGCCAGGTTCTCCGACCGAGTCACCGGCAAGGTCTCCGAGTTCGCCCCTCACGCTAAAGTCATCCACATCGACATCGACCCCGCCGAGATCGGCAAGATCATCAACCCCGACGTGCCCATCGTCGGCGACGTGAAGGTGGTCCTCGAGGCGCTTGACTCCCGCCTTGCCAAGGCGGATGCCAAGCCCAATGACGAGGAGTGGGTCAAGGATGTCTTCTCGTGGCGCGACCGCTGGCCGTTCTACACGAGCGATTTCGCTGACTATCCTGATGCCATTGCCCCCGAGGTCGTCCTCCACAAGCTGTCCGAGAAGCTCGACCCCGAGGCTTCCATCGTCACGACCGAGGTCGGGCAACACCAGATGTGGGCGCACCAGAACATCCACCGCGAGCACGCGCGCACGTTCATCTCGTCCGGCGGCCTGGGCACCATGGGCTTCGGCTTCCCCGCGGCCATCGGCGCGAAAATCGGCTGTCCCGAGGACGAGGTCGTCTGCATCGCCGGTGACGGTTCCTTCCAGATGAACTCGCAGGAGATGGCCACCGCTGCCATCAACGGCGTGCCGGTAAAGGTCTTGATCGTCGACAACCGCGCGCTCGGCATGGTCCACCAGTGGCAGAGCCTCTTCTACAACAAGCGCTACTCCTTCACCGAGCTTGCCGACAACCCCGATTTCGTCAAGCTCGCCGATGCCTATGGCTGGCAGGCCCGCCGCATCACCAAGCCCGAGGAGGTCGACGATGCGCTCGACGAGATGCTCGCCGCCAAGGGCCCGTATCTCCTTGACGTGATGATCCCTCGCGACCAGACCGTCTACCCGATGGTCGCCCCGGGAGCACCGATCGACGACATAATCGGCGCCCTCGACGTTACGCTCGGCGGAGTCCGCGTCTCCGAGAAGGGCTTCGGAAAGCTCCATCACAAGGGAGGCCACGCCGCCGACTTCGTGGACGAGGACGAGAAGGGAGGGGAGTAGCATGTCAGACGCCGCCAGCAAGCACATTCTTTCCGTGACGGTCGAGAACAAGCCCGGCGTTCTTTCGCGCGTGACCGGCATGATCTCCCGCCGCGGCTTTAACATCGAGTCGCTCACGGTCGCGCCGACTGAGGACGAGGGGCTCTCGCGCATGACGATCATCGTCGAGGCCGATGAGCTCGGTTTCGAGCAGATCACCAAGCAGCTTCACAAGCTCGTGTCCGTTTTCCGCATCAGCGACCTCACCGAGGAGGACGCCGTCGAGCGTGAGCTCGTGCTCTTCAAGGTCCAGGCCGCGCCCGACCGCCGTCACGAGATCATCGAGATCGCCAACGTCTTCCGAGCCAAGGTCGTCGACGTCGGGAAGAACACCTTGACTGTCGAGGCCACCGGCAATGAGTCCAAGCTCGACGCCATGGAGAACCTCTTCCGCGGCTACGGCATCCGTCAGCTCACGCGAACCGGCAAGATCGCCATCGGACGTGGGCACGACGCCTAAGGGCGGGAAAGAACCTCCCTAGCCAAAATCGGTTTCACCTGCCCTATGGGCAGCTGGGATATTTTGCAAGCGCAATCAGCAACGAAAGGAAGCGCATAGCATGGCCGTTACCATCTACTACGAGAACGACTGCAAGCCCGAGGTCATTCAGAACAAGAAAATCGCCATCATCGGCTACGGCTCCCAGGGCCACGCTCACGCCCTGAACCTCATGGACTCCGGTTGCGACGTGCGCGTCGGCCTGCGTGAGGGCAGCGCCTCCGCCGAGAAGGCCCGCGAGGCAGGCCTCAAGGTCGTCGACATGGACACCGCGGCCGAGGAGGCCGACGTCATCATGATCCTGACCCCCGACGAGACCCAGCCCAAGGTCTACGAGGAGCACGTCAAGGACCACCTTAAGGCTGGCGACACCCTCGCCTTCGCCCACGGCTTCAACATCCACTACGGCTACATCAAGGCCCCCGAGGACGTCAACGTCATCATGTGCGCCCCCAAGGGCCCCGGCCACATCGTCCGTCGCCAGTTCACCGAGGGCTCCGGCGTGCCTGACCTCGCCTGCGTCGCCCAGGACGCCACCGGCGACGCCTGGGACATCGCCCTTGCCTACTGCTGGGGTGTCGGCGGCGCGCGCTCCGGCATCATCAAGGCGACCTTTGCCGAGGAGACCGAGGAGGACCTCTTCGGCGAGCAGGCCGTTCTGTGCGGAGGCCTCGTCGAGCTCGTCAAGGCGGGCTTCGAGACCCTGACCGAGGCCGGCTACCCCGAGGAGCTCGCCTACTTCGAGTGCTACCACGAGATGAAGATGATCGTCGACCTCATGTACGAGAGCGGCATCCACTTCATGAACTACTCCATCTCCAACACCGCCGAGTACGGCGAGTACTACGCCGGCCCGAAGGTCATCAACGAGCAGTCCCGCGAGGCCATGAAGGAGATCCTGCGCCGCATCCAGAACGGTGAGTTCGCCCAGGACTTCGTCGACGACTGCAACAACGACCACAAGTGGCTCCTCGAGCAGCGCGAGGCCATCAACACGCACCCGATCGAGGTCACCGGCGAGAAGATCCGCTCCATGTTCAGCTGGATCAAGAAGTAACCAGCGTCTCGGCGCGCCCGCTTGCCCGGGCCCTTCTTTCCATGTAGGGAAGAAGGGCCCGGGCTTTGTTACACTCACGTAAGGTAGGCGACCGAGACAAGGAGGATGGCGCGCATGAATACCGGACCTATCGCGCTCGTCGTCCCCTCGTACAACCCGGACGCGCGGCTTATAGAGCTGCTGCAGCCCCTGTTCGCCCGCTGGGACGGCCCGATCATCGTTGTCGACGACGGCAGCGGCCCTGAAAGCGCTCGCGTCTTCTCGCTCTGCCGGGACCTCGGCGCGACCGTGGTCAGACATGAGCGCAATCGTGGCAAGGGGGAGGCCCTGAAGACCGGTTTCGCCTTTGCCGCGACCTTGACGCCGAGGCCCACAGGGGTCGTCTGCGCAGACGACGATTGCCGTCACCTGCCCAAAGATGTTCTCGCGGTCGGCCGCGCGCTTAACTCGGATTCCGGGTCGCTTGTGCTCGGTTGCCGCGATTTCAGCGCGCCCGAGATTCCTCCTCTTACGCACTTCGCCAACCTGTGCACCCGTCTTGCGGTTCACCTCTTCTGCGGCGTACGGGTGTCCGATACCCAAAGCGGCCTGCGCGGGCTGCCCATGGATTTCGCTGTGCACATGTGCGAAGAGGAGGCGGCGGGCTTCGAGTTCGAGGCTGCCATGCTCGCCGAGGCGGAACGGTCGGGAATTCCGTTTGACGAGGTTGGGATCGCGTACGTCAACGACCCCGCGGCGCCCCTCTCTGAGTTCCGGCCTGTCGTCGACACGGTGCGTATCCTCGCGGTCATGGTCGAGCTCTTCGCCAAGTACGCGCTCTCCTCGGTGTTCTGCTATGCGCTCGACTTCGTGCTGTTCGCCCTTCTCATGCGATTTCTGGGCGCGCCCCTTGGCGCGGCCTCCATCACGGTCTCCACGGTGATCGCGCGCATCATCTCCGCCGGCACGAACTTCGCCGTCAATCGGCGCAAGGTCTTCGGCGCGGGGGTCTCGGCTCGGCGCGTCGCGCGCTACGTTGTTCTTTCCGCGGGGATTATGGTCGCGAGCGCGGTGACCGTCGGCTGGCTTGCCCCCGCGATGGGCGTCTCCGCAGTCGTCGTCAAGCCCTTGGTCGACTTCGCGCTGTTCTTCGTGAACTACAAGGCCCAGCAGCTATGGGTCTTCGCCTAGCCCATGCCCTTCCTTCGCATTTCCACAGTCGCGAGTCTTCGCGGGGGCGCTTTCGGTTTAGATAGTCGCAGCTAAGGGTTTTGTTTCGAAACTGATAAAGTTGCGAAACCTTCGCAATGTGGTTGGGCTGGGGCTTGGGGGAGCGGCGTAGAATCAGGCGCACTGAAACTCGAGCATGAAGGGGGAGCGCTTTGGGCGAGAACAACTCGACAGCGCCTCTGTTCCAGATACATGACGCCGAGGTCGTCCGCGGCTCGCGCACGATTCTGAGCGTCGACGACTTTGAGCTGCGCGAGGGCGAGCACGTTGCTCTTCTTGGCCCCAATGGGGCGGGGAAGTCAACCTTCATCCAATTGCTCACGCGAGAGGTCTTTCCCGTGTGGCGAGAGGAGCCTCCGGTGAGGTTTCGCGGCGTCGCGAGGCCCCTGCTTACCGACATCCGCTCCACGCTCGGCGTCGTGAGCTCCACTATGCACGATCAGGTCCGAGTTCACCTTCCGGCGCTCGATATCGTCGTCGGAGGCATCTTCGGGACGCTCGGCCTCCCTATGCGCGAGAAGGCTACCGACGAACACCGGGCGCGCGCCATGGACGCCATGGAGCGCCTCGGCATCGCGGGACTTGCGGGTCAGGATATCATGACCATGTCCACAGGTCAGGCCCGTCGCGTCCTTGTCGCGCGCGAGCTCGTGCGCGACCCACGGGTGCTGATCTTCGACGAGCCTTGCACCGGGCTCGATCCCGAGGGCATGTACCACGTGCGCGACACTATGCGCACGCTGGCAGCCGAAGGTCGCTCCGTGATTCTCGTCACCCACTATCCGGAGGACATCATTCCGACCATCGGCCGCGTGCTGCTCATCAAGGAAGCGCGCATCTTTGCCGACGGGGCGAAGGAAGACCTGCTTCGTGACGACGTGCTTTCGAACCTCTTCGACGTCCCGCTTGCCGTGACCGAGGATTCCGGATGGTATTCTCTGCGCGGTCGCTATTGATCGCGCCCCGTTGGCCAGAAAGGCCGCACCTCCTGGGCCTGCGGGCGCAGCCGGGTCGGGAATTGGAAACCGGCCAAGATTCTCATTGACATCGAAGCCGAGCTTTGGCAAAATAGCCTACGCGCAATAGCGCCTGGGGATGTAGCTCAGCTGGGAGAGCGCTGCCTTCGCAAGGCAGAGGCCGAGGGTTCGAATCCCTTCATCTCCACCAGGAAATAACAGGCCCGGACGTCTTGGCGTCCGGGCTTTTTGTATTCGCAGCGACGATTGGAGCCGCCATGACCGAGATGCTCACCCTTGAGGCGTTTGAGGAGGCTTCCGAGAAGGTTAAGGAGGTCACGCTCGAGACCAAGCTCGTCGAGAGTCCTTACCTCAGCGCCTCTACCGGCAACCGCGTTTGGCTCAAGCCCGAGAACATGCAGCGCACCGGGGCCTATAAGCTTCGCGGCGCTTATTACAAGATCTCTAAGCTCAGCCAAGAGGAGCTCGACCGCGGAGTGATCACCGCGAGTGCCGGCAACCATGCCCAGGGCGTCGCCTATGCCGCCACGCATGCCGTCGCCCGCTCGATCGTCGTCATGCCCACCACCACCCCTTTGATCAAGGTTGAGCGAACCAAGGGCTACGGTGCCGAGGTTATCCTTCACGGCGACGTCTTCGACGACGCAAAGAACAAGGCTGTCGAGCTTGCCGAGGAGCAGGGCCTCACCTATATCCCGCCGTTCAACGATAAGACCGTGGCCACCGGGCAGGGCACCATTGGCATGGAGATCGTGCAGGAGCTCCCGCTCGTCGACACGATCCTGGTCCCGGTCGGAGGCGGTGGCCTTTCTTGCGGCGTTGCCACCTTCGCCAAACTCTACAACCCCAAGATCCGCGTCATCGGAGTGGAGCCTTCCGGCGCGCCGTCGCTGACGGCCGCGCTCGAGGCGGGGCATGCCGTGAAGATTCCCTCCGCCAACACCATCGCCGACGGCACGGCCGTGCTCGAGGTTGGCGACAAGGTGTTTCCGTACCTTAAGGAAAACCTCGACGACGTCATGACCATCGATGACGACGAGCTCGTTGTCTCCTTCCTCGACATGGTCGAGAATCACAAGATGATCGTAGAGAACTCGGGCCTTCTCTCGGTTGCCGCCGCCAAGCACCTGCCTGCCGAGGGCAAGCGCGTGGCCTGCGTTCTCTCCGGCGGAAACATGGACGTGATCACGATGAGCTCAGTTGTTCAGCACGGGCTTATTCAGCGCGGCCGCATCTTTACCATCAGCGTGCTTCTGCCCGATCGCCCGGGCATGCTCGTGCGCGTCGCCTCCGTGGTCGCCGGGCAGAACGGCAACGTCGTCAAGCTTGAGCACAACCAGTTCGTGAGCACGAACCGCAATGCGGCTGTTGAGCTGCGCGTGACCATCGAGGCCTACGGTGCCGAGCACCGTGCCCAGATCGTTGACGCCATTGCTGCCGCTGGGTTCAAGCCGACCCTCGTGCAGACGAGTCTGTAAGCTTTGGTGCCCGCCAGGGCGGCGGCCCCGACACGGCAAGAAGACCTCTTGTCATCTTCGGGCCGGCTGCTTTGGCGGGCGCTATCTTGTGGGATGGATTGCCACGGCTTATGGCGATGAACAAAAAAGCCGCCCCCTGCACCGAATAATGAACCCACCTTCAAAAGGTGGGTGCCCGCATCGCGCGTTCCGGCTTTCCCAGCAACGGGGAATACCCGTACTGAACACGAGATTTAGGACTCCCAAGTAACGCTTGTCGGTTCACCCAGTTTACGGCGCAGGGGGACGACATCTCAAATATATTCGATGCTCGGGCCAGGTAAAGACTTGACTTTGGAGACCATTTTGTTGTGTGGAGTGCCTGCGACCGCTCGGAGCCGCCGCGCGCCCATGCGACCGCATTACGGTAAGCTATCTTTTATGTGTCTCAACTATGGATGCCGCCTAATGAGAGAGCGGTCTTATCGGTTTATGGAGGGGGAGGGCAATTGAGCGGACGAGTTCCCGAATGGATTCCGTTTGCGTTCCTCTTTGTGGCCGCCCTTCTTACCGCGCTCTCCGCAACCCCGCTTGCCCGCAAAATCGCGATTGGGCTCGGCGCCATCGATAGGCCCACCGGCCGCAGGGTCAACAAGGTCCCTGTGCCGCGGATGGGGGGAATCGCCATCTTCGCCGGCATCGCCGCGGCCTTCATCGTCCAGTACGTTGGAACCATGCACTTCGGCTGGCCGGTTGTCCTTGTGCCGTCGCCGAGGATGCGCGTGAATTACTGGATGCTCGTGCTGGCATTCTGCGTGATTTTCCTCACGGGCCTTCTTGACGACAAATTCTCGCTTAGGCCCAAGCAAAAGCTGACGGGGCAGCTGCTTGCCGCGGTTATCGCCGTCGCGGGTGGTCTTGTTATCGGCGACATTTCCAACCCGTTCGGCGTCGGTTTTATTTCGCTCGGGTGGCTGGCGTACCCCGTCACGGTGGTGTATCTCGTCGCTTACGTGAACATCATCAACCTCATCGACGGTCTCGACGGGCTAGCAGCCGGAATCTCTGCGATCGCGAGCTTCACGATGTTCGTCCTCTCGGTGATGGCGGGCCGCCTCGACGCCGCCGCGCTCTCGATCGCCGTCACCGGCTCGGCTCTTGGGTTTTTGCGCTTTAATTTTCACCCTGCATCCATCTTTATGGGCGATTCCGGCTCCCTCACGCTCGGCTTTGCGCTCGGGTGCTCATCTTTGCTCTCCGTCACCCGCTTTGCGGGACTTACCACGATCATCGTTCCGTTGGTGATCGCGGCCGTCCCCATCCTCGACACCTTCTCGGCCATCATTCGCCGCACGAGGGCGCACGTGAGCATCGGCCAGGCCGATCGAGGGCATATCCATCATCGGCTTATGGACGAGGGCTTCGATCAGCGCCAAGCGGTTCTGGTTATGTATGCGTGGACCTTGCTTTTGTGCATGGGGTCCGTCGTCATGACTCAAGTGGGCACTTTGCCCCGTGTGGGCATCTTCGTCGCGCTCGCCGCCGTCTCGTTTCTTTTTGCCCATAAACTTCACCTGTTCGAGCCCGTCCTTCTTCACCACTACAATCCGCGAACTGGCGAAGACGAGCTCATCACCCCGGCCGACGCCGCGTTCGAGACTGAGGCAGAGAAGCGATCCGAGCGCCATCGTTGGGGGCGCAGCAAGTAGTGGAAGCCTCCTCTAATCCGCCGTTTGGCAATAAACCCTACGAGCGCTGCCGGCTGTGCCCGAGGAGCTGCGGTGTGGACCGCGACAACGGCCGCACCGGTTTTTGCGGCATGTCCTCGGTTCCGCGCGCCGCGCGCTCAGCGCTCCATTTCTGGGAGGAGCCGCCTATCTCCGGCGACTCTGGCAGTGGCGCCATTTTCTTCTCGGGCTGCACGCTCCGCTGCGTTTTCTGCCAAAACCACGAGATCTCGACGGGCGGCTTCGGCCTTGAGGTCACGCCTGCCAGGATAGCCCGCATGATGATCGAGCTCGAGAGCCAAGGCGCCGTGAACATCAACCTCGTTACGGCCCTGCACTTCGCCCCCACGGTGCGCGAGGCCGTGCTTCGCGCCCGCGACATGGGCATGGGCCTTCCCGTGGTATGCAACACGGGCGGATATGAGCTTGTCGATACTATTCGAGCCATGTCCGATGTTGTTGATGTCTGGCTCCCCGACTTCAAGTACGCCGACGGCGGCCTCGCTCGAAGGCTCTCTGCCGCGGCGGACTACCCTGAGGTGGCAGCCACCGCCCTTGCCGAGATGGTCTCTTCCGTCGAGTCGGCCGGCGGTCGTCTCGTCGACGAGCAAACCGGCCTTATGCGTCGCGGCGTTATCGTTCGGCACCTTATGCTTCCCGGGCATCTTGACGACACGCTCGCCGCGCTTGGCAGGATCTGGGGGATAGCGGGGAATTCGGCCGACCTCTCGCTCATGAACCAGTACACCCCCAACGACGCGTGCCGCAGGGCAGGCGGCGAGCTTGCCCGCGCCGTCACTGACGAAGAGTACGAGATCGCCCTATGCCATGCCGATGACCTTGGTTTCGAGCGTATTTGGTGGCAGGAGGGCGGGACGGTCTCCGAAAGCTTCGTGCCCGCTTTCGACGCCACCGGGGTAGCGGGGCCGGAATAGGCGGCCTGGCTGCTAATTTGTGGCAAGGGGTATATTCTTACGTCAGCCAAACCATCGAGCGAACCCGGAGGAAGAATGGCAGTCAATGAGGGCCTAAGCGAGGAGGAGCGCGCCGAGCTCGAGCAGCTTCGCGCTGAGAAAGCCGCGCGAGAGCAGGCTGAGCGGGACGCGGCGGAGCGCGCCGAGCTCGATCGTCTGCGCGCTGAGAAAAAGCGCGCGGCCATTGCCGAGAAAGCGTCGCGCGAGGAGGCTGCTCGTGCTGCCCAGCTGGCGGCGGACCGCGAGCACGCTCGAAAGATCATGGAGCCCGACGAGGACGAACTCAAGATGGCTCCCGGGCAAAAGATCGTCATCGCCGCCGTCGTCGGCGTCGCCCTCGTCTGGCTGCTTGTTACCGTCATCGGCTAGGAGATTGCCATGTCGCTCACCGATCGCACCAAGCCAACCGACGTTTGCCTCAACACCGACCTGTATGAGCTGACCATGGCTCAGGGTTTCTGGGAGTCGGGGCTCTTTGGTTCCGAGGCTTGCTTCAACGCGTTTTTCCGAGAGAATCCCTTTGGCGGTGGCTATGCCGTCTCATGCGGAACCGGACAGATCGCGGAGCTCGTCGAGAATTTCGTCTTTACGGACGGGGATATCGACTACTTGTCTTCCCTCACGGCGCCCGGCGGTGGCCCCATGTTCAAGTCGGCGTTCCTTGAGTGCTTGCGCGGCCACAAGCTCGACCTCACCATTGATGCCGTGCCGGAGGGCGAGGTCGTGTTTCCCCGAGAGCCGATGGTTCGCGTTATGGGCCCGATCATAGATTGCCAGCTCATCGAGACGGCCCTTCTGAATCTTGTGAACTTCCAGACGCTCGTAGCCACAAAGACCGCCCGCGTGGTCAAGTCTGCCGAGGGCCACCCAGTGTCCGATTTCGGCCTGCGCAGGGCGCAGGGCCCCGACGGCGGCCTCGCCGTCGCCCGCGCGTCCTACATTGCGGGCGCCAGCTCAACCTCCAACGTCCTTGCCGGCAAAATCTACGGTATCCCAGTCTTCGGCACGCACGCACACTCGTGGGTCATGGCTTTTCCGACCGAGCTCGACGCTTTCCGTGCATTCGCCAAGTCAAGCCCGAAGAACTGTTGCCTGCTGCTCGACACCTACGATGTCCGACAAGGAATCAAGAACGCGATCACCTGCGCCAAGGAGATGGAGGAGGCGGGGGAGAGGCTCGCCGCGGTCCGCATCGACTCGGGTGACCTCGCGAAGCTTTCCAAAGAGGCCCGTGCCGCCTTCGACGAGGCTGGGCTGCCTTATGTCAAGGTCTCGGTCTCGAACGACCTTGACGAGTACACCATACAGTCACTCTTTGCGCAGGGCGCGCCCATTGACTCGTTCGGCGTGGGGACCAAGCTCGCCACGTGCGACCCTCAGCCGAGCCTCGGCGGCGTGTATAAGCTCTCCGCCATCCGGGCATCCGCCGACGAGCCGTGGCGCCCGGTCATCAAGCTCTCTGAGCAGGCGTATAAGCGTACGATCCCCGGAATCCAGCGGGTCCTTCGGTTCTTCGACGAGGCCGAGTGCCCTGTCGGAGACATGATTTACCAGGAGGGCTCAGACCCGAGCTGCGACGAGATGATCGACATTCTGGACTCGTTCCGCTCGTACGGCCTTGTGGGCACCTCTCGCGAGCTGCTTGTTCGCGTGGTTGACCATGGTTGCGGCACGGAAGCCGGAGCCGCCTCCATCGAGCATGCGCGTGAACGGTGCAAGAGCGCTATCATGCACCTCGATGCCTCCGTTACGCGTTTCCTCAATCCGCAGACCTATCCTGTGGGGCTTGAGCTCAGTCTCGCGGGGCTTCGTCAGGAGCTCTCCGTGGAGGAGCGCCGGAGCTCCGGCCGAGCCGTTCTTTAGGCGGCAATTCGCCTCTTTGTCGCTTCGGCAGGGCAATTTGCCAAGGCCAGGCCTCATCTATTATGTCCGTTTGATAAAATCACCTGATATTTCCGTTTGATCATTGTTTGGAGTTGTTATGCCCGAGAAGCTCGAGGAACTCGTCCGCGCCGCGCTCGCCATCGCCCAGTCCGAGGGTGAGCTGCCTGAATTCGATGTCGCTGACATGGGCTTTGAGCGCCCGGCCGACTCCACGAACGGCGATTGGTCCTCAACCGTCGCCATGCGCTCCGCTCGTTTGGCTCATTGCGCTCCCGCAAAGATCGCCGCGGCTATCGTGGCTCACCTGCCTGAGGACCCGGCCGTCGCAAAGGTTGAGGTGGCTGGCCCCGGCTTCATCAATTTCTACCTGAACGCCGCCTCCGCAAACGACATCTTCCGCGTTGTTCGCGAGTCTGGCGACGACTTCGCCCGCTCCGCTATGGGCGCGGGAAAGAAGGTCCAGGTCGAGTTCGTGTCTGCAAACCCCGTTGGTCCGCTGCACATCGGCCACGGCCGTTGGGCCGCGCTCGGCGACTCGCTGTGCAACGTGCTCGAGCGCGCCGGCTACGATGTGGAGCGCGAGTACTACATCAACGACCACGGCTCCCAGATGGACGTCTTCGGCCACTCGATCTCAAAACGTTATCTGCAGCTGCTCGAGCTCATTGGCCAGGGCAAGTCGTGCGATGAGGCGGTGGCGGTCCTTCTGGCCGACCGAGAGGCCTATGTCGCCGACGAGTCGGACGAGGTTCCCGAGAGCCATCCTTTCACCGACGCGTTCAACGAGGCCCTCGGCGGAAACGCGTATGCTGGCGACTACATCGTCGACCTGGCGGCCCGCTTCGTGGCTTCCGACGGCGATTCCTTCGCCGGCGTCGATGAGGACGAGCGCTGCGCCTCTTTCCGCGAGCGCGGCTACAAGATGATGCTCGAGTCCATCCGCGAGACCTGCCATAAGGCGCATTGCGACTTCGACGTGTGGTTCTCGGAGCGCAGCCTATATGAGAAGGGCCCTGAGGGGACCTCTGCGGTCGACCGCGCCCTCGCCAAGCTCGACGAGCTCGGTTACCTGTTCCGCGACGAGGCGGGCGCCCTGTGGTTCCGCTCCACCGAGTTCGGCGACGACAAAGACCGCGTTCTCATCAAGACGAACGGCGAGTATACCTACTTTGCCTCCGACGTTGCCTATCACTGGAACAAGTTCCAGCGTGTGGACCACGTCATCGACCTGTGGGGAGCCGATCACCACGGTTACATCAAGCGCATCCAGTCCGTCTGTGAGGCGCTCGGCTATCCCGATCAGTTCGAGGTCGTGCTCGGCCAACTCGTCAACCTGCTGCGCGACGGCACGCCGGTGCGCATGAGCAAGCGCAAGGGCACTATGGTCGCCTTCGACGAGCTGCTCGAGGAGGTCGGCGCCGATGCGACGCGCTATACGCTCGTCGCGAAGTCCAACAACCAGATGATCGACTTTGACATCGAGGCCGTTAAGCGCCAGGACAACACGAACCCCGTGTATTACGTCCAGTACGCGCACGCGCGCATCTGCTCGATTCTTCGCCGAGCCGCCGGCGTCGACGTTGACAAGGCCGCCGATCTCGGAATGGACGAGGTCGCTCGCCGTGCCGTGGGCGATACCTACGACCTTGGCCTGCTCACCGACCCGGCCGAGGCCGCGCTCGCCCGTAAGATCGCCGAGCTCCCTGGTCTTATCGAGTCCTGCGCCCGCGACCGCGCCCCGTTCAGACTTACCCACTATGCCGAGGACCTCGCGGCCCACTTCCACTCTTTCTACGCGGCGTGCCAGGTCATTCCGGGCTCCGGCCGCCCGCTTGACGAGGATCTCTCGCATGCTCGCCTTGCCGCCGTCGACGCATGCCGCCGCGTGCTCGCTCTCACGCTCAACACGATTGGCGTTTCCGCTCCGCAGTCGATGTAGGCCCATCTTGGGGATTAAGCTTGTCTTGTCATTGAGGATTTAATATTTCTAGTTCGTTTTTCTTGGTATAAGGAGTTTTGTTTTTCGGCGAACGTTACGTATAATCCGTTGAATGAACAGCATGGTTTTTCCTTATATGCAGTTCATTTGGCATCCGAGGTCAAACATCAGGGGTAAGCATGGATCTTCGCGAGTACATGTCTGTACGCAGGGCATATAACGTTGTTCGTCAGAAGGTCGAGTCCGACGAGAGGCTCACGTTCGAGGAGTTTGCCATCCTCTGTAGGCTCGACGTCGCCAACGCCCCGCTCAAGACCTCGGCGATCGCCGAGTACCAGAGCGCCTTAAGGCCGACCATGACCCATAGGACGAACCACCTCTTTGGCCTCGGATATATCGAGCGAGGCGAGGGCGATATCGATCGCCGCAACGTTGTCTGCAGCATCTCCGAGGAGGGGCGCGCCACCGTTGAGCGCCTGGCCGTGCTTACCCGGGCGCAGATTCCCAGCGGCGCCGCCCTCTCGCGCACTTCCCCTGAGCGCATCTGCAAGTACGTCGATGCTATGGGCTCTGTATTCTGCAAGGCCGGCGACCTGGTGCTTCTTGGCATCTATTCCTCGGGCGCCGAGTCGCTGACCATCATGCAGCTCGTCGATATCCTCGGCCTTCTTCAGCCTACCGTCTCGATGAGCGTGTGCTCGCTCGCCGATATGGGGCTCGTCGACCGCAGGCGGGAGGCCGGGCGCCAGCACACCACGAGCGTCGCGCTCACAGACGCGGGTCGCGAACGCGCCGAGGAGATGAAACGGGTCATCGAGTCCGTCGTCGTGCGCCGCAAGGTCCGCAAGACCAAGGAATAGCAATTCTGTCTTATGCTCACGCCCTGCTGGCTGTTTTCAATGGCTTGCAGGGCGTTTTTTATCGCAATGATTGCCTAACGGGCTTCTTGCTGCTAGAGTAACCAAAAAGGCAGCCGACTGAAGTCGGGCCATTAATCACCTTTTACATCATGGGTTCTACTCATCAGGCATTCTTGGAATCTGCCATTTTTATATTCTGAAACGGCAACGCGGCCTGCCGGTTATCTGGCCGTGCATATAGAGAGGTCCTACATGACAGACGAGAAGACCGATTCCGTCGATTCCGGCGAGGAGCAGAAGCCGGCACCGAAAAAGCGCGTTCGTAAGGTCGCGGCAAAGAAGCCCGCGGCGGAGGCACCGGAGGCTGGTGCGGCGGAGGCTCAGGACACCCTAGCCGCAAAGAAGCCGAGGCGCAGGGCGACGAGCTCCTCTCGCGTTGCTGCCACGGACTCGGGAGAAAAGGTTTCCGAGGTCTCCGGCGAAGGCTCGGACGTATCTGCCAAGCCTAAACGCACGGCTACGCGCAAGAGGAAGCCAAAGGGCGAAAGCGCCTCGGAGGCTGCGGAGACTTCGGCTTCTGACAAATCGGTATCACCCGAAACGGCTAAGCCTGAGGAAATCGTAAAGGAGAAGGCCTCTGCCAATCCTGATCTTGCGGGTGAACACTCTGGTCCCGCCGCGGAGGCTCCGGCTGCGGCTCCCAGGCGCCGGCCCGGGCGTCCTCGCAAGCTAAAGACGCCTGTCGATGCCGAGCCGGTTACCGACGAGGCATCTTTTGATGCCGCCAAGAAGAATGACATCAAGGAGCTCAACCAAGTCGCGCAGGAGGTTACGCGCGCCTCGTCTGTCCCCGGTGAGCCCCCAATGATGACCGCTGCGCCCGTAAAGAATCCCGAGGATGCTTCGACCCAGAAGCAGGCTGAGTCCACGGCGGTGCAGACAGTCGCGGGGCCTTCCGAAAAGAGCGATGGCAAGGCCCTCGATAAGGCGACCGACGGCGATTCGCCGCGCCGCACCCGACGTACCCGTCGCAAGCCTGATCACGAGAACGTTCGCGGAGAGAAGCCCGAGCCCCGTGATGGCGACAATAAGCCTTCCGAGGCCGGCCAGCAGAACGGTGCAGGGGGCAAGAAGCGCGAGCGTTACTCAGACCATGGGGGCGACGGGCAGGGAAACGGCCGCAACGGCCGCCGAAACAACCGCAAGAACCGCGGGCGCGACTTCAACTCCGAACCTTCCCTCACGATGGAGGAGCTCGCGGAGATGAAGGTCGCCGACCTTCGCGCAAAAGCTGCCGAGCTCGAGGTCGAATACGTCGGACTTCGTAAGGCCGTGCTCGTCGAGGCCATCTACGCCGCCGCTGCCCGTGCCGAGGGGTTCCGTCCCGTCGACGGAATCCTCGAGCTCGGCAACGAGGGCTTCGGGTGGCTGCGTACGGGCAACTATATGCCCGGCGATGACGATTGCTTCGTTCACCAACAGATGATCAGGAGCCTGGGCCTTCGTCCCGGCGACCGGGTTGTCGGCACCGTCGGCCCTGGCCGAGGCAACGCCAAATACCCGCCGCTCGTCAAGGTGTCCACGATCAACGGCTTCGCCCCCGAGGGCGCCAAGTCCAGGCCCCGCTTCCGCGACCTGACCCCGGTCTTCCCTAATGAGCCGCTTACCATGGAGAACGGCAAGGATTCCATCACGGGCCGCGCCATCGATCTGGTGAGCCCGATCGGCAAGGGTCAGCGTGGCCTCATTGTCAGTCCCCCTAAGGCGGGCAAGACGACCGTCCTTAAGAAGATCTGCCAGTCGATCGCCGCCAACAACCCCGAGGTGCATCTGTTCTGCCTGCTCGTGGACGAACGCCCCGAGGAGGTTACCGATATGGAGCGCTCCATCAAGGGCGACGTCGTCGCGTCCACCTTTGATATGCCCGCAGACAACCACACCCGAGTTTCCGAGCTCGTGATCGAGCACGCCAAGCGCCTGGTCGAGATGGGGGAGGACGTCGTCGTTGTCCTCGATTCCATCACGAGGCTCGCCCGTGCCTATAACCTCGCGACTCCAGCGAGCGGACGCATCCTTTCCGGCGGCGTCGACTCCGCGGCGCTCTATCCCCCCAAGAAGTTCCTTGGAGCGGCGCGCAATATCGAGAACGGCGGTTCGCTTACCATCATCGCTTCCGCTCTCGTCGACACGGGGTCAAAGATGGATGAGGTCATCTTTGAGGAGTTCAAGGGCACCGGCAACATGGAGCTCAAGCTCGATCGAGACCTTGCCGATCACCGTATCTTCCCCGCCATCGATCCCGTGTCCTCCGGCACCCGAAATGAGGATCTGCTCATCCCGGCAGAATACCAGCCTTTCGTCTGGGGCATCCGCCGTGTCCTCGCCAATATGAACAATACTGAGCGCGCCGCCAATGCCCTGGTAAAGGGCCTTAAGGGAACCAACGACAACCGCGAGTTCCTCATCAAGAGCGCAAAGAAAGCTCAGCAGACGGACTATATTTCGTAAACAGGGCTTTTAGAAGACCACGCGAATCGCTGGGCGCGGGTTGCCAAGTTTAACTTCCTCATCCGTTGAAAACTTGGCCAATCCGCGTCCAGCCTCATTTACATGTGCGGTATAGTAGTTCGGATATTGTACGTTGCAGCGGCACACACACCTAAATCGAGCCAAACCGCGGCAGCAAAGCAGCCTTGGGCGTCATAGCCTAAGGTTGGTAAGCAGCAGCCATAGCTCAAGGTCGGTGCCGACGCTTTTGCGGAGGTGCTTTTACTCATGGGGACGAGAAGGAATCCTGCCGTAGCCGCAGGCCTTATTGGGGCGAGCCTTATGCTGCCGTCGCCCGCGCTCGCCCTCTCGGTCGACGAGGTCGTGCCCGAGATCCTTGGAAGCCCCGCGGCTTGTTTCGGCGTTGGCGTCGTTACCGGTGCCGTTGTTTCCGGATTCGTTTCCGCCCTCGTTTGCCATGCGCTTATGTCTCGTAGCGAGAATATCGACGACGCCGCCCTTGTGGGCAAGCATTTCCGTCATGCCGACCCAATCGTCTCCGAGCCTTTTGCTGACAAGGCGGAAGAGGCTGAGGAAACCGTCTCAGAGCTGCCGGCTTACGCTTCTGCCGCAACGCTTTCTGAGCCCGCCCCTGCCTTTGCTCTTAAACCGCTCGTCGGGTCTCACGCAACCAACGATTACGAGCAGATTGCCGAGAACTACGTGAGAAAAGCCACCTTTGGCGCACGCATGGCTACGCGCGCGCAGGGCGTGGCAAAGACGCTGCGTGAACGCATGGGCGCCGATATGATGAGCGGTCTCCCGGTCATTGAGCGTGCCGACGGCTCTGTGGCCGATGTGGGCACGTCTTGGTGGAACACCTCCGTGGGGCTCGCCTCTATAACCAAGATCGACGATTACGTCGAGGGCTCGGACACTGGCGACCTTGCGATTCCCTCCGATTTCACTGCTTCAGGGAAGGAAATGCTCGTCTCCGCGGCACAGAAGACCGTGGAAAACACCGCACCGAGGCCCGCGGGAGAGTTTTCCCACGGCTCCATCGCCGACCGCATCGCCTTTGTCGACGAGGGCGTCTACCCCGAGCTGCGCGATGCGGAGAACTCATTCTCCGAGGACGACTGGGCATCCGCGCTCAAATCGATGGATGATCGCCTTGGCGCTCAAGTCGCGACCTACGAGCCGGTCATTCCCGCGCCGTTTGAGGACATCGTCGGCGACGCCGATACCCTCGACGAACCTGATGGCCTGGAGCAGAGCACGGCCTTCATCCCGTTCAAGCCGATGGCGGGGCATCCTGAGGTTGTCGATACCGAGTCCTACGTCGATTACCTTATCGGCGATGAGTTTGGGCGCAGCGAGTCCAAGGCAACGCGCAACGCGGCCGGGCGTTTTCTCCGTGTTCTCGAGGGCGGCACCTCGACGAGCGCCCTTTCCCGCAGGGGCTCCAAGAACGGTTCCGGCTTCCTCGGCCGCCCGGACGACTCGGGCACGTATCGTCCTAAGCATCTCGCGATGCCCATCGCCAAGGAGGCCTAACCGGTGCGCAGACGCTTGGAGAAGCGCGGCTTGCGACTCGGCTCCCCGGCTTTTGCCTGGGGAGCTCTTCTTGCTCTGTGGGTCTGCTTCATTTGGGGACATTCGATGGTTCATGGTCCCGCCTCCTCATCGGAGAGCGGGTTTGTCTACGAGCTCTTAAGGCCTGCGTTTAACTATTTCGGCCTCTATGAGCCCGACGCCTGTACCTTTGTCATACGGAAATCGGCGCATTTTTCCGAATACCTGGTTCTTGGTGTCATCGCCGTCAATTTCGCGCGGGCGCTGATGCGTCAAGGTGCCTCGGCGCCGTCTTTGCAAGCTGCAATCCTGGGTGCATGCGCGCTCGTCCCCGTGCTCGACGAGACCCTGCAGCTTTTTGTCCCCGGGCGCTCCGGCTCGCCCCGCGACGTGGCCATAGACCTATGCGGTTTAGCCGTTGGAGCATGTTTGGCAACAGTAGTTGCCCGATATCGGCGGAAGGTCTGAAGCACACCGCTGAGCGCGCAAATATTTCTAAATGATTATTTTATGTTTCGCAGGATTTAACCTACACGTGTTCAACTAGGTCTCTTTTTTGTGCGGGTCTATCCTCCTGACTAATCACCGCGTGTGATTATCGCATCTTCATGGGAGGAGACATCATGAACGCATCCGTTTCTCGTCGTCAGTTCCTCGAGCTGTCTGGCATCGTCGCCGCGGGCCTTGGCCTTGCCGGCTGTGGTGGTTCCGGTGACTCCGGCTCCGGTTCGGGCTCTGCTGACGGCGCCATCAAGGTCGGTATCATGGGCCCGTACTCGGGTTCCGTCGCTCAGTACGGCGTCGCCTGCCGCGACGGCGCGCTGCTGTGGTTCAAGCAGCTCAACGCAGACGGCGGCATCAACGGCAAGCAGGTGGAGACTAACGTCCAGGACGAGAAGGGCGACGCCACCGAGGCCGTCACCGTCTACAACAAGCTCGTTGAGGACGGCGTGACCGCCATCGTGGGCGACGTCACCTCCAAGCCGACCATCGCCGTGGCCCAGAAGTCCGTTGAGGACAACATGCCTTGCGTGACCGCCTCCGCCACCACCGCAGACGTCATCTCCTACGGCGACAACTACTTCCGCGCCTGCGTCACCGACCCGTTCCAGGGCAAGGTCATGGGAGACTTCGCCGCCAAGCAGGGATATAAGACCGTCGCGACCATCTTCGACTCCGGCGACGACTACGCCACCGGCGTCGCGGACGCCTTCAAGGCCGAGTGCGAGGCCAAGGGCATCACCGTCGCCAAGGAGGCCGGCTACGCCTCCGGCGCCGCCGACTTCAACGCCCAGCTCACCGACATCCTCTCCGCGAGCCCCGACGCCATCCTGTGCTCCAACTACTACCAGGACGACGGCATGATCGTCACCCAGGCCCGCCAGCTCGGCTACAAGGGCGTCTTCCTCGGCGCCGACGGTTGGGCTGGCATCGTCGGCGGCGACCAGGACTACGCCTCCACCGCCGACCTCGAGGGTTGCTTCTACTGCTCCTCCTTCGTCGCCTCCAACCCCGACGAGAAGGTCAAGAAGTTCATCGATGACTACAAGGCCGAGTACAACGAGGCCCCGACGAACTTCAACGCGCTCGCCTACGACGCCGCCGCCATCGTGACCGAGGGCCTGAAGGCAGCTGAGGAGAAGGGCCTCGAGCCCGGCTCCGACGACTATAAGCAGGCCGTCATCGACGGCATCAAGGCTGCCAAGGTCGAGGGCGTCACCGGCACCATCTCCTACAGCGGCACCGGCGATCCGCAGAAGTCCACCCTCGTCATCACCTTCAAGGACGGCGAGGAGACCATTTTCGACACCATCGAGCCCGAGGCTTAATTACTCCCGGCTCGACCATGCGATCGTAAACCATGGGCACCGAGAGCGGCGTTGCTCCCTCGGTGCCCATCGCAGTATCCGCTAACGACTCGGAAGGGAAGTGCTGATGACTTTCTTGACCCAGCTGCTCAACGGCCTCAGCCTCGGCAGCATCTACGCGCTCGTGGCGCTCGGGTACACCATGGTGTACGGAATCATCTTGCTTCTGAACTTCGCCCACGGAGACATCATCATGGTGGGCGGCTACATCGCCTGGATCGCCATGGCTAACCTCGGCTTGCCTCCCCTTGTCGCGGCGCTTCTTGCCGTGGCCGGCTGCATGGCCCTGGGCGTGCTCATCGACAAGATCGCCTATGCCCCGCTTCGCGACGCCCCGCGCCTCTCGATCCTGATCACCGCCATCGGTGTCTCGTACTTCCTCGAGAACGGCGGCCAGCTCGTGTTCGGCGCCGCCGCGAAGGTCGTCCCCTCTTTCGGGGATTTCGGCAGCTTCCAGATCGGAGACGCTAGTCTCTCGGGCAGAGCCATCCTTACCGTCCTTGTGACCGCCGCAGCCACCGCGGTCCTCACCTTCTTGGTCCAGAAGACCAAGCTCGGCAAGGCCATGCGTGCCGTCTCCGAGGATATGGGCGCCGCGCGCCTTATGGGCATCAACGTGAACCACACCATCTCGTTCACCTTCGCCGTCGGCTCCGCGCTCGCCGGAATCGGCGCCGTCCTCTACTGCATGGCCTATACGCAGATCACCCCAACCATGGGCATCATGCTCGGCACCAAGGCCTTCGTCGCCGCGGTTCTGGGAGGCATCGGCTCGATTCCCGGCGCCGTCATCGGCGGCCTCATCGTCGGTTTCGCCGAGGTGTTCGTCTCCGCCATCGGGCTTTCCGTTTGGCAGGACGCCGTGGTGTTCCTTTTGCTCATCATCGTTTTGATCGTCAAGCCGACGGGCCTGCTCGGCCGTCCCATGACCGAGAAGGTTTAGGGGGTGCACATCATGAAGGATTACTACAACAAGGGAGAGGAGCGCCCGACGCTCACCACCTCGGTGGTCTCCCCGAGCAACAAGTACCGAGTCCTCCCGATGCCTGCGCGCTACGCGATCAACGCCCTACTTGTGCTCGTATTCCTCGTTATCGGCGAGGCGCTCATCTCCGGCGGCGTCGTCAACCGCTACCAGTCCGGCGTTCTCGAGCAGGTCGGGATCTACATCATCATGGCGGTCTCGCTCAACATCGCGACCGGCTACCTGGGGCAGCTGCCGCTCGGCCATGCTGGATTCATGAGCGTCGGCGGGTACTCCTGCGCGCTCTTCATCATGAAGCTGATGCCTGTGGTCGGCCTCAACGCCAAGGCTATGGCCACCATGGCGAGCCCTGCCGCCATTTTGCTGTTCATCGGCGGAGTCGTCTTCGGCGGCGTCTGCGCTGCAATTTGCGGCCTGATCATCGGCATCCCCGCCTTGAGGCTCAAGGGCGACTACCTCGCCATCATCACGCTCGGTTTCGCCGAGATCATCCGCGTTGTCATCAACAACATCGACGGCGTGCTCGGCTTCGATTTCACGGGCGGCGCCAAGGGTCTCTCGGGTATCCCTGGATATACGAACTTTCTCAACGTGTTCCTTACCGTCGCGGTCGTCATCTTCCTCATCCATACGCTCATGAAGTCGCGCCACGGCCGCGCGATCCTTGCCATCCGCGACAACGAGATCGCGGCGGAGGCCTCCGGCGTGAGCACCACCTACTACAAGACGCTCGCTTTCGTTGTCTCTGCGTTTTTCGCGGGCGTCGGCGGCGCCCTGTACGCCGGCTGCATCGGCGTCATGGACCCCTCAAAGTTCGGTTTTATGAAGTCGGTCGAGATCCTCGTCATGGTTGTCCTCGGCGGTATGGGTTCGATGCTCGGTTCCGTCGTCTCGGCGAGCGTCCTTACGATCCTGCCTGAGGCGCTGCGCGCGTTCTCCGAGTTCCGTATGGTTGCCTACGCCGTCGTCCTCATCCTTGTGATGATCTTCCGGCCGCAGGGGCTCTTTGGTAGTTACGACTTCTCGCTTTCCCGCGTGGTAGAGCGATGCCTGAACAAGGACTTCCCTTGGAAGAAGAAGCCCACAGATTCCAGCGAGCCCGCCCAGGAGGTGATCGCCCATGAGTAAGGTCATCCGCGGCGACGTCAAGCTCGTCGAGCCCAAGAGCCCCAATCTCATTCCCGAGCGAGACGCAGATAAGCGCCCGGTGCTCGAGGCGACGAACCTCGGCATCGATTTCGGCGGCCTCACCGCCGTGGACGATTTCAACATCGCCCTCGGACGCACCGAGATCTCCGGTCTCATCGGCCCCAACGGCGCGGGAAAGACGACCGTCTTCAATCTCCTTACCAACGTGTACAGGCCTACGCGCGGCTCTATCCTTCTCGACGGCATGGCCACTGCCGGCAAGTCCGTGTATGAGGTCAACCGTATGGGCATTGCCCGGACCTTTCAGAACATTCGCCTCTTCTCCAAGATGACGGTTGAGGAGAACGTGCTCGTAGGGTTCGGCAACTCGATGAACTCGAGCCTCGTGACCGATTTGCTGCGTCTTCCGGGCCACTGGAAGCAGGAGGCCGAGTACCACGACAAGGTGCTCGATCTTCTTGACATCTTCGGCATGCGCAGGTTCGCGGGCACCCAAGCCGGCAACTTGCCCTATGGCGCGCAGCGCCGGCTCGAGATTCTCCGCGCCCTCGCGACGAATCCCAAGGTGCTGCTCCTTGATGAGCCGGCGGCGGGCATGAACCCTGCCGAGACCGAGGAGCTCATGGAGAACATCCAGAAGATCCGCGACGAGTTCGGAATCGCCATCCTGCTCATCGAGCACGACATGAGCCTTGTCATGGGCGTGTGCGAGGTCGTCGGCGTTCTCGACTACGGTCGCATCATCGCCAAGGGGACGCCCGAGCAGATCCAGAACAATCCCAAGGTCATCGAGGCGTACCTTGGCAAGCAGGGGGTGAATTAGAATGGCCGACACGCTGCTTAGCGTTAACGACCTTCACGTGAGCTACGGCGCCATCAAGGCGGTTCGCGGCATCTCGTTCGAGATCAAGGAGGGCGAGATCGTCACGCTTATCGGCGCGAACGGCGCCGGCAAGTCCACGACGCTCAATACCGTTGCCGGCCTGATCAAGCCCGACGAGGGTTCCGTCGAGTTCAAGGGCGAGTCCATCATCGGCGTAAAGGCGCACAAGATTGTCGAGCGCGGGCTTGCGCTGTGCCCTGAGGGACGCCGCGTGTTCTCGCAGATGAGCGTTGCCGAGAACCTCGACATGGGCGGCTACACCCGCTCGGATGCCGAGAACCGCGAGACCATCGAGCACGTCTACGAGCGCTTCCCACGCCTTCGCGAGCGCATGGAGCAGTCCGCGGGCACGCTTTCGGGCGGTGAACAGCAGATGCTCGCCATGGGTCGCGCGCTTATGAGCAAGCCTGACCTACTCATGCTCGACGAGCCCTCCATGGGTCTTGCCCCTATCCTCGTTCAGGAGATCTTCGATATCATCAAGGAGCTCAACGAGGCCGGCACAACCATCCTTCTCGTCGAGCAGAACGCGAACATGGCGCTGTCCGTCGCCGACCGCGCCTATGTGCTCGAGATCGGCACCATAAAGAAGACCGGAACCGGCGCCGAGCTTCTTGTTGACGACGACGTGCGCAAAGCATATCTCGGAGGCTGATTCGAGCCGAATCAACGCCCCGCCCGCCTTCAAGGCAAGAAGCCCGCTCCTTTAACGGAACGGGCTTCTTTGTCGTCTTGAATTCCTCCTGTCAGGTTTTGCCTTGCGTTAGTTCAGGTCAACGGTGGTTCCGAGGGAGTTCGCCTTGAGCGTGCGCAACCAAAAATCGGGACGGGCCTCTGCCAGCGCCTTGTGGACGGCGGCTGCGCGCTCCTCGCCGTCCGCGACCGCGAGCATCGTGGAGCCCGAGCCGCTGATCATGAATGCGCAGGCTCCTGACTCGAGCGCAATCTGCTTGAGCGGCTCGAAGTCGCAGATAAGCTTGCTGCGATACGGCTCATGCAGCTTGTCGTGATTTGCCTTCGAAAGAAGGGCGGCGTCACCCGTCTCGAGCGCCCTGACCACGGCAACGCAGCGGCCCATCTGCCAGACCGCGGTCGCCGCGGGAACCTCTGTTGGAAGAACCCTGCGGGCGTCGGCCGTGCGTACCTCGTAGGGAGGGGCGATGGCGATGAAGCGAAGGTTCGGAGCGATGTCCATGCGCGTAGAGGTCGTGTCGTCGCCTTCGACAAAAGAGCTTACGAGACCGCCCATGATGGCGGGCGCCACGTTGTCCGGATGACCCTCGATGCGGGTCGCCATCTCGAGGCACTCGTCGCGATCAAAGGCCCCGCGGCAGAGCACCTGAGCCGCGGCGACGCCGGCGATGACGCAGGTCGAGCTCGAGCCGAGCCCGCCCGACAGCGGGATGGGGGAGAGGATCGATATTTTCAGAGGCTTGGGCTCGCATCCTAGCTCCGCGCACCCCTTCAGGTAGCTTTGCCACACGAGATTGTCCTCGCCGCGGAAACGCTCCTCGCAGCCGTCGATCTCGAGCTCCTCGGAGGGCGACATGAGGAAGGTGGCCGTGAGGTCAAGCGCAATCCCGAGGCAGTCGAACCCGACGCCCACGTTCGCGGACGTGGCTGGGACGCGCACGATGACGACCGGCTTGCTCTGACCGTCGGCGGCAATCACTTGAACACCCTGGCGCAGGAGGCCTCGACGAAATCACCCATCTCGTCCCGGTCACAGACGGCCGTGTGGAGGACCTCGGCGTCACGAAGGGCGGAAAGGCGCGCCGGGGGAACGGTGCCGGTATTTGCGGCGAGGGCGTCCATGCACTCGAAGCCGGTCATTCGATTGGTGTCCTCCCCAAGCGCCGCAAGGACGTCGGCGCCGAACTTGTACGGGGAGGCGGTGGAAAGGCAGACGCGCGCGGAGCCGTCACGCTCGATGGCGTCGAGGACGGTCTTTGCGACGGCGGTGTGGGGGTCGATGAGGACGCCGAGGCCCTCCCAGGTGGAGCGGATCTCCGCGCGGGTCTGGGCATCGTCGGCTCGGCCGCAGGCAAACACCTCCTGGATGCGAGTCAGGACCTCTGCCGGTACGGTGTAGGAGCCCTTCTTTGCAAGGTCGTCCATGAGCGAAGACACGAGCTCGCAATCGCCCTCGCAGAAGTAGTAGAGCATGCGCTCGAGGTTCGAGGAGACGAGAATGTCCATGGAGGGGCTGATCGTCTTGTTGAAGGGGCGCAGGCGGTTATAGGTTCCCGTGGTGAGGAAATCGGTGAGGACGTCGTTCTCGTTCGAGGCGACCACGAGTTTTTTCACGGGCAGGCCGAGACGCTTCGCGTAGTAGCCTGCGAGGACGTCGCCGAAGTTGCCGGTGGGGACGCAGAAGGTCACCTCGTCACCCAGCTGAATCGCGCCGGCTCGCACGAGCTGGGCGTAGGAGTCGAAGTAATAGGTGACCTGAGGCGCGAGGCGGCCGACGTTGATGGAGTTCGCGCTCGAGAGCACGGCGCCGTTTGCGGCGATCCTCTCGGCGAGCTCGGAGTCGGCGAAAATGCGCTTGACCTCAGTCTGGCAGTCGTCGAAATTGCCTCGTACCGCGCACACCGCGACGTTGTCGCCGGCCTGCGTCGCCATCTGGAGATGCTGGATGTCGGAGACCTTGCCTTCCGGGTAGAAGACGGTGACGCCGCAGCCCTTGACGCCGGCGAAGCCGTCGAGGGCGGCCTTTCCGGTGTCGCCGGAGGTGGCGGTCACGATCATGATCTTCTTGCCATCCCCCTTGGTTCCCCCGCGAGCGACGCCCATGAGCTGGGGCAGCATCTGGAGCGCAACGTCTTTGAAGGCGCTCGTGGGGCCACGGTAGAGCTCGAGCAGCCAGTCGTCGCCGAGCGCCGTGACCGGGCAGCACGCGGGGGTGTCCCACTGCTCGCCGTAGGCCGCGCTCACGCAATCGGCGATCTCGCCCTCAGTGAAGTCGGGAAGAAGGCCGCCGAGCACCAGGCGCGCGTTCTGCTGGAAGGTCTGGCTGCAGACCTGAGCGAGGTCGAGCTTCTCCTCGCCGATCCAGTCCGCGACATAGAGGCCACCGTCGGGTGCGATTCCGCGCAAGATAGCTTGCTTGCTTGTTACGTTATCGGTTTTACCGCGCGTGCTGTGGTAGAACGAATTCACTGTCGGCTCCTTGCGTCCGGTTGATACCGCGGATACTCCGAGTAATCATACCTGCAGCGCGCGAGCCCACGGGCTATGGACACAGATTCGAAAGATTGGACTCGCCGCTCATGAAAATCGCCCTTCTCGGCTACGGCACGGTCGGCCGTGGCGTCGACCAGATCATCCGCGACCGCGTGGGCTCAGTCGAGGTCGCTCGCATTCTGGAGCTGCCCGACCGCCTGAGTGATCCCCGCATGACCTCTGATTACAGCGAGATCGTGTCGGACCCGGACATCGACCTTGTGGTCGAGTGCATGGGCGGGGTAGAACCGGCGCACACCTTCATCATGCGCGCGCTCGCCTCCGGCAAGCACGTCGTCACCTCCAACAAGGCCGTCGTCGCCGCGCACTTCGCCGAGTTCGCCGAGGCTGCCCTCTATAACCGAGTGAGCCTCTTCATCGAGGCCTCGGTCGGCGGCGGCATCCCCTGGATCGCCGGTATCGAGAAGGCCCGCCGCATCGACGAGATCTCCTCTTTCAAGGGCATCATGAACGGCACCACCAACTACATCGTCTACCAGATGCTTAAGGACGGCGCCGAGTTCTCTGATGTCCTGGCCGAGGCCCAGGAGCTTGGCTACGCCGAGCGCGATCCCTCCGCGGACATCGACGGCATCGACGTCATGAACAAGACCATCATCACCGCCTCGGCGGCGTTCGACGTTGCCTGTACCCACGACCTGCCCGTTTCCGGTATCCGCAACCTCACCAAGGCCGATCTTGACCTCTTTGGCGAGCGCGGCCTCACGGTCAAGCTGCTCGGCCGCGGCGTCCAGAAGGACGGCGCCTACGCCGTCGCCGTGGAGCCCGTCGCCCTGCCCGCCGACTCGCTCGAGGCGCACGTGCCGTCCAACTTCAACCTCGTGACCCTCGACGGCCAGACGGTCGGCGAGCTCAAGTTCTACGGCCAGGGCGCGGGCAGCCTTCCCACGGGCAACGCCATCGTCCAGGACGTTCTCGATTGCGCCGCGGGACGCCGCCCTGTATACGACTTCTCTCGCGGGCTCGAGTACGCGCCCGAGCTGCTTCGCGGCGATTATGTGCTTCGCAGCTCCGAGCAGCCGGCAGGCTCCGAGCCCTTCGCGCCCGGCGCCTGGCTTCTTCGCGACATCACGGCGGTCGACGCTCGCGCCGCCCTCGATGCCGCGATCGAGTCCGACCCCAGCTCTTTCATGGCAGCCCTCGTGTAAGCAGAACGGATACCTTCACAGATGATCAAGATCGCAAAGTTCGGCGGCTCGTCCGTCGCCTCCGCCGAGCAGTTCAAAAAGGTCAAGGGCATCGTTGAGTCCGACCCCGACCGCAAGTTCGTTGTCGTCTCCGCCTCCGGTAAGCGCTTCTCCGGGGACAACAAGATCACCGATCTTCTTTTGCTCGTGAACGCGCACATCCAGTACGGCGTCGACTGCACCTCTCTTCTTGGCGACATACAGCGCCGCTACCAGGACATCGTCGATGAGCTCGGCCTCAAGTGGCCGCTCGCGGACAAGTTCCAGGCCTTCGCGAACAACATCAAGAATCACTCTCCCGAGTACGTGGTCTCCCGCGGCGAGTGGTTCACCGCCAACCTCATGGCGGAGTACCTCGGCATGCCCTTCGTCGACGCCGCTGACGTCGTCGTGTTTCACCACGACGGATCGGTCGACATGGAGCGCACCGCCGCTCGCCTCAAGGACGTTATGGTCCGCAAGGGCTCCTTCGTGCTTCCCGGTTTCTACGGCGCCACGGTCGATGGCCAGATCAAGCTCTTCCAGCGGGGCGGCGGCGACATCACCGGCGCCATCCTCGCCCGCTGTGTCGACGCGAACCTCTACGAGAACTGGACCGACGTGTCGGGTTTCCTTTCCGCCGACCCGCGCATCGTCGATCACCCGCGCTCCATTCGCCGCATCACCTTCGACGAGATGCGCGAGCTCTCCTATATGGGCGCCTCGGTTCTTCAGGAGGAGGCCATCTTCCCGGTTCGCGAGGTCAATATCCCCATCCAGATCAAAAACACCAACCGTCCCGCCGACGAGGGCACCATCATCCGCGAGAACGCCGAGGCGGGCGAGGACGAGCACCTCATCACGGGCATTGCGGGTAAGAAGGACTTCATCAGCGTCCACATAAAGAAGGCGCACATGTCCAACGAGGTCGGCCTTGTGCGCAAGACGCTTGCCATCTTCGAGCGCTACAACGTCTCGGTCGAGCATATCCCCACCGGCGTCGACTCTTTCGGCGTCGTCGTCAACAGTGCCGACGTGCGCGACTCCATCTATTCCATCATCTCGGACATCCGCAAGGAGATCCGTCCCGACGACATCAGCATGGTCGATAAGCTCGCGCTTATCTCTGTCGTCGGCCGCAACATGTCGAAGCGCTCCGGCACCTCCGGCAAGATTTTCGGAGCGCTCGGCGAGGCTGGCATCAACATCCGCATGATCACGCAGAGCTCCCAGGAGATCAGCATCATCATGGGCGTGAACAACGAGGACTTCGACCGTGCCATCAAGGTCATCTACGAGCGCTTTGTTCGTGACGAGGTCATTCAGCTCTCCGATATGTAACCCAAGGTATCCAAGTATTCCGAAAGGACAACACCATGGCAGGCAAGGTAGTCGCAATCCTCGGCGCTACAGGCGTCGTCGGAACCCAGATGCTCGAGTGTCTCGAGGAGCGTGATTTTCCCGTCGAGAAGCTCGTCCCGCTCGCCTCTGCCCGGTCCGTCGGCAAGACCGTGAGGTTCCGCGGCGAGGACGTTGCCGTGCAGCTTGCCTGCCCGGATGCCTTCGAGGGCGTTGACGTCGTCCTCGGCGCCGCCGGCGACGAGGCCGCCAAGGAGCTTCTTCCCGAGGCCGCCAAGCGCGGCGCTGTGTGCGTGGACAACTCGCACGCGTTTCGCCTCGACGAGGACGTGCCCCTTGTTGTCCCTGAGATCAACGCTGCTGATATTGAAAACCACCCGCGCAACATCATCGCGAACCCCAACTGCGCAACCATCATCGGCCTCGTGCCGACGTTTCCGCTTCACCAGGCCGCCGGCCTGAAGCGCCTGATCGTCTCGACCTATCAGGCCGCCTCCGGCGCGGGGCTTCCGGGTCTCACGGAGCTCGAGCGCGAGAGCCGCGTGCTCGCCGAGGGCGGTGAGGTGGGGGAGACCAAGCCCTTCGCTTATCAGCTCGCCTATAACCTCATTCCGCAGATCGGCGGCTTCAAGGACGAGGCTTACACGTCCGAGGAGCTGAAGATGCAGAACGAGGGCCGTAAGATCATGCACCTGCCCGAGGTCCGCGTTAACTGCACCTGTGTCCGCGTCCCCGTCATGCGCTCTCACTCCGAGAGCATCACCGCTGAGTTTGAGCGTCCGATCTCGCCTGATGAGGCGCGCGAGATTCTCGCGTCCGCGCCCGGCGTCAAGGTCGTCGACGACCCGGCGAAGCTTGAGTACCCGATGCCGCTCGACACCTCCGACCAGGACCTGGTGTACGTTGGCCGCATTCGCCGCGACCTCTCGGCTCCCGACGGCGTGAACTCGCTCACCTTCTGGTGCTGCGGCGACCAGATTCGCAAGGGCGCCGCCACGAACGCTGTTCAGATCGCCGAGTACCTGGTGTAATCGCGCTGCTTGACTTGAGCAATTTTGGGGGCCCTTTAGGCGACGGATGCCTAAGGGGCCCTACGTTGTTAAAGACGGCGAAGCCATTCCGACATGAGCGCGCAAAACAGCACAGGCTGCTCGAACTGAAGGTTGTGCCCCGCGATATCGAGGATCGCCATGGTTCCTCTCGTGAGCTTGGGAAGAAGCCTCGATTGGTCGAGATAGCCCACCATCGAGTCTTGGCGTCCGCAGACCATAAGGCTCGGCTTATCGAAGTCCGGACCTTTCAGGAACTCCGATGCGCCGTGAGTGAGCGGAAAGTTCCTGTCCACGGCTTCTAAGAACGATGGGTTCGCGTTGGCAAAGCCGGGGGCCTCCTCGCCGCGGAACCGCAGCCAGGCGTCGCGGTCGGCTCGCACGGCGTTCTGCAGGAAGCTCTCGCGCTCGGCGTCGGTGAGCGTCAAGAGAAACGCCTCGTCCTTCAGAATCACTCCGCCTTCCTCTGCGCGGCGCCCTTCCAGGCTGTCGACGGTCAACGGACAGATGAGCGCGGACCCCAGGAGCCTCTCGGGACAGGAGGTCATCATGCCTAGGGCGATGTAGCCGCCGTATGATTGCCCCACGACGGCGAATTCCTTGCCCGGGGCTATCTCATCCATGACCGCGATCGACTCTTTGAGGATGGCGTCGCTCGAGGCGAGCGAGAGCGGCGCATCGTTTGAGCGGCCGTGCCCGGGCAGGTCGACGTATACGCGAAATACCATTTCCTCCATGCCGGCCGCCTCTATCGCCGGCTCCATGCAGCCGCGCATGAGCTCGAGCTGGCATCCGAATCCGTGCAGCATGAGCATGGGGATGCCGTCCTTCGGGCCTTTCACCTCGTAGTGCATCTCTACCTCCCACCTGCCATTTCGGCCTGTCTGATTTGGCAGTCGTTTTTGCTTGTCTGGTTCAGCGCGTGTGCGATACTGCTCAACAGTCTAATGAGAAAGGAAGGCCCCATGGCTCTTCTATCCACGTATTACCTCCCCGGCCTGTATGTCGAGGACCACGCCATTGATGTCCCCCTCGACTGGAGGGGCACGAGCCCCGCGCTTTATGCCGGCCTCGACGACCCCAGGCCCTCGAGGCTTTGCGCTGAATCCGCAGCTCTTGAGCCGGACCCGGCGTTCGCTGGCAAGAAGATCCGCCTCTTTTACCGTACGGTGTGCCTTCCCCAGAACGTCGGCCGGGATCTTCCCGTCATTGTGTACCTGCAGGGTGGCCCGGGCGGCGCTGGCCCTCGCGTGCTCGACGCCCAGAGCGACGGATGGCTCGCCGAGGCGGTCAAGCATTTCCGCGTCGTCCTTCCCGACCAGCGCGGCACGGGGCGCTCGTCTGCCGTGGACGGTCATCGGATGGATCGGCTGCGCGAAGAGGCGCTCGCCTGCGGAGCCGAACCGGCCTGCCTTCAGGCGAATTACCTTAAGCGTTTTCTGGCCGACTCGATCGTCCGTGACTTCGAGTACCTCCGCTTGACCGACTTTGCCGGGGCCCGTTGGGTTACGTTGGGGCAGAGCTACGGCGGCTTCCTCACGCTGTGCAACCTCAGCACCTTTCCTCATGGCGTCGCGGCCGCCTTTGTGGGCGGCGGCATTCCCCATGTGCCGGCGAGCGCCAAAGACGTGTACGCCCATACCTTTCCTCGCATGGTTTCAAAGACGGGTGCGTGGTACAAAAAGTACCCTGCGGATAAGGAGCGCGTAGACCTGCTCGCCGACAGGCTCTCCGCGGGAGACGTCCTGCTTCCCGACGGCAGCCCCTTCTCGGTGCGTCGCCTTCAGCTGTGCGGCGGCGGGCTCGGGATGAAGCCCGCACCCGAGCGGCTCCACAACCTTCTCGACCTTGCGTTCTCGGACAGCGACGGTAGCGCCCAATCCGCCCTTGACGCCGCTGACGGAGACCCTTCCAAGGTGTACGTGAACAGGGGGTTCGCGGAGGGCGTTCAGACGCTCACGGGCTCTGCGGCAGATCCGCTCTACTGGACCCTGCAGGAGTTCATCTATGCCGACGGAAAGCTCGACGAGCCTATTCGATGGGCGGCCGCCCATGAGGCCGAGGCGCGCCCTGAGTTCTCTGAGTCGGCTCGTCCGCTCATGTTCTTCGGTGAGGCAATGTTCCCTTGGATGTTCCAAGAAGATCCGGCACTTAAGCCTTTTGCCGCCGCAATGGGCGTGCTTATGGAAGATACCGAGTTCGGCGCATTGTACGACACGGATGCGCTTGCGGCAAATGAGGTGCCGCTCCGCTGCGCCGTGTACTTCGACGATCTGTATGTGGACTCGGGGTTGCAGCTCGACACCCTCTCGCGTGTGGGAAACAGCCGGGCCTGGGTCACAAATGAGTTCGAGCACGATGGGCTTCACGGCGAGGTTGTCTTCAGGCGGCTGTTTGAGGAAGCGCGCGACCACGGTGACCTTGAGCAGGTGTTGTGCTAAGGCTTGCAACAAGCAGAGCTTGTACCAACACTAGGCACAAGCTCTCAGCTCACCGCTTTGCATAAGGCTTGCACCAACCTATAAGATGGCGAGTCCCTGCCAGCCACACAAGCTTCGGCAGGGACTCGCTTTTCCCTGAATTTATGGCCTTGCGGTAAACCAAATTAATTGAATTTACAGTTCGTCGGGTAAGGTTGTCGTTAAAACGACGAGAGGGGCATCAGTGGCAAGCGAGCGGTGGACAGAGACCTTGAAGCGCTACTCCGCGCTGCAGAGCACCTACGGGCGCGCGCTGAGGCTTGCCCTCGGGGGCTCCGTGATCTCCGCTACCGAGACAGAGGGCGGCTTCGGCTCGACCGTTGGGCTCATCGGGCGCGTGGCCGCATCCGATGGTGGTTGCTACTCTGTCGGCGTCGATCTCGACCTGGAGGCATGCGACGTCCTCGATTTTTCCTGCACCTGCCCGGCCTCCGCGAACTATGGCGGTATGTGCAAGCACGAGATCGCCCTTGCCCTGTCCTACCTCGGAGCCGATGTCGCTCTAGCGTGGCCTACCGTGACGGCCGGCCCCCAACGCGCGACCGAGCTCCCCTCGAGCAGCTCTGTCAGCGATCTTCTCCATTGCGCGAGCGAGCGAAGGCTATCCGAGGCCGCCGCACGTCGCGCGCGTCGCCTCAATGCTCCCGAGTCGACCATGCGGGCAAGCCTTGCCGTGTCTTTGGTCCACCCTCCTCGCGCTTTCGATTCCGACTCGCTTGCGCTTAAGCTGGCGGTTCGCAGGGGCTCTGCGAGCTACGTAGTCAAGAACGTCTCGGAAATCGTTCGCGCCTGGCGCCGCGGCTCCGAGATCGCCTATGGCAAGAAGCTCACGCTGGCCCACACCCGAGATTCCTTCGATGAGCGATCGGCGCAGCTTCTAGACATCGTTGGTCGCATCGTCTACACCCAGCGTGCGCTCTATGTTTCTCGCTGGGACTACGTAGGAGGCGGGCGCGGCACTGATATCAAGGAACTCCCTCTCTCGGACGCAGATGTCTGCGACGTCCTTGACGTCATGCAAGGCTGCGAGGTCACCTTGGACGCTTGCCACAGATCCGCCGGTCGCTGGGGCTCTCGGACCAAAACCGTCTCGAGCACCCTGCTCGTGGGGGAGGGCGACCCGAAGATCGCCTGCGCCATAGAGCCCTCCCCATCGGGGGGCTACGACATCACCCTTCCCGAGGGCCTTCGTTTCTTTGTTTCCGGCAAGAAGTGCTATGCGCTCGAGGGCGCCAGGCTCCTCAGGACCACCGAAGCCTTTGCCGTCGAGGCTGCGCCAGCGCTCGCTGCGCTTTGCGCCTCTTCCTCGGCGCCCCATGTGAGCAGTGACGATGCGGCTGAGTTCTGCAGGTCTTTGCTGCCTGCGCTGCGGACGTGGACCGAGCTCGACGTCCCCTCGCCCCTTGAGGGGCTTGATCCTCCCGAGGCTGAGTTCAGCTTCCGCATTGGGTTGGAGGACGGGGTGGTCTCATGCGCCGCCGAGGTCTCTTACGGTGATTGGTCTGCCCCGATCGGCGGCGGCTCCACGCCCGGTCAGCCTGCTCGCGACCTCGTGTCGGAGTACCACGCCATTGAAGTCCTCGAGGATTACTTTCCGCTCGTGGACGGGCGGCACGCCTTTGACGAGGCGGACGACGAGCTGCTATTTCGCCTGCTCACCGATGGACTCGCTGAGCTGAGGGAGCTTGGCGAGGTCCTTCTCTCCGTGCAGCTGCGTGGAATCAAGGTGCGCTCCTCGCCGAGTCTTTCGGCTAGCGCGAAGGTCAAAAGCGGGCTTCTTGATGTGGAGCTGGGGGCAAGCGGGCTCACCCAACGTGAGCTGTTGGACTACCTCGAGGGTTTCAAGAGGAAGCGGCGCTATGTGCGCCTCTCGACGGGCGACATCGTGCGTATCGGAGAGAATCTCAAGGTGGCCGCCTCGCTTGCCGACGGCCTCGGCGTCGATGTCAACGAGCTCGCCGCGGGCGGCGTCGGGCTGCCGAGCGCCCGCGCCCTGCTCGTGGACGCTTTGCTGCAGAATGCCCGGAACGTTCGTCTGGCCCGCGACTCCGGGTTCAGGAGGCTCGTCCGCGACTTCAACTCGTATTCCGATGCGGATATCGAGGTGCCCTGTGGCCTTCAGGCCGAGCTGCGGGGGTATCAGGAGGACGGTTTCAGGTGGCTCGGAACCTTGGAGCGCATGGGTTTCGGGGGGATCCTTGCCGACGACATGGGCCTGGGCAAGACGTTGCAGGTTATCGCCCATATCCTTGCTCGCAAGGAAGAAGGGGCGGCGGGTTGCTCGCTGATCGTGTGCCCTGCGTCGCTTGTATACAACTGGATGAGCGAGCTTGCGCGGTTCGCCCCCGGCCTTCGCTGCGTCGCCGTGGTGGGGTCGAAGGCCTCGCGTGCCGAGCGCATCGGCTCTGGCGCCGGCATTGACGTTCTTGTGACCTCATATGACCTGTTGCGACGCGATGTCGAGATTTACTCTGGGCGTCACTTCGCGCGCGTGGTTCTTGATGAGGCCCAGTACATAAAGAATCCGAAAGCGCAGGTCACCAAGTGCACTAAGTGCCTTGACGCCGACGCGCGCTTTGCCTTGACGGGAACGCCGATCGAGAATCGCCTGGCGGAACTTTGGAGCATTTTCGATTTCCTCATGCCCGGCTACCTCGGGTCTCGCGACGAGTTCGCCAAGCGTTACGAGAGCCCCGTCGAGGCTCGCGAGCACGATGCCTCGATCCTGCTTCAATGCGCGATCGGTCCCTTTGTCCTTCGTCGTCTCAAGGCCGAGGTCCTTGCCGAGCTTCCCGAAAAGATCGAGAGCGTCGTCTATGCGCAGATGGAGCCCAAGCAGAGGAAGCTCTATCTCGCCTCCGAGGATCGCCTTGCTCTTCAGATTCAGCACCAAGAGGATATAGAGCTCAAGAGAGATAAGATTAAGATTTTGGCTGAGCTCACCAAGTTGCGGCAGATCTGCTGCGACCCGAGCCTGTGCTTTGAGGGGTATGACGGCCCGTCCGCGAAGCTTGAGACCTGCACGGAGCTTGTCTTCCAGGCGATCGATGGCGGGCACAGAGTGCTCTTGTTCTCTCAGTTCACGACAATGCTCGACATCATCGAAAAGAGATTGGCCTCCAAGGGGGTCTCAACCCTCATGCTCACGGGGTCGACGACCAAAGAGGCGCGCGAGAGGCTCGTCAGGAGATTCCAGGCGGGGGATGGCGACGTGTTTCTTATCTCGCTTAAAGCGGGCGGCGTAGGCCTCAACCTCACATCCGCGGACGTCGTCATCCACTACGACCCCTGGTGGAACACCGCTGCGCAGGATCAGGCGACCGACCGCGCTCACCGCATTGGCCAACGACGCGATGTGAGTGTCTTTAAACTCATTGTTGGCGGGACTATCGAGGAGAGGATCTTGGGCATGCAGGAGGCAAAGCGTGACCTTGCAAAGAGCGTTCTCACTGGTGAAGGCGTCAAATCCGCGCTTCTTACACGCGAAGAAATCCTCGCCCTTCTTGGTAATTCCTAGAGCGCCGAAAACTTTTTTTGGAATTCGGCAAAAAAGTCCTTGCATCGACCTCAAAGAGTTTGCATAATAAACGAGCTGCCTGACGAGGGAAGCAAATGGTGGGTGTAGCTCAGTTGGTAGAGCGACGGACCGTGGCTCCGTAGGTCGAGGGTTCGAGACCCTTCACCCACCCCATTCAACAGAATATGGATCGTTAGCTCAGCTGGTAGAGCAGGGGACTCTTAATCCCAAGGTCCAGGGTTCGAACCCCTGACGATCCACCATTCTATGGATCGTTAGCTCAGCTGGTAGAGCAGGGGACTCTTAATCCCAAGGTCCAGGGTTCGAACCCCTGACGATCCACCATTTTTAAATTGACGGACGCTTCTGCGTCCGTTTTTTGTTAGCCGTAGACAATGCTTCATATCGCTATGTGAGGCGTTTAATGGCATTGATGCTGGAAGGGGTCTTCTGCTTATGGGTCCTGTTCATGGCTTGTCGCTCATTAAAGATGCCCTCGCGCCAGATCTGCGATTCGTGGAAAAGACCGTCGAAGATCGTCTTCGCTGGCGGGGGAAGATATTTGAGGCAAGAACGCTGGATGTTCTTCTTCCCGATGGGTCGAGCGGCTACCGCGAAGTCGTGCGTCACCATGGCGGTGCCGGTGTTGTTGCGCTCGACGACGATGGACGTATCTGTTTGGTTCGCCAATATCGCGTCGCCCTTGGCCGAATGACACTCGAGATTCCTGCCGGCAAGCTTGAGCCGGGGGAGGATGGGGTCTCCTGCGCGGCAAGGGAGCTCGCTGAGGAGACGGGGCTTCTCGCTGGGCGTTTAGAGCGCCTGGTGTGTGTTTTCGGTTCCCCGGGGTTTACCGATGAGCAAACCGAGGTCTTCTTGGCCCGCGATTTATCACAAGGCGTTGCCTCTCCCGACAAGGACGAGCTCGACGAGTGCATCTGGGTTCCCTTACAAGACGTAGTGGACGCGGCTCTCCGGGGTTTAATCCAAGACGGAAAGACGGTGTCGGGGGCGCTCGCGGCGAAAGCTCTTCTCGTATCGGACCGATAGATGTTAAAATAAATCACGATTGCGCCGTTAGCCCAGTTGGATAGAGCAACGGACTTCTAATCCGAAGGTCGGGGGTTCGAATCCCTCACGGCGCACCAAAGCATTTCTGTAGGTCGAAGCTGTCTAGAGCTTCGACCTTTTTAATGCCACGATTCCCCTGCGTCTTACGATGGCGGAGGTGGCTCCTAACTGCGATTCAAGCGTGTTTATGGTCTTGTTTAGCCATTTGCAAGCAAAATCTCGATATCTTTCTTGCGTATTCAAGCGGTTCATGGCCTATTTCTGACCGTTCGCCGAATGAGAGTTGCGGATTTGAGGATGAATTCAAAAAACGATCCAGCTTGTGTCTATTTTGTTGTGACAAGAGCGCCGGCTTTGCGGCATACTGGAATCTGTCGCATCCTGTCGGAAGGAGTACGCGTGATTTACACGATGACGTTGAACCCTGCCCTTGATTACGTCATGCACCCGCTGACGCTCGATATGGGCTACACCAACAGGTCCTCGAGCGAGGAGCTGCACTGCGGTGGCAACGGTATCAACATTTCCACCCTGCTCAAAGAGGTCGGCACCCCCAGCATCGCAATGGGCATCGCCGCCGGCTTCACCGGTGATTACCTGCTCAAGAGGCTTCAGGAGAAGGGTATCTCCTCGAACTTCGTGTGTCTTGACAACGGTTTCACCCGCATCAACGTCAAGCTCAACGGCATCGTCATGACGATGTGCAACGGCATGGGCCCGAAGATCTCCGAGAAGAAGGTCTATGAGCTGCTCGATCGTATGGACGTTATTGGCGCAGGCGACACGCTCGTTCTCACGGGCTCCATCCCGAACTCGTTGCCGTCCGATATGTACGACCAGATCATGAAGCGATTCGCCGGTCGCGGAATCCAGTTCGTCGTCGACGCACCCGGCCAGCTGCTCATGGATTCTCTGCCGGCTCACCCGTTCCTCATCAAGCCCAACAACCATGAGGTCGGTCGTATCTACGGCGTCAACATCGAGAGCCCCGAGGAGTGCATGCCCTACGCGCACAAGCTCCAGGAGGAGGGCGCCCGCAACGTCATCATTTCGTGCGGCGGCCACGGCTCTCTGCTTCTTGACGAGAACGGCGCCGAGCACATCGTGCCTACGGCTCGAATCCGCCTCGTGAACGCCACCGGCGCCGGCGACTCCATGGTCGGCGGCTTCCTGTCGATGGTGACGCGCGGCGCCGACTACGATACCGCCCTCGTTTTCGCCTCGGCCTGCGGCACCGCTACCGCGGCCTCCAAGGGCATCGCGAACCGCAACAAGATCAATCGCGTCGTTACCGCGCTCTACAAAAAGATGGGCCGCGCGATTCCCGGCATCATCGCCAACGACATGCAGATCGCCAAGGACGCCGCCGCTGCTCGCGAGGTCGACAGCAAGCAGCAGGAGGCGGCCGCGCAGTTCGAGGCCGCCAAGGGCATCGCCGGCGGTAACTAAGGCTCCAATGCGTCGGGGCTCATGGCCCCGACGTGGGCAATAAGGGAAGAGGCCGCATCTGCGGCCGGAATGTAGGGGGACAAAATGTACGAGGGAGTTAACGCATCTGACGGCATCGGCATCGGCGTCGCGCGCGTCGCCGTCGAGCCTGACCTGAGCTTCACGCCTCACGCGCCCGAGGACGCGAAGGCCGAGGAGGAGCGCTATCAGGCCGCCGTCGCCAAGTTCATCGACCAGACTAACGCCCAGATTGAGCGCATGACCGCTACCGTCGGCCCCGAGGCCGCGGCGATCATGGGCGCCCACATCGAGTTTGCCGAGGATGAGGGCATCAAGGACATGGTCAACGGCTCCATCGAGAGCGGCATGTGTGCCGAGCAGGCCGTCTCCGAGGCTTACGACATGTACTACAACATGTTCGCCAACATGGAGGACGAGCTGTTCCGTGAGCGCGCCGCCGATGTCGCCGACGTCAAGACTGGCTTGCTCGCCGACCTTCTTGGCCAGGAGCTGGTCGACCTCTCCACGCTTCCGGAGAACTCCATCGTCGTCGTGCGCGAGCTCACTCCGTCCATGACCGCGGATATCGATAAGGACAACGTCGCCGCCATCATCACCGAGACCGGCGGCCGCACCTCCCACTCCGCCATCATCGCCCGTGCTCTCGAGATTCCGGCCGTTCTTTCGGTCGCGGATGCCACGACGAACATCAAGACCGGCGACATGGTCGTCGTCGACGGCACCAACGGCAAGGTCATCGCTCAGCCGTCCGACCACGACCTCGAGCACTACCGCGCCAAGGCCAAGCAGTACGCCGAGGAGAAGGTTGCCCTGGAGGCGTATCGCGGCAAGGAGACCGTGACTGCCGACGGTGACAAGAAGCTCCTCGTCGCCAACATCGGCAATCCCGATGACGCCAACGTCGCCGCCGAGCACGACTGCGAGGGCGTGGGCCTGTTCCGCTCTGAGTTCCTCTTCATGGACTCGAAGGAGCTCCCGACCGAGGATGAGCAGTTCGCTGCTTACCAGAAGGTCGCCCTGCGCATGAAGGACCAGCCGGTCATCATCCGCACCCTTGACGTTGGCGGCGACAAGGAGATCCCTTATCTCCACCTTGTGAAGGAAGAGAACCCCTTCATGGGTTACCGCGCCGTTCGCTACTGCCTGAACAATCCGGATCAGTACAAGGTCCAGCTCACGGCTCTTCTGCGCGCCTCCGCTTTCGGCGACATCAAGATCATGGTTCCGCTCGTGACCAACCTTGACGAGATCCGTCAGGTCAAGGCTCTCGTCAAGGAGTGCATGGCCGATCTTGACGCGCGCGGCGTTTCCTACAACAAGAACATTGAGGTCGGCACCATGATCGAGACGCCCGCGGCGTCCCTGATCGCTGATGACCTTGCTGCCGAGTGCGACTTCTTCTCCATCGGCACCAACGACCTCATCGGCTACACCATGTGCGCCGACCGTGGCAACGATAAGGTCGCCTACCTCTACGAGGTTTACCAGCCTGCCGTGCTTCGCTCCCTCAAGCGCATCATCGAGGAGGGCAACAAGGCTGGCATCATGGTCGGCATGTGCGGTGAGGCCGCGGCCGACCCGCTGCTCATCCCGATCCTGCTCTCCTTCGGCCTGGGTGAGTTCTCCGTGTCTGCGCCGTCCATCCTTCGCACCCGTCGCATCATCTCCGAGTGGACCAAGGCCGAGGCCGATGCTCTTGCCGAGAAGGTCATGAAGCTCAAGACCGCGACTGAGGTCAAGGCCATGCTTCAGGCTGCTGCCAAGTAAGCTGCTCGTCGTAGGCCTATCTTCGTTGGGGCTTTAACGCGAATCGCCTCCTGCTTCTCGATTCTCGAGAAGCAGGAGGCGATCTTTTATTCGTGCGACTGCGAGGTGTTTGCGGGTTTTGCGCTTTTGACTTGCCTAAGTTGTCAGTATCAATCCACCAGCCCCTCGAATCTACTGAAACCGAGGAAAGATCACGTTGATGGCGGCGGGAACAACGTCCACGATGAAGTCGTTGCCGCGGAGCATCTCCCCATCGACTTGACATGGGGGCTCGACCTCGAAATGGAGCTCTGCGTGGCGTAGGCGTCTTGTGTGAACGACCTTCGAGAGTGTGTGCCTTCCCACGCGCGCCAATCCCAGGAGCGTCATGAGTTTCGGCAGCTTCGGAAGTTTTACGTTGTAGCACGTGTCGAGATAACCGTCGGAAGGATCGGCCTCAGGGCATATTTTGAAGCCGCCTCCGTAGGTTGGGCCCACCTGGATGGCGAAGATGATGCTGCAAAGGTCGACGGGGTCATCCTCATCGAATGAGACAGAGACCTTAAAGCCCTCTTTTGCCTCCGACAAGATCTTGATCGCCGATCGTATAAACAGCTCCTCGCCCACCTGGGTTGTTCCCTCGGCGCGTTTTATCGTTGTGTCGTTTGCGATCGCTGCGTCGAGCCCGAACGAGAGGGTCTCCATGAAGTGGACGCCATTTACGAGACCCAGGTCGCAAGGACGCGCAATGCCGCGCACAAGCTGCGCGAGCGCTCCCTGCACGTCGTTTTTTCTCATTCCGAGAGTTCGCGCGTAGTCATTTCCCGATCCCATGGGGATAATGCCGAGCTGAGGTCGAGCCTCTCTTTGAATTCCCATGAGCCCGTTTACGACCTCATGGATGATCCCGTCTCCGCCGAGTGCGAGAACGGTATCGTAGCCGGAAGCGGAGGCGGCCATTTCGATGGCATCTTCGGGTGCCGTTGTGCGGACTACCTCGAAACCGTTCGTTGCCGATGAGTAACTTTGGAGGAAGTCCTCGGCGAAGCGAGCGCCTTTCTCTCCGGCCCCGCTGTGCGCTGCCGGGTTTGCGATGACGAGCGTCTTTCCAAGAGGGGAGCGGGGCATGACAGGGCCTTTCTCCGGAATCGGTTTATTTGTGGCTATGGGCATTCTACGCGTAAGGCTTGCCCAAAGGTCAATTCTCGCGTATAGTAAATCCTCGGTTCCGGGGCGTGGCGCAGTTTGGTAGCGCATCTGCTTTGGGAGCAGAGGGTCGCTGGTTCGAATCCAGTCGCCCCGACCAACATACGCGGGTGTGGTTCAACGGTAGAACCTCAGCCTTCCAAGCTGATGACGCGGGTTCGACTCCCGTCACCCGCTCCAAACAAAACAGCAGGCCAGAGATGGTAAAGTCTCTGGCCTGCTTTGTTGTGGACTACTTGTCTAACTGTTTTCTGGATTTGGCGGGCCGCGGGGTGCCGGGCGCTCGGTTGCGGAGGGTTTTTGCGGTATCTCGGTGGCCGACCCATTTCTGAGCTGGCCATATGTACGCTGTGTTTCGGTGAGCGACCGAAAAAGTTACAGCTCGCATGCTGTGGTTTTACTAAAACCGCAACGCTCGTATTGTATCGACTTGGAATTTACGGCGCTCAAAGCAAGGCGCCGACAAACGACGATAGGAGAGAGCATGTCGTACTGCGACAACGTCCTGGCCACGCTTGAGGAGCGCTATCCCGAGCAGAAGGAGTTCCTTCAGGCCGCAACCGAGATCCTCGGCACCCTGCAGCCCGCCCTTGATGCGCACCCCGAGTACGAGGAGGCCGCCATCCTTGAGCGCCTCGTTGAGCCCGAGCGCGTGATCATGTTCCGCGTGCCGTGGGTCGACGACTCCGGCAAGGTTCAGGTCAACCGCGGCTACCGCGTCGAGTTCAACTCCGCTATCGGGCCCTACAAGGGCGGCCTTCGCTTCAACCCGACCGTCACCCTCGGCATGCTCAAGTTCCTCGGCCTCGAGCAGATCCTGAAGAACTCCCTCACCACGCTTCCCATGGGCGGCGGCAAGGGAGGCTCCGATTTCGACCCCAAGGGCAAGTCCAACAACGAGATCATGCACTTCTGCCAGTCTTTCATGACCGAGCTGTATCGTCACATCGGCCCCAACACCGATGTCCCCGCCGGCGACCTTGGCGTCGGCGGCCGTGAGGTCGCCTACCTGTTCGGTCAGTACAAGCGCCTGCGCAACGAGTGGACCGGCGTGCTTACCGGCAAGGGCCTTTCGTTCGGCGGCTCGCTTGCCCGCACCGAGGCCACCGGCTACGGCCTCGTCTACTTCGTCGACGAGTACCTCAAGAGCAACGGCGACTCCTTCGAGGGCAAGAACGTCGTCGTCCACGGCTCCGGCAACGTCGCCATCTACGCCATCCAGAAGGTTTCCCAGTTCGGCGGTAAGGTCCTTGCCTGCTCCGACACCAAGGGCTGGGTCGAGGACCCCGACGGCATCGACTACAAGGTGCTCGAGGGCATCTACAACATGAAGCGCTCCGGCCACGACAAGGGCGTCTCGCTCGCGATGTACGTCGACGAGCGTCCGAACGCCACTTGGCACGCCGAGGACGGCCGCGGCTGCTGGAAGGTCCCCTGCGACATCGCGCTTCCCTGCGCCCGTGAGAACACCCTGCTCCTCGAGGATGCCAAGGCCCTCGTCGCCAACGGTGTCAAGGTCGTGGGCGAGGGCGCCAATATGCCCACCTCGATCGAGGCGACCGAGTACTTCCAGGCAAACGGAGTGGCCTTCATGCCCGGCAAGGCCGCGAACGCGGGCGGTGTGCTTGTTTCCGGCCTCGAGATGAGCCAGAACGCTGAGCATCTCTCTTGGACTTTCGAGGAGGTCGACGGCAAGCTCGAGCAGCTTATGCGCGGCATGTTCCACAACGTCGACGACACGGCAAAGAAGTACGGCCACGCCGGCAACTTCGTTATGGGTGCCAACATCGCTGGCTTTGAGAAGGTCGCCGATGCCATGCTCGCTCAGGGTGTCTGCTAATCAGCCCCTTCCTTGGTATTTATTGCGCCGTCCGGTTTCCCGGGCGGCGCTTTTCTTTCCCCGGGGTATCTGCGTGTCCTTACATTCTGTTAGGTAAACTAACATAATTGCAGCATCTACCTGCGGTTTCTTGTGTGTAAAGTCGGGACATCGCCGCCAATTTGCGGTAGTCGGCGGCTATACTGTCAGCCAGACCTTTAAGACGGTACGAGAGACCGAAAAGGCGTCCACAACGTATTCGCGCGTGCCTTCTCGGAGTCATGCCCTTTGGGCTTACTCCGTTTTTTATGGCTCGTGCGGGCCCAATGGGCGCGAACGGAAAGGACGGTGTTGCGTTGAACCTTTTGGTTGACGGCGGCAAGCATCCCAAGGCGCTTCTTGCGCTCGAGGACGGTAGTTATTTCTTCGGGCGCTCCGCGGGCGCGGAGGGCGAGACGTTCGGCGAGGTGGTGTTCAACACCTCGATGATCGGATATCAGGAAATCGCCTCCGACCCCTCATATGCCGGTCAGATCGTTACTCTTACCTATCCGCAGATCGGAAACTACGGTATCAACGAGAAGGACATGCAGGCTTCGGAGCTTCACCTTGCCGGCCTCATTGTCCACGACATGTGCTATGAGCCGAGCAACTGGCAGTCCGTCATCTCCTTTCCCGACTTCCTAGCGGAGCGCGGCGTCGTCGCCATCGAGGACATCGATACCCGCGCGCTGACGCTCAAGATCCGCGAGGGCGGCGCCTGCAAGGCCGCCATCTCGACCACCGACCTCGACCCCGAAAGCCTGGTTGCCCGAGTTCGCGCCTCCGAGCCCATTTCCGAGCACAATTACGTCGCCGACGTCTCCTGCGACGAGACCTACGTGGTGCCTGCCGCGGGCGAGTGCCGCCACAAGGTGGTCGCCTACGACTGCGGCGAGAAGCGCGGCATCGCCAAGCGTCTGGCCGCCGTCGGCTGTGAGGTCACCGTCGTGCCATGGGATACCCCAGCCGATAAAGCGCTCGCCATGAGTCCCGACGGAATCTTCTTCTCCAACGGCCCCGGAGACCCCGAGAGCGTTCCTCCCGTGGTCGACGCCGTCCGCGCCTGCCTCGGTAAGCTCCCCATCTTTGGCATCTGCCTCGGCAACCAGGTCATATCGATGGCTGCGGGCGCCGATATCGAGAAACTCCCCTACGGTCACCACGGCGGCAACGAGCCGGTTATGAACCTGCTCACCGGTAAGGTCGAGATCACCGCCCAGAACCACAACTACGGCCCCGTCTTCTCGACCTTCGGTCCCCTCATCCCCGAGCTCTCCGGCGGTGTGTCCGAGCATCCGAGCGACCTGCGCTTCTGGTCCGAGCGCCACATTGCCCCCGTTGTCCAGACGAAGGAGTGCGGGCGCGTGCGCCTGACCCACGTCAACCTCAACGACGGCACCCCCGAGGGCATCCAGTTCCTCGACATCCCCGCCTTCTCCATGCAGTACCACCCCGAGGCGAAGCCCGGCCCGAACGACTCCACCTACGCCTTCGCGGCGTTTGCTTGCCTCATGGACGGCGAGCCCGACTACCTTGCCATCGACGTCCGCGAGGGGAGGCGCTTCTAATGCCCAAGCGCACCGACATCAAGAAGATCCTCATCATCGGCTCCGGCCCCATCGTCATCGGCCAGGCCTGCGAGTTCGACTATTCCGGCACCCAGGCCTGCAAGGCCCTGCGCCAGGAGGGCTACGAGGTTGTCCTCGTCAACTCCAACCCTGCCACCATCATGACCGACCCGGAGACCGCCGACCGCACCTACATCGAGCCGATCACCGCCAACTCCGTGGCTAAGGTCATCGAGAAGGAGCGCCCCGACGCGCTTCTTCCCAACATGGGCGGCCAGACTGGCCTTAACTGCGCCGTTGCCCTTGCCCACGCCGGCGTTCTCGAGAAGTACGGCGTCGAGGTCATCGGCTGCGACATCGATTCCATCGAGACCGGCGAGGACCGAGAGCTTTTCGCCGCCGCGATGAAGGACATCGGCCTCGAGGTCGCTAAGTCCGGCATCGCCCACTCTATTGAGGAGTGCGAGGCCTGCGTCGACGATCTCGGAGGCTACCCCGTGGTCATCCGCCCGTCCTTCACGCTCGGCGGCGCCGGCGGAGGCATCGCCTACGACCACGAGGATCTGCTGCGCATTTGTGAGCAGGGCCTTGCCCTCTCGCCCGAGACCGAGGTCCTCGTCGAGCAGTCCATCGAGGGCTGGAAAGAGATCGAGATGGAGGTCATGCGCGACGTCGCCGGCAACGGCGTCATCGTCTGCTCCATCGAGAATCTCGATCCCATGGGCGTCCACACCGGCGACTCGATCACCGTCGCGCCGTGCCAGACCCTGAACGACTACGAGCTCCAGCGCCTGCGCGACTACTCCATCGCGATTCTCGAGCGCGTCGGCGTCGCCTGCGGCGGTTCCAACGTCCAGTTTGCCGTGAACCCCGAGGACGGCCGCGTCATCGTCATCGAGATGAACCCGCGCGTCTCCCGTTCCTCCGCCCTGGCCTCCAAGGCCACCGGCTTCCCCATCGCGAAGATGGCGGCTCTTCTTTCCGTGGGCTACACCCTCGACGAGATCCAGAACGACATCACGCACTCCACCCCGGCGTGTTTCGAGCCCTCCATCGACTACTGCGTGGTCAAGGTCCCGCGCTTCGCCTTCGAGAAGTTCAAGGGCGCGTCCGATCGCCTCTCCACGCGTATGAAGGCCGTGGGCGAGGTCATGGCTATCGGCTCCACCTTCGAGGAAGCCATGCAGAAGGCCATGAGGTCGCTTGAGCAGGGGCACGCTGGCCTCGGCGCCGATGGCAACGACGACTTCGACGAGGAGAACTTCGCCGAGAAGGTCTCCAAGCCGACTCCTGAGCGCATCCTCTACGTCGCTGAGGCGCTCCGCCGCGGCTGGACCGTCGAAGAGCTCTTCGCCGCGACTAGGATCGACCAGTGGTTCCTCCACCGCATCGCCGACATCGTGACCGCCGAGAAACGCATCCGCGAGCTCGGGCTTTCCGGCCTCGACGCCGACCACATGCTCGCCGCCAAGCAGATGGGCTTCTCCGACGTCCAGCTTGCGCACCTCACCGGCCAGCGCGAGGACACGGTGCGCGCCGTCCGCGAGGTCCTCGGCGTTCGCCCGCTCGTGAAGACCGTCGACACCTGTGCCGGCGAGTTCTCGAGTCGCACTTCTTACCACTACTTCACTTACGAGCGCGGTGGCGCGTCCGAGTTCCACGAGGCGCACAAGCCCCGCGCCATCATCCTGTCGGCAGGCCCCAACCGTATCGGCCAGGGCATCGAGTTCGACTACTGCTGCTGCCACGCGGCGTACGCGCTCGAGGCCAAGGGCTATGAGACCGTTATGGTCAACTGCAACCCTGAGACCGTCTCGACCGACTACGACACCTCAGATCGTCTTTACTTCGAGCCGCTCACCTTCGAGGATGTCATGAACATCATCGAGGTCGAGCGTCCCGAGGGCGTCATCGTCACGCTCGGCGGACAGACCCCGATCAACCTCGCCAAGCGCCTGAAGGCCGCCGGCGTGCCCATCATGGGCACCCAGCCCGAGGCCATCGACCTGGCGGAGGACCGCGACCGGTTCGCGGCGCTTCTCGACAGGCTCGAGATCGCCTACCCGCCCTCGTCCACGGCGGAGACCGTCGATGAGGCCAAGTCGGTCGCCCGCCGCGTCGGCTACCCCTTGCTGGTACGCCCCAGCTACGTTCTCGGCGGCCGCGGCATGGGCATCGTCTACGACGACGCCGACCTGGTCAAGTACATGGCCGAGGCGACCAAGGTCAGCCCCGACCATCCCGTCTACCTCGACGCGTTCCTCGAGGACGCCATCGAGCTTGACGTTGACGCGCTCTGCGACGGCGAAGAGTGCTACGTCGGCGCCGTCCTTGAGCACATCGAGGAGTGTGGCATCCACTCCGGAGACTCCGCCTGCTGTTTCCCGCCCTTCTCGCTCTCCGACTCGATCGTAGCTAAGATCCGCGAGACCACCCGCAGGCTCGCCCTTTCCTGCCACATCCGCGGCCTTCTCAACGTCCAGTACGCCGTCCGCGACGAGCAGGTCTTCGTCATCGAGCTGAACCCGCGCGCGAGCCGCACGGTCCCGTTCTCCTCGAAGGCGACCGGCGTCTCGCTCGCCAAGTACGCCGTGCGCATCATGAGCGGCGAGAAGATCTCTGACCTTGGCCTTCCCGCCGAAGACGCCGATCGCGGCTACTACGCCGTCAAGGAAGCGGTCATGCCCTGGAGCCGCTTCCCCGGCGCTGACGTGACCCTCGGGCCCGAGATGAAGTCCACGGGCGAGGTCATGGGCCTCGACGTGACCTTCCCGAAGGCCTACGCCAAGACCCGCGAGGCCATCGACTACGATGTGCCCCAGTCCGGCACCGTCTTCCTCTCGGTGTGCGACCGCGACAAGCGATCCGTTGCCCCCGTCGCGCTCTCGCTTCTGCACCTTGGCTACAAGCTCGTCGCCACGAGCGGTACCGCGAAGACCCTGAAGGCCGCCGGCATCCCATGCGAGGTCGTCAAGCGCATTTCTGAGGGCAGTCCCAACGTCGCCGACATGCTCGCCGAGGGAAAGATCAGCTTTATGATCAACACCCCCCACGGCCACAGCTCACGCGGTGACGGCGCGATCCTGCGCTCGGAGGCCGTGAGCCGCGGCATCGACATGGCCACCACCATGTCCGGCGCCGTCGCGCTCGTCCAGGCGATCAGCGCCCTTCGCGAGGGTCCGCTCGACGTCTATGCGCTCCAGGACCTGCCGCAGGCGCGCTAGCCGCGCCGCCCGCTTCTCGGGCTTCAGGGAATCTTCGGGACCCCGCTTTTGTTAGCATAGAAACCCGCTGTCCGGCCAAGCGATGGGCCGACGCAGCGGGTTTCTCTCTGTCCGCGCCTTCCGGCTACCGAACACCGCGGGTCTACGCGCCTGCTGTGCAATTCCCATGTCATTTGGGCATTTCCTTGTTTTTTGGTACTATAGGACGGCTGTTTGAGCAATGCGGGCGTGGCGGAACTGGTAGACGCGCTGGATTTAGGTTCCAGTGGGGGAGACCCCGTGAAGGTTCGAGTCCTTTCGCCCGCACCATCGCAGCAACTTAGGAACAAGCTGGCGGGGCTGGCCCGCCGGAGCAAGAGACACTGGAGGAACGTTGAACATCACCGTTACCGAGCCGCAGCGCGAGGAGAACACGCTGACCGCCGAGGTCACCGTCGCCGCTTCCGACGTCAATGCCGCCATCAAGAAGACCTACAAGAACATCGCCCAGCAGTACCGTTTCCAGGGCTTCCGTCGCGGCAAGGCCCCGCGTCCCGTCGTCGACGCCATGCTGGGCAAGGAGGGCGTCTTCGCCCAGGCCACTAACGACCTCCTGAACAGCCTCGAGCCCGCCGTGCTCGAGGAGATGGACGTCACCCCCGTCGGCCGTATCTCCTTCGGCGAGGAGCCCGAGCTGCTCGTCGAGGGCGCCGAGTACAAGGTCAACGTCAAGGTCGACGTTCGCCCGCAGGTCGAGCTCGAGAGCTATGACGCTCCTGAGGTCAACATGCCCCCCGAGGAGGCCACCGACGCCGAGATCGACTGGCAGATCAACCAGCTTCTCTCTTACCAGACCTCCTATGAGGACACTGAGGACGACCGCGAGGTCGCCGAGGGCGACATCGTCAACGTGACCATCGAGGATGTCCAGGGAGCCTCTCACCTCGCCGGCGAGAACCGTACCGTCTTCCTCAACGGCCAGCAGCTTCCCGCAGAGCTCCAGGCCGGCATCGTGGGCATGAAGAAGGGCGAGACCAAGGACGTCGAGTGGACACACAGCCACGAGCACGACGGCGAGACGCTCTCCCACGACTTCAAGGTCAAGGTCACCCTCAACGCCATCAAGGTCGCCGTCGTCCCCGAGCTCTCCGATGAGCTCGTCAAGAAGTCCTTCGGCTATGACGACGTGGACGCCTTCAAGGCCGCTGTCAAGGAGGAGATCGAGGCCGACAAGAAGCGCACCCTCCCCGAGCTCAAGGAGGACCGCGTTGTCGAGGCTATGGGCAAGCTTGTCAAGCTCGACGAGGTTCCCGAGAACTACAAGAACGAGATCTTCAACGAGCTTGCACAGGAATTCCTCGGCCAGCTTCAGCGACAGAACGTTAGCCTCGACATGTTCCTGCGCGCCCGCGGCGTGAAGTCCGAGGACTTCATCGCCGACCTTCACGCACAGGCCGACGAGCGCGCCCGTCAGTCGCTCGCCCTCGACGCCGTTGCCGAGAAGCTCGGTCTTGAGGCCTCCGACGAGGACGTCGACAACGAGTTCGCCCGCGCCGGCATCGAGGACGTCAAGTCCACCGTCGCTCAGTGGAAGAAGGACGGCCGCCTGCCCGCCATCCGCGATTCCATCAAGCGCACCAAGGCTCTTGACTGGCTGGTCGACAACGCCAAGGTGACCGTCAAGGACGAGGTCGCCGAGCGAGCCGCCGAGGCCGAGGCCGCCGACGCCGAGTAGTCAACCTACTCGTCTTGCAGCAACTTCATGCCCCGAGCGAGCAGCATGCCCGCTCGGGGCTTCGTGTACATTCTCAAAGGAGAACACATGCACAACCCCACCAATATCCCTCTGATTCCCTACGTCGTAGAGCAGACGCCGCGCGGTGAGCGCAGCTTCGATATCTACTCTCGCCTGCTCAACGACAGAATCATCTTCCTCGGCGAGGAGGTGACCCGCGATTCCGCCAACCTCGTTATCGCGCAGCTCCTCTTCCTTGAGAGCCAGGACCCCGATAAGGACATCTCCCTTTACATCAACTCCCCGGGAGGCGACGTCTACGCCGGTCTTGGCATCATCGACACGATGAACTTCATCAAGCCCGATGTCTCCACCATTTGCGTGGGCATGGCCGCTTCCATGGGCGCCGCGATTCTTGCGTGCGGCGCCAAGGGCAAGCGCCTTTCTTTGCCCAACTCCATGGTGCTCATCCATCAGCCGAGCTCGGGCGTCTCTGGTCAGCAGACCGACATCCAGATCGTCGCCGACGAGACGCGTTGGATTCGCGAGAAGCTCAACCAGATGCTCGCCGATGCCACCGGCCAGCCTATCGAGCGCATCAACGCCGACACCGAGCGTGATAATTACATGCGCGCCGCCGAGGCCTGCGAGTACGGCCTTGTCGACAAGGTCATCGCGTCGCGCAACGACCCTGCAACCCAGGAGTAGCTGATGCCCTCGAATAACGACGGATACAACAACGGCTACGGTTTTCCCGGCGGGTTCGGGACGCCCGGTTTCGGCGGTCCGGACGATGAGATGCGCTGCTCCTTCTGCCACAAGACCCGTTCGCAGGTGAACAAGCTCATTGCCGGGCAGAACGGCGTCTGCATATGCGACGAGTGCGTTCAGGCTTGCCTCGACATGATCGGTGAGGACGCCCCCACGGGCGACGAGGGTTTCGAGGCGGCCGCTGGTCTGCCGATGAGTGACGTGCCGACCCCGCACGAGATCTACGATGAGCTGTCTCAGTACGTAATGGGCCAGGAGAGCGCCAAGCGCGCGATGTCGGTCGCTGTCTACAACCACTATCGCCGCATTCTCTCGGGCAACTCCGAGGTCGACGATTCCGGTGAGGACGTCGAGATCGCAAAGAGCAACATCTTGCTTCTGGGCCCCACCGGTACCGGCAAGACCCTCCTTGCCCAGACCCTTGCCCGCTTCCTCGAGGTCCCCTTCGCCATTGCCGACGCTACCTCGCTTACCGAGTCTGGCTACGTAGGCGAGGACGTCGAGAATATCCTGCTGAAGCTGATCACCGCTGCCGACGGCGATGTCGAGCGCGCGCAGGTCGGCATCGTATACATCGATGAGATCGACAAGATCGCCTGCAAGGCCGAGAACCTCTCTATCACCCGAGACGTTTCGGGCGAAGGCGTTCAGCAGTCCCTGCTTAAGATCCTTGAGGGCACTATCGCCAGCGTTCCTCCCCAGGGCGGTCGCAAGCACCCCCAGCAGGAGCTCATCAAGATCGATACCACGAACATCCTGTTCATCTGCGGCGGCGCCTTCGTCGGCCTCGACAAGATTGTCGCGGATCGAATCGGCAAGAAGGGTATTGGCTTCAACTCCGACGTGGCAAAGAGGGTCGACGAGCACGATGTCGACCTTATGAGCGACGTCATGCCCCAGGACCTCCACAAGTTCGGAATGATTCCTGAGTTCGTCGGACGACTCCCTGTGATCACCACGACGAGGGAGCTTACCGAGGATGACCTCGTGAAGATTCTTGTGGAGCCCAAGAACGCTCTGGTCAAGCAGTACAAGCGTATTTTTGAGATCGAGGGCGTCGACCTCGATTTCGAAGAGGACGCGTTGCGAGAGATTGCCAAGCGGGCGCTGGCGAGAAAGACCGGAGCGCGCGGCCTTCGCGCCATCTGCGAGTCGACGCTGCAGGACACGATGTTCGACGTTCCCTCCGACCTCGACGTTACGCGTGTTGTCGTGACCAAGGACTCCGTGGACGGGGGCCAGCAGCCCACGATCATTCGCAAGAAGCACTAGGCCTCCTTCCTTGACTTTTGCTTGTGCGGGCAATTTGAAGACCTGCTAAAACATCGGCCCCGTTCCCGATTCGGGAACGGGGCCGCTCTCGTTATACATTGGTTGCCGAAGATCAAAGGTTGCTTCCGCCAAGCGCGTTGTAGGTCTTGATGATTGCCTCACGACGCCTGGAGCCGCCGGGGCAGGTCTTGTCGAAGGCCGGCATGATGCCTTTGTAAAGGGCGATAACCTGCAGCCGCTTCGCGAGTCCCTTGACCGTGGCGCGCGAGTCCTCGAGTTGGGCCCGAATCTCCTCAAGGTAGGGCGAGCGCTGGGCATAGCGCCAGAACAGGTCCGCGCCGTCGGCGTCGGGATAGAGCCAGGGTCGATTATCGGGGCCTGCGAAGTGAACGATCCTGGCATCCCTTCTGGCCTCGTCGTACTCTTCGCGAACGTCGGGGGCGGCGTTGGAAACGATGTGCGCCCGGCGCAAATGCTGCCAATCCATGAGGTAGTTCCACTTCATGGGAATGCGCACATACTCGCCGTTTACTACCTTGTTCAGCACGTCTTGATCGAGCCAGCGCCACATGCGCTCGGTGCTTATAGACAAGAACTCCTGGGCGGTTACGGTGTGCCTGAGCTCGGCGAGATTCATGAGCAGCACGCCCGCCTGGAAATAATCGTGCGGGTCGTCCATCCCGAGCTCGTCGTGGAGGTACGGCCCAACGGTCGCGTCGTAACCGTCGATCTGGCCGAGTGTGTCCGCGTCGCGGGTAGCGCCGAGCTTGAAACCCTGGACATCATAGTCGTAGAGCTCGGCGATGTCCGAGTCGACGATGAGGTCCGAGTCAAGGTAGATCGCCTTGTCGACATTGGGAAGAAGCTGAGGCGCGAGGAGACGGTAGTACGTCTCGGGGCGAAAATGACCGTGGTGGGGGAGCTCGATGTCGCCCAAGGCCGCGTCGACGTCTAAAAAACCGATGCCGACGTTGGCGTTTTTGGTTTGGCGCGTGAGGGTGACCATGCTGTTAGGGGAAAGGTCCCTCGTGAGCACGATGATGTCGTATCGACGATTCTCGCTCGCATTGTCCACGATGGACTGAATGGCGACCGAGAGGTACGGCACGAAATTCTCGCTGCAGGCGAATACGATTACGACGTCGCTTAGGGGCAGGTCAAGGCCTGCAGACGACATCGACAGCATTGTTCTGGATAAGGGCGAGCTCTGGTATTCCCCCGTCTTGTGCAGCGGTATTCTCAGATGCTTGATCAAGATCTAGACCCTTTGCTCCGATGGCGTACTGATTCAATGTAGTTAACTCTACCATTGCCCCGTGAGCCCACGCCTTGCGTTTCGGTCACCTTCGCCAAGAGGGCAGACCTAGAAGAGCCGCGCTCGGCGCGGCTCCCAGTCTTCTTTTATCGACAAGAGCGTCTCGGCGGCCCTTGACAGCGATTCTGCGATGGTTGTCTCAGGCGAGCCGTCATTTTTCGCTTCCGGCAGGTCCGTCTCGAGCAGCAGCCTGCCCGACGGAATCTGCCGGGCGTATTCGCGGCCCCTGCGCGTGCCGAGCATACGCTCGCCGACCGAGAACCAGCAGCCAGCCGCTTTTGCCCGCGCCAGCTCCTCCGAGGTGCCTGAGAACCAATGGAAAACGCAGCGGCAGGCGTCAATGGCTCCGGTCTTCTCCAGAACGTCCAGGACGGCTCCGGCGGATCCTATCGAGTGAAGCGAGAGGGTTTTCCCGCCTTCCGAGCAAGCCTCGCAGATCGCCTCGAAGACGCGAAGCTGGTCCTTCTTTGTTTTTGCATGTTTTGCCCCAAAATCAAGGCCCACCTCTCCGACCCATGCCGAGCCGCCGATGGCCTCGGAAGCGTCGTCTGCGTCGGTGGCTTCGTCCACAAACCATGGGTGGAGGCCAGCCGCGACGCGAACATTCGGGCATTTGGAGAGAAGCGCGGACGCCTCTTTATATTCCTCCGGCGAGACCGTGCAGCAGAGCGCGGATACGCCGAGCTCTTGCGAGCGCGCCGCAGCTTCCGCAGGATCCTCAAACCAATTGAGGTGCGCATGGGCGTCAAAGAGGCTTAAGTTCCCCATGTCTTTAGAAACACTTCCTTCCACGTGCTATTCTTTAGGTTTGTTATACCTGCTTTTGATGCTGTTTGCCCACGAGGCGCAACGCAAGGAGATACACCGTGGAAGAGATGCCCAAGAACTACGACCCCCAATCCAAGGAGCCTGAGCTTATCCAGAAATGGATCGACGCCGGTTGCTATCAGCGCAACAAGGGAGTTGGCGACTGCACCGTCGTCATTCCCCCGCCCAACGTCACGGGCATCCTGCACATGGGTCACGCCATGGACGACTCCATCCAGGACACCTTCGTTCGCTATAACCGCATGCGCGGCCGCTCGACGCGGTGGATCCTCGGCACCGACCACGCCGGCATCGCCACCCAGACCAAGGTGGACAAGAAGCTCAAGAGCGAGGGCATCTCTCGCCTTAAGATCGGCCGCGAGAAGTTCCTCGATGCCTGCTGGGACTGGACCCATGAGTACGGCGGCACCATCGTCAGCCAGATCAAGCGTATGGGCTGCTCGGTCGATTTCTCCGACGAGAAGTTCACGATGAGCCCCGAGTTCAACCGCGCCGTGCGCCGTGTTTTCTGTGACTGGTATCACGATGGGCTTATCTATCGCGGCAAGCGCATCGTCAACTGGTGCCCGAACTGCTGCACGGCGATTTCCGATGACGAGGCCGAGTACCACGACGAGAAGGGCCACCTGTGGTTCCTCCGTTACCCGCTCGTCGAGCCCGTCGACGGCATTGAGTACGTAACCGTGGCGACGACGCGCCCTGAGACCATGCTGGGTGACACCGGCATCGCCGTGAGCCCCTCGGACCCCGAGAAGGCCAAGCTCGTGGGGGCCAAGGTCTTGCTGCCCATCGTCAACCGCGAGATCCCGATCTTCTCCGATTGGCACGTCGACGCTAATTTCGGCACCGGTTTCGTCAAGGTCACGCCCGCTCACGACCCCAACGACTACGCAATGGGCCAGTCCCACGACCTTCCCCAGATCAACATCTTCGACGAGCACGCGGTCGTCGTCGACGGCTACGGCGAGTTCTCGGGTATGAACCGCGATGAGGCCCGCGAGGCCATCGTCGCCTGGTTCGAGGAGCACGGCCTTCTTGACCACATCGAGGATCTCGACCACTCCGTCATGCACTGCTACCGCTGCGACTCCGCCCTCGAGCCCTGGCTTTCCGAGCAGTGGTTCGTCGCGGTCGACAAGCTCAAGGAGCGCGCCACTCAGGTCGTGCGCGACGGACAGATCAAGTTCCACCCTGCTCGCTGGACCGATACCTACCTTACCTGGATGGACAACCTCAAGGACTGGTGCATTTCTCGCCAGCTCTGGTGGGGTCACCGCATCCCCGTGTTCTACTGCGAGGACTGCGGGTGGGAAGACGCCCTCATGGAGGACGCCGACGTGTGCCCGAAGTGCGGCGGGCACCACATCCACCAAGACGAGGACGTTCTCGACACCTGGTTCTCGAGCCAGCTGTGGACCTTCGCCACGCAGGGCTGGCCCGATGATACTACCGAGCTCGCCGAGCATCACCCCACGAAGGTCCTCGTCACCGCTCGCGACATCATCGCGCTGTGGGTTGCCCGCATGATCATGAGCTCCCTGTACTTCACGGACGAGATTCCGTTCCACGACGTCTACATCTACGCCACCATCCTTGCTAAGGACGGCAGCCGCATGTCCAAGTCCAAGGGCAACGGCGTCGACCCCATGGCGCTTATGGAGAAGTACGGCGCCGATGCCATGCGCTACAACTTGCTTACGCTCATCACCAACAACCAGGACGTCAAGTTCGACGCCAACATCGACAAGAAGACCAAGGAGCTCATCGATAGCCCCCGCACCGAGCAGGCGCGCGGCTTCGTGACCAAGATCTGGAACGCGAGCCGATTCGTCCAGATGAATCTCGACGGCTATACCCCCGGCGCGCCCAAGGCCGAGACGGCCGAGGACGCCTGGATGCTCTCGCGTCTTGCCCACGCCGTCGCCGAGGCCACCGAGCAGCTCGAGACCTATAACTTCGGGGACTACGCCCGCGATATCCAGAGCTTCTTCTGGGGCGACGTCTGCGACTGGTACATCGAGCTGTGCAAGGGCCGTCTGCTCGACGGCTCCGCCGACGAGAAGCTCCAGGTACAGCGCAACCTCGTGTACGTCCTCGACGTCTCGATGCGCCTGCTTCACCCGGTCATGCCCTTCGTTACCGAGAGCGTTTGGGACGCGCTTCCCGCCTCGGGCCTCGATGCCCATGACGCCCAGTTCCTCATGGTCGCCAAGTGGCCTGAGCCCGAGGGGCTGTCCTGCTTCGTCAACCAGAAGGCGGAGAGTGATTTCGAGCTCGCTAAGCGCGTGATCTCGAGTGTCCGCTCCACGCGCGCCCGCTATCGCCTGTCTCCCAAGGCCGAGCTCGCCGTTTCCGTCCGCGCATCCGTGGCCGACTCGGCGGTTCTTGAGTCCCAGGCCGGGTTCATCCGCTCGGTTGGCCGCGTGAGCGATTTCGTCGCCGGCGCCGGTGCCGCGAAGCCCGAAGGCGCGGTCTCTGTGGCCGATGGCTCGCTTGAGATCTTCGTCGACCTCGGAGGCCTCGTCGACCTCGCCGCCGAGGCCTCCCGCCTCAAGAAGGAGCTCGAGAAGGCCCAGAAGGAGCTCTCCGGCGTCGAGCGCACTCTCTCGAACGAGGGCTTCGTCACCAAGGCGGCGCCCGCCGTTATCGAGAAGAAGCGCACCCAGGCAGCCGAGCTTGCCGCCACCATCGATCAGCTCAAATCCCAGATCGCTGACTTCCAGTAATTCCCCGCTCTAAAACGATGCCCTCCCCGAGCTCCCTAGGGAGCTCGGGGAGGGCATCTCCTCTTTCTTCAACCGAGCAACAACATGCATCGCCCGTCGACCCACGGCCTTTTGGGCTGCGGGATGCTATCGCTATTGCGCCCGGACACCGGCCATTCTCAGCAAAGCTCTTCGTGAGGCGCACTTTGCCGAACGTAACTTTGCGAGAATGGCCGGTGTCCGGGCGCAATCTTCGGTGATTACTCCCAGCCCAAAAGACCGCGAATCACGCGGCCGGCGATCATCTGTCCCATAATTGGCGGGATATAGCTCATGGTTCCGAGCAGCGAGCCCGACTGTCTCCACTGCTCGTCGGAGATGGCCTCCATCTTTACCGGTTGCTCGTCTGAGTAGAGCACCTCGAGCTCATGGATGCCGCGCTTCTTGCACTCCTTGCGCATGACGCGCGCGAGCGGGCAGTTGACGGTCTTCTCGATGGGGGAGAAGCGAAAGCGCGTCGGGTCGAGCTTGTTGCCGCCGCCCATGGCGCTGATCTCGGGAATCCCAAGCTCCTGGCACCACGACGCGAGCTGCAGCTTCTGGGCTACCGTGTCGATCGCGTCGACCACGTAGTCCGGTCGGGGAAGCTCTCCAAGCTGTTCTTCAACGCGGTCCTTTTCGAGGAAGGCTTGGACCGAGACCACATTCGCCTCGGGGTTGATGTCGAGGACCATCTTTTGCATAACGTCTGATTTGGGTCTTCCGATGGTGCTCGTATACGCTATGGCCTGCCGGTTCACGTTCGACGGCGCGACCACGTCGCGATCGAGCAGCACGAGGTTGCCGACGCCGCCTCGCGCCAAGGCTTCGGCACAATTTGACCCAACGCCCCCCAAGCCTATGACCATTACGGTCGCCCGCTCAAGGCGTTCGAGCCCTTCTTGTCCGAGGATGAGCCTTAAGCGGTCTTTTGTCGTCTCCGTTGTCATTGTTTAATCCTTGCGTGGGTCTTCTGGCTTATTGCCGAGCTTGAAGTATAACCTTCGACGCCGGCGCCGCCTTTCGTCCTCTGGGGTTTGGCGATTCTCCGGAATTGGCATCCGACCGATCACAGAACAACCGCGCCATGAATGCTTCGATTAAGTGTACTGTCTGATTCGGTGGAGATTTTGGCACGTAGGATGCGCATAATGGTTAAACGGTCAGTTCGTCCCGAGCATCGGTAACCATTGGCCCTCGGCGCGGCCAAAAAGCGAAAGGAAACCTTGAGGATGGCAAAATCAGATATCGAGATCGCACAGGAAGCGAAGATGCTCCCCATTGCCGATGTGGCAAAGAGGGCCGGCCTTGAGCCCGAGCAGCTCGAGCTTTACGGAAACCACAAGGCCAAGGTGGATATCCATGCGTTTTCGGACGCCCCGATGAAGGGCAAGCTCATTCTCGTGACGGCCATCAACCCCACTCCTGCGGGTGAGGGAAAGACGACGACGTCGGTTGGACTGCAGGACGCCCTGTGCGCCATGGGGAAGAACTCCCTGCTTTGCCTGCGCGAGCCATCGCTCGGCCCGGTCTTTGGCGTCAAGGGCGGAGCAGCGGGCGGTGGATACGCCCAGGTCGTTCCCATGGAGGACATCAATCTTCATTTCACCGGCGACTTCCATGCCATCGGCGCCGCAAACAACCTCTGCGCCGCCATGCTTGACAACCACATCAAGCAGGGCAATGCGCTTGGGATCGACCCGCGCCGTGTTGTCTGGAAGCGCTGCGTCGACATGAACGACCGCCAGCTCAGAAACATCGTCGATGGCCTTGGCGGCATCGCCGACGGAATGCCGCGCCAGGACGGCTTCGACATCACCGTTGCCTCTGAGGTCATGGCCGTGTTCTGCCTTGCCACCGATCTCATGGACCTTAAGGCCAGGCTCGGCCGCATGGTGATCGCCTACACCTATGATCGCCGTCCTGTCACGGTCCACGACATCAAGGCGGAAGGCGCCATGACGGCCCTGCTCAAGGACGCTATCAAGCCGAACCTCGTCCAGACGCTTGAGAATAACCCGGCCTTCGTCCATGGCGGTCCGTTCGCCAACATCGCCCACGGCTGCAACTCCGTTGAGGCCACCACCACGGCGCTTAAGCTCGCAGATTATGTGGTCACCGAGGCAGGCTTCGGGGCTGACCTCGGCGCCGAGAAGTTCCTCGACATCAAGAGCCGCTATGCCGGCCTTCATCCCGATGCCGTCGTCCTTGTTGCGACGGTCCGCGCCCTCAAGTACAACGGCGGCGTGCCGAAATCCGAGCTTACGGCGGAGAACCTCGATGCCGTCCGCGCGGGCCTCCCCAATCTCCTCCGCCACGTCTCCAACATCAAGGATGTCTTTGGCCTTCCCGTGGTCGTCGCCATCAACGCCTTCCCGACCGACACCGACGCCGAGCTCAAGCTCGTCGAGGATGAGTGCAACAAGCTCGGCGTTAACGTGGCGCTCTCTGAGGTTTGGGCCAAGGGCGGCGAGGGCGGCCGCGCGCTCGCCGAGGAGGTCGTGCGTCTTTGCGACCAGCCCAATGATTTCCGCTTTGCCTACGATCTCGAGGATTCCATCGAGGAGAAGGTCTCCGCCATCGCGACGAAGGTCTACCATGCCGACGGCGTTGAGTACACCACGGCCGCGAAAAAGCAACTTAAGCAGCTTGAGGAACAGGGCTTCGGCGGCCTGCCCATCTGCATGGCAAAGACCCAGTACTCCTTCAGCGACGACCAGTCCAAGCTTGGGGCTCCCGAGGGCTTCACGATCACGGTCCGCAACCTCAAAGTCTCTGCGGGCGCCGGCTTCATCGTCGCCCTCACCGGCGACATCATGACGATGCCCGGGCTGCCCAAGGTCCCGGCCGCCGAGAATATCGACGTCACTGCCGACGGTCGAATCATCGGTTTGTTCTAGGAGCCGTATGGATCAAAGTTTGCTTAACCTTAGCTGCACTGGGTTTCTCGACGCCCTCGGCTCCAGAAGCCCAGTGCCGGGGGGCGGGGGAGTTTCGGCTCTTGTCGGAGCCCTCTCCGCCTCGCTGGGCCACATGGTCTGCGAATATACCGTTGGAAAGAAGCGCTACGCGGAGTTCGAAGATGACGTGAGGGCTACCATGTCCTCGCTTACCAGGCTTGGCCAGGAGCTCCAGGCTCTTGTCGATGAGGATGCTTCGGCCTACTCGCTCGTCTCGGAGGCTTACGCTCTGGGGAAGGACGACCCCGCAAGGGCGGGCGCCGTCAACCGCGCGCTCGACGCGGCCGCCGTTGCGCCGCTGCGCACTATGGCGGCGTGCGCACAAGCCCTGGATGCGTTCGAGGAGCTTTCCCTCAAGGGCTCTATGCTGCTGCAGGCAGACGTCTACTGCGCCTGCGAGCTCGCGATGTCCGCGCTTCGCTGCGCGCGACTCAACGTGCTCGTCAACACGCTGTCGATGGCGGATCGCTCTCGATCCGCCGAGCTCGAGGGGCAGGCCGAAGCGCTTCTTGGGCGAGCCGAGCCTGTATATGAAAACGTGCTCGCTCGTGTTCTGAAAACGATTAAGAAGGAGGCCTAGTTTTGGCCGAGTTGCTCTTGGGCCTGCCTGTCGCTCAATCGATCAACCGAGAACTACTTGGCCGCGTGGCTTCCCTTAAGGAGGCCGATATTGTCCCTAAGCTCGCATTCGTGCGTGTGGGGGCACGCGAGGACGACCTTTCCTACGAGCGCGGCGCGCTCAAGCGCTGTGACGCTCTGGGCATCGAGACCGAGATCCTGCATTTTGAAGAAGGCGACGTCGATACCCAGGCCCTTATTTCCCAAATCAAACAGCTTAACGCGCGCCGGGATGTTCACGGCGTCCTGATGTTCAGGCCTTTGCCCGCCCATATCGACCAAGCGGCTGTATGCGAGGTGCTCGACCCCGCCAAGGACGTCGACTGCCTGACGAGCGGCTCTTTATTCGGGGTCCTCGCAGGTGTTTCTCGTGGCTTTGCCCCGTGCACTGCCGAGGCCGTCCTTGCGCTTCTCGACTTCTACGGCATTGCCCTCGACGGTGCCGACGTTGCGGTGATCGGGCGCTCGCTCGTTATCGGCAAGCCCGTCGCCGCGCTTCTTTGCTCTAGAAACGCCACCGTTACCATGTGCCATACGCACACCGCGGACCTTGCCGCCGTGTGCCGCGATTGCGACGTGATTGTCGCCGCGGCCGGCCACGCCAAGACGGTAGGCCTGGACTGTGCCCGTGACGGCCAGACGATCATCGACGTCGGCATAAATTGGGACGACGAGAATCAGCGCCTGGTCGGCGACGTTGACTTCGACGCAGTCGAGCCCGTCGTATCAAAGATCTCCCCGGTCCCCAGAGGGGTCGGATCCGTAACCACCGCCGTTCTCGCAAAGCATGTCGTTGAGGCGGCTGAAAGGACCCTAGCATGAGCATTGACAAGCCAAGGATCGAGGCGGCCGTTCGGGAGCTTTTGATCGGAATCGGCGAGGACCCTGACCGCGAGGGCCTTCAGGGCACCCCAGATCGCGTGGCTCGGGCGTGCGAGGAGATTTTCGGGGGTCTCTCCGAAGATCCGGGCTCATACCTGCGCAAGCAGTTCCATGAGGACGGAAACGAGGAAATGGTCGTTGTCCGCGACATCCCGTTCTCCTCCATGTGCGAGCATCATCTCTTGCCCTTCGTTGGGCGTGCCCATGTATGCTACATCCCTCGCGACGGCCGCGTGACGGGCCTTTCTAAAATCTCGCGCTGCGTAAACGGCTACGCTCGGCGCCCGCAGCTGCAGGAGCGCCTCACGGCGCAGATAGCCGACGCGCTTGTTCGCGAGCTTGACCCGTTGGGCGTGCTCGTCGTGCTCGAAGCCGAGCATACCTGCATGACCATGCGCGGCGTCCGCGCTGCCGGGGCCATCACCGCCACCTCGGCTGTCCGCGGCGCCTTGAGGGATAGCAAGACACGCCAGGAGGCCATGCGCCTTATCGGCAAGTAGCCTCCGGCGCGCATGGCGCGCCGGTCTGCCTGAACCGGCGTCTACCCTCTGCAAACACCCTAATAATGGCGACCTGCGCGCGGGTCGTCGGAGAGGTATGTGCATGTACCAGGTTCCGTTTGAATTCCCCTTGCTTTCATATGGCGACGCCTCCGCCATGGCCCACGATTGCGGGTTCTTTGGCAATACCGACGATCCGCTGCTCGAGACCGTCGTCGAGATGCTTGACGAGCTCGGGCGGCCCGACTCCGCCTTCGACGTCATCCAGATTGCGGGAACCAACGGAAAGACCTCCACTTCGCGCTTCACCGCGGCCATTCTATCCGGCCAAGGCAAGAAGTGCGCGCTCTACACGTCCCCCGAACTCGTGGAGATGCGCGAGCGCATGGAGGTCGCGGGTAAGCCGGTCGAACGCGATGCGTTCGCGCGCGGCATCTCCGTGGCAGCCGAGTCTGGCCGCCGAGTGAACGCTCGCCGTTCCGCTGCCGGCCAAAAGCCGTATAGGGTGACCGAGTTCGACCTTCTTACCGTGGCGGCACTCGTCGTGTTCGCTGAGGCCGGCGTCGATGTGGCCGTGCTCGAGGTCGGCCTCGGCGGTCGCTGGGACGCCACGACCGCGACGCATCCCGTCGTCACGTGCGTCACCGGGATCGGGCTCGACCACTGCCACATCCTGGGGGACACGCTCGAGGATATCGCCGGCGAGAAGGCGGCCGTGATCAAGGCGGGCCAGCGCTGTGTGCTCGGCGTCGGGACCGCGACCCCCGGCTCAGTCGAGGACGTGATCTTGTCCCGGTGCCGCGAGGTCGGCGTCGAGCCGGTCCTTCTTCGCCCCGAGGTTGCTTCCGACGCTGCCGGAGAGATGTTTCCCGGCGAGGTTCGCGTGCACGCCGATCTCCTTTCAGCGAGCTACGCCATAACCAAGCACCCGGTTCGCCTGGGCGGCCCGCTCGAGCTCGATGTGCATACTCCCCGCGCGACGTATGCCGAGCTCGCTGCTTTGAAGCCGTCTTACCAGGCCGCCAACATCGCGTGCGCCGTATGCGTCGCCGAGGAGTACTTGTGCCGCGCGCTCGAGCCCGACGCGCTCTTTACCTCCGTTGTCCAGTGCCCAACACCCGGCCGCTTCCAGTTGCTTCGCGCAGACCCGCTGCTTCTCATCGACGCCTGCCACAACCCTCAGAGCGTGGAGGCGTTTCTTGCTGCCGTGCGCGCCGTCGCGCCCGTAAGGGATGCGCGCCCGACACTTCTTTGCGCCGTCTTGAAGGATAAGGACGTCCAGGGCATCGTGGACCTACTGGCTGCCGAGTTCGCCCACGTTGCCGTGACGCAGACTTCTTCGCCCCGCGCTCTTCGCGCCCACGAGCTCTCCGGGCTCTTCGAAGCCGCGGGCTGTGAGGTCGTGGGGGAGTATCCGACCGTTGCCGGCGCTTTGTCCGGCCTTTGTGGAGAATCGTGCGTTGCGTGCGGCTCAATCACGCTTGCCGGCGAGGTCGCGGCTTCGTTCGCCTAGCCTCTGCTACAATCTATCCGTCTGTGCGTCGGCGTTTGCCCCGCACCGATTGAATGTGAACTCCTAGAAGGGTCAACGAATATGCAGGAACTTATCGACCAGATTCTTACTCCTGAGGTCCGAATGGTCCTCTACCTGATGGTCGTATGCGTCGTCATGCTCTACATTCTCTCGATTGTGTATGTCATTCGAGACGCCCAGCGCCGCGGCGCCGAGCCTTGGTGGATGTGGGCCGTCATCTCCGTCATCCCCATCGTCGGTCTTCTTGCCTATGTGATTTTGCGCCCGAGCTCCTACCTCATCGACCGTGAGGAGCAGGACCTTGACATCGCCCTCCGAGAGCACCAGCTCTCCCACTACGGCATTTGCCCTAAGTGCGGCTCGCCGATCGACCGCGATTTCGTCGTCTGCCCCATTTGCAACACCCAGGTGCGCAACGTCTGCCCGACCTGCCACCGTCCGCTTAACGCTGACTGGAAGGTGTGCCCGTACTGCCGCACCCGTATCCAGTAGGCGAGGCATAAATTGTGTTTCATTTGCCCCTCGTTTTTACGAGGGGCTTTTTCATACTGTTCGTTTGTGGTAAACCATTACCAGTGCAATCGCTCGGAAGGTTTTTCCAAATGCTACGAATGCGCGCGCTTCGCGCTCTAACTCAGACTATGTAGGCGTCTGCCCCTTCAAAGCGACTTTGTGTCGCGTGGCAGGCGCCGTTCGATGCTCGCGGCCGTAATCGGCGCGAGCTCTTTTTGTAGTCATAGTTGCTGTTTGAGCGCCAAACAACGCGTAGGAAGAGGTTCCCATGAAGATCCTGAACAATGACGGTTCCGTCGTCGAGTGCCCGGCAGATGAGGTCACCCACGTAGTCCGCCACTCCGCCGCCCACGTCATGGCCCAGGCCATCAAGCGCCTGTATCCTGAGGCGGACTTTGCCTATGGCCCCGCCACCGACAACGGTTTCTACTACGACGTGGACCTTGGCGACAATAAAATCGGCGAGGAAGACCTTCCCGCCATCGAGGCGGAGATGAAGAAGATCGCCAAGGAGAACCTCAAGTTCTCCGTTTTCGAGCTCCCGCGCGCCGAGGCCGTCAAGCTCATGGAGGAGCGCGGCGAGAAGTACAAGGTCGAGCACATCGGCGACCTCGCTGAGGATGCCCGTATCACGTTCTACCAGCAGGGCGACTACATCGACATGTGCGTCGGCCCCCACGTCTGCTACACCAAGGCGCTTAAGGCTTTTAAGCTCACCGGCGTCTCCGGCGCATACTGGAAAAACGATAAGAACAACAAGATGCTCACGCGCATCAACGGCGTCGCCTTTGCCACCAAGGAGGAGCTCGATGAGCACCTGCGTATGATCGAGGAGGCGAAGAAGCGCGATCACCGCAAGATCGGCGCCGAGATGAACCTCTTTATGATGCGCGACGAGGCCCCCGGTTTCCCCTTCTTCCTCCCGAACGGCATGATTCTCAAGAACACGCTGCTCGACTACTGGCGCGAGATCCACCACAAGGCTGGCTACGTCGAGATCTCTACGCCGCTCATCATGAACAAGCAGCTGTGGAAGACCTCCGGCCACTGGGACCACTATAAGGACAACATGTACTCCACGATGATCGACGACGAGGAGTACTGCATTAAGCCGATGAACTGCCCGGGCGGGGTTCTCGTGTACGCCGCTAAGCCGCACTCTTACCGTGACCTGCCTATCCGTGCCGGCGAGATCGGGCTCGTGCACCGCCATGAGCTCCGCGGTGCCCTTCACGGCCTTTTCCGTGTCCGCTGCTTCAACCAGGACGACGCACACCTCTTTGTCCGCCCCGACCAGCTCACCGACGAGATCATCGGTGTCGTGAACCTCATCGACTCCGTGTACCAGAAGTTCGGCTTCAAATACCACGTCGAGCTCTCCACGCGCCCCGACGACTCCATGGGTTCCGACGAGGACTGGGCTCGCGCCGAGGAGGGCCTCAAGTGTGCCCTTCAGAAGCTCAACATGGAGTATGAGGTCAACGAGGGCGACGGCGCCTTCTACGGTCCCAAGATCGATTTCCACCTCGAGGACTCTCTCGGCCGTACCTGGCAGTGCGGCACCGTTCAGCTTGATTTCCAGATGCCGCTCAACTTCAACCTGGAGTACACCGACGCCGACGGTTCCAAGAAGCGCCCGATTATGCTTCACCGCGTTTGCTTCGGCTCCGTCGAGCGCTTTATCGGCATCCTGATCGAGCACTACGCCGGAAAGTTCCCGACTTGGCTCGCTCCGGTCCAGGTCAAGGCTCTCCCCGTATCCGAGAAGAGCCGCGACTACGCCCACGAGGTGTGCGCCAAGCTCGAGGAGGCCGGCATCCGCGTGGTCTGCGACGACCGCGACGAGAAGATCGGCTACAAGATCCGGGAGGCCCGCTCCGTCGACCGCGTCCCCTATATGCTCATCATCGGCGAGAAGGAGGTCGAGGCCGGCAACATCTCCGTCCGCGACCGCTCCAACGAGACCGTGCAGAAGGACGTCGACGAGTTCATCGCCGAGGTAGTCGCCGAGATCGCCGAGCGACGCTAGGTGGCCGCCGAGCTTCTAAAGCCTGTTGGACGGAAGGGCCCCGACCTCGGGGCCCTTCTTTGCTTGCAGGAAACCATCTCCGCGTCGGAGTGGCGACTTCGCTCCGATTCCGCTCAGGTCGCGGCCAATTATCTCCGATGCCATCCTGCGGTTGCAGAGGTCCGCTACCCCGGGCTGACCTCGGACCCCGATTATCCGAAGGCCTCGTGCGCGCTACGAGGGGGCTTCGGCCCCTGGGTCTGGGTCAGGTTCCCATCCGGTTCCGATTGGTTTTTGTTCGATGCCGACGATGCGCCGTCTACCGAACAGGTCATGGCGCTTGAGCGCTTCTTGGGAATGAATAATCCCAGCTAATCAGTCCGCTTTGTGCTGTAGCACCAATTCTTGGTTCAGGCCGCTCACGAGTAGGCCACTCCCGCTTGTCGAACGTATACTTGAAATTGGCGAATTTGGGATGTTCGCCGATCTGCCCGTCCTATCACCTTCTGTCGACCGCCGGCACAGGCCAGCGGCCTAGGAAAATTGGAGGAAGCATGGCAAAGAAGACCGAGACCATCATCGACAGCGTCGAGGCGCTGCAGGAGCGCCTGAAGCAGATGCGCGCCGCGCAGGCCGAGTTCGCGACGTTCACCCAAGAGCAGGTGGACAAGATCTTCTACGAGGCCGCCATGGCCGCGAACAAGCAGCGTATTCCCCTGGCCAAGATGGCCGTGGAGGAGACCGGCATGGGCGTCGTCGAGGACAAGGTCATCAAGAACCACTATGCCGCCGAGTACATCTACAACAAGTACAAGGACATGAAGACCTGCGGCGTCGTCGAGGACGACCCGGCGTTCGGCTACAAGAAGGTCGCCGAGCCCATGGGCATCGTGGCCGCCGTCATCCCGACCACCAACCCCACCTCAACCGCGATCTTCAAGTGCCTGATCGCGCTCAAGACGCGCAACGCCATCCTCATCTCGCCGCACCCCCGCGCCAAGGCCTGCACCGCCGAGGCCGCCCGCATCGTGCGCGAGGCCGCTGAGGCCGCCGGCGCCCCCAAGGGTATCATCGACTGGATCTCCGTCCCGTCCCTTGAGCTCACCAACGACCTCATGCGCGACGCCGACATCATCCTCGCCACCGGTGGTCCGGGCATGGTCAACGCCGCCTACTCCTCCGGCACCCCCGCCCTGGGCGTCGGCCCCGGCAACACCCCGGTCATCATCGACTCTACCGCCGACATCAAGCTCGCCGTCAACTCGATCATCCACTCGAAGACCTTCGATAACGGCATGATCTGCGCCTCCGAGCAGTCCGTGACCGTCCTTGCCGACGTCTACGACGCCGTCAAGGCCGAGTTCAAGGCCCGTGGCTGCTACTTCCTCAAGGGCGCCGAGCTCGATCGCGTCCGCGAGACCGTCATCATTAATGGTTCCGTCAACGCCAAGATCGTCGGCCAGTCCGCCTACAAGATCGCCCAGATCGCAGGCGTCGAGGTTCCCAAGTCCACCAAGATCTTGATCGGCGAGGCCACCTCTGTCGAGCCCTCCGAGGCCATGGCGCACGAGAAGCTCTCCCCGGTCCTCGGCATGTACAAGGCCAAGACCTTCGACGAGGCCCTCGCCAAGGCCGAGCGCCTGGTCGCCGACGGTGGCTACGGTCACACCTCCTCTCTCTACGTCAACGTTAACGAGAAGGAGAAGATCCAGAAGCACTACGAGGCCATGAAGACCTGCCGCGTGCTCATCAACACCCCTTCCTCCCAGGGCGGCATCGGCGACCTCTACAACTTCAAGATGGCGCCGTCCCTCACCCTCGGCTGCGGCTCCTGGGGCGGCAACTCCGTCTCGGGCAACGTCGGCCCGCAGCACCTCCTCAACTACAAGTCCGTCGCGGAGAGGCGTGAGAACATGCTCTGGTTCCGTACCCCGGAGAAGATTTTCTTCAAGAAGGGCTGCATGCCCGTGGCTCTGAAGGAGCTCGGCGAGGTCTACGGCAAGAAGCGCGCCTTCATCGTGACCGACTCCTTCCTCTATACCTCCGGCTTCACCAAGAAGATCGAGAAGTCGCTCGACGAGCAGGGCATCGTCCACACCTCCTTCTGGTCCATCTCGCCCGACCCGAAGCTCCAGGACTGTCTGAAGGGCCTCGAGCAGCTCCGCGCCTTCGACCCCGACTGCATCATCGCCATCGGCGGCGGCTCCGCTATGGACGCCGGCAAGATCATGTGGACCATGTTCGAGCACCCGGAGGAGAAGTTCGAGGACATGGCCATGGACTTCATGGACATCCGCAAGCGTGTCTACAAGTACCCGAAGAGCGGCACCAAGGCCTTCTTCGTCGCCATCCCGACTTCCTCCGGCACCGGTTCCGAGGTAACCCCGTTCTCCATCATCACCGATGCCGAGACCGGCACCAAGTGGCCGCTGGCCGACTATGAGCTCATGCCCAACATGGCCATCGTCGACACCGACAACATGATGACCCAGCCCAAGGGCCTCACCTCCGCCTCCGGTGTTGACGTGCTGACCCACGCCCTCGAGGCCTATGCCTCGGTCATGGCCTCCGACTACACCGACGGCCTTGCCTTGCGCGCCATGAAGCTCGTCTTTGAGTACCTGCCGCGCGCCTACGACAACCCCAACGACGTCGAGGCCCGCGACCACATGGCCAACGCCTCTTGCATGGCCGGCATCGCCTTCGCCAACGCTTTCCTGGGCGTCAACCACTCGATGGCCCACAAGCTCGGCGCCTATCACCACATCCCGCACGGCTGGGCCAACGCCGTCATCCTCACCCGCGTCATGCGCTACAACGCGGCTGAGCGCCCGACCAAGATGGGCACGTTCCCGCAGTACGACCACCCGAAGACCCTTCAACGCTATGCTGAGGCCGCCCGCTTCTGCGGCGTGACCGGCAAGGACGATGCCGAGGTGTTCGAGAAGTTCCTGGCAAAGATCGAGGAGCTCAAGGCTCATGTCGGCGTCAAGCAGACCATCAAGGATTTCGGTGTCGACGAGCAGTACTTCCTCGACACGCTCGACGAGATGTCCGAGAACGCCTTCAACGATCAGTGCACCGGCGCCAACCCGCGTTACCCGCTGATCTCCGAGATCAAGGAACTCTACCTTGACGCGTACTACAACCGTGAGCCTAGCTCTTACGAGGACTAGTACCGTTCAGGCCCCGGAGTGCTGCGCTCGTAGGCTCCGGGGCTTCTTTCCAGCACTGCGCTCTTAGAATTGCATTATTGGCATGGCACTCACGCAAGGAGGCAGTTACAAAATGGAACTCTCCGACAAGAAGGTTGTGCTCGTCGAGCGTAACGAGAAGGTCGTCTATCAGGACGGCAACCGCGTGGTGAAGGCCTTCGTGCCTTCCAAGCCCGCTTCCGACGTCTTCAACGAGGCGGTCAATGTCGCGCGCGTCGTCGAGGCTGGCGTTCGTGCGCCCAAGGTCCTCGAGGTCTCGCAGACAGCTGATGGCGGCTGGGCGCTTTCCACCGAGTACATCCCCGGCACTACGCTGCGCAAAAAGATGGATGAGACCAAGGACGACGCCGAGATGCGCGCCCTCCTCGAGAAGTTCGTTGGCCTGCAGGTAGAGGTCCAGAACACCCCCGCCCCTGGGCTTTTGAACTCGCAGCGCGCAAAGTTCAAGCAGATGGTCGATAAGGATAAAGAGATCGACCCCACGTCACGCTACGAGCTTGAGATGCGCGCCGACCAGATGACCGGCCACAAGTTCATTTGCCACGGCGATTTCAACCCGTCCAACGTCATCCTCGGCGATGACGGCCAGACATATGTCTGTGACTGGGCGCATGTCACCCGCGGCCTTCCCGAGGCCGACGCGGCCATGACCTACATCCTCTTCAAGATGTACCACGCTGATCAGGCTGAGCTATACCTCGACCTGTATTCCGCGAAGGCGGATATGCCCAAGCAGAAGATCATGTATTGGGTCCCTGTCGTCGCCGCCGCCGAGCTTGCCCGCGGCCGTAAGGATTCCGAGGAGATGCTCAAGAGCTTCGTTGAGGCAACCAACGATTACGAGTAGCGCTTTCCTTTAATCGCTACCATGGGACGGGCTGGGCTTTGCCTGGCCCGTCCTTCCTTATCTGTATTGGAGTTTCAATGCCACGTCGCTCTCTGCTCTTGCTCTGCTTGTGCCTTGCGGTGGTTGCCGGTGTGTCCATGTGCGGCTGCGAGTCCGAGGGCGCAAGGGTCAGCCGGGCGCTCGAGGTTCATCTAGAGTCGTACGCTGCTCAGGCTGAAGGCAAGCAGGGCTCGCCCGAGTTGCCCGAGCCTGATTACGGCGACGCCGAGACCGCGGGAATACTCTCGGCATATGGCGTCGATGTGGATGAATTTCACAAGCTATGCTTCGCTCGGTTTAACTACAGCATCGGGAATGTGCGTGTGAATGACGACGGCAAGACTGCCGAAGTGAGCATTTCCGTTTCCAATGTGAGCCTCGCTAATGCTGCAGATGCTGCGGCGGCCGACTACAAGGCTTTCGCGAGCAGCGAGGAGGCACAGTCGGCGTATGCAAAGAACGGCCGCGTCGCCCTTCTTGATAGATTGTTCGACTATCTGTTTCAGCATTTGCGCGATGACGACCTGGCAACGATTAGCGCCGTCGTTACGCTTGATAAAGGCGACGACGGCGCTTGGGTGTTTGATCCCGCGGGCAACGAGGCCTTTTTCAATGCCTTGTATGGCGGCTCAAACGTGATTGGCGGCCTTGCGGAAACCGCGGGGGAGTAGGCCTGCCCTTAGCTAGGCTTAAGCCCTGCGGTATGTGACGAACTCGAATGGAACACCTGATGTCGTCACGCCGCCGTCCTCGATCTTTGCCACCTCCCAGGAGGGATCCTCATCGAGGTTCGGGAAAAACGTGTCTGCCTCGCGTAGGCAGTGGTTTTTCGTCACGATTGCCTCAGAGCAGCGGGGAAGAAGGGCTTCGTAAACCTGGCCTCCTCCGATGACCCAGACTTCGTCCTCGCCTGCAAGTTCGATTCCCTCGTCGATCGACCGAACCATCTCGACGCCCTTAGGCGCATAGCTCTTGTCCCTTGACACTACAATATTTCTTCTGTCCGTCAAGGGCTTTGCTCCAGGGAAGCTCTCGAGGGTTTTTCGCCCCATGAGCACCGTGTGGCCTTTGGTGTGTCGAACGAAGGACCTCATATCCTCCCGGTTGCGCACGAGCATGTCTCCGTTTTTGCCGATGCCCCAGTCGTCACACACGGCCACGATTGCGTGGAAATTCGGAAGAACCAAGCTCATGTTCATATGGTCGCCCTCCTTTAAACGGCGATGGGGATGTTTTTGACCTGCGGGCCGTGCTCGTAACCCTCTACGATTAGGTCATCGGTTGTGAAGGCGTAGAAATCCCGAACTTCCGGATTAAGACTCACCCTCGGGGCAGCGTGACGTGGCCTCGAGATGAGCTCGCGGATGATGCCGACGTGGCGGTCGTAGATGTGCGCATCGGCGATCATGTGAACGAGCTCACCTGGAATCATGTTGTTGACCTGCGCGATCATCATAAGCAGGATGGCGTACTGGCAGACATTCCAGTTATTGGCTGCCAGCACGTCTTGGCTTCTCTGGTTAAGAAGCATGTTGAGCGTCGGGCGGTCTTCGTTTGGATCCTGGGTTACGTTGTAAGTTACCGAGTAGGCGCACGGGTACAAGTTCATTTCAGAGAGGTCGGAGAACACATAAGTGTTCGTCATTATCCTCCGGGAATACGGCGTCTCGCGCAGGTCAAGAAGTACCTTGTCCATTTGATCGAGGTCGCCCTGGGGGTAGTGCGACTTCACGCCGATTTGATAGCCGTAGGCCTTGCCGATGGAACCGTCCTCATCAGCCCATTCGTCCCAGATATGGGAGCTCAGATCATGGATGTTGTTGGACTTTCTCTGGTAAATCCATAGGACCTCGTCCATCGCCGACTTGAGGGCGGTGCGCCGCAGGGTAAGGGCCGGGAATTCCTCGCGCAGGTCGTAGCGATTGCATACGCCAAATTTTTTTATGGTGTACGCAGGCGTCCCGTCCTCCCAGCGCGGGCGGACCTTCTGTCCTTCGGTCGTAGTGCCGTTGTCAATGATGTCCGCGCACATGGCGCAGAAGATATCGTCAGCTTTGCTCACCTGGCTGTCTCCTTAAGCTGCGCTGTTCGTCTCTAAAGGTGCTCGGATTCGAAGAACATATCCCAGAACATTCCGAGCTCGGTCGCGGCTTTGCGGTCGGCCGGCAGCCAGTCAACGGAGGTGATGTCGTCTTTGGTGATCCATCTGAGCTCGGCGTGCTCTTTTGGACTAGGCGTGCTTTGGGGCGTCAATGTGCAAACGAAGGCCTCCATTGAAAGATGGAAATCAGGGTAGTCCGACTCGATTGTGTCGAAGGGAAGCACGAGCTGAAGCCCGCAGCCAAGCTCTTCTTGTATCTCTCGCCTCAGCGCCTCCTCGGCATTCTCACCGGCTTCGATTTTTCCGCCGGGGAATTCCCATGCGGGGCCTTCATCCACATCGCTTCTCTTCGCCGCGAGAATCTGTTTCTGGTCGTTCTGGATGATGGCTGCCGCCACGTGCACGGTGTTCACTGGTCATTCCTTTCCTGGAATCTCACGATGGCATACACGGCGTCGTTGCCGTCGCCGAGCGAGACGGTCTTTCCGTTCTCGCACTCGTATATTGTGGGCACAATGACGTCTCCGAGGTATGCCATATCCCGGTACTGGACGCTTAGCGTGTCAAGTGGCGCCTCAATTCCCGCCTCTGCAAGGGCGTCAAAGGCCATGAGGACATACTGGGCGTTGTTAACGTGTTTATTGGTGTCAAGGTGCTGTTCTGCAACAACGATCGGGTGAGTAGGCCTCCCTTCGCCCTCGGCCTTGAGTTTGCGCTCCATTCTCGGCATGGGAATCCGTGGGGTATTCTCGAGATATATCTTTTGCGACTCAGGAATCCTGATGATCCTGTTGTCCTTGAAGCTGTAGAGGAGCCACTGGGACTCGGCCCGTACGCAGGAGAATCCTTCTTGGTCGAACAACTCGTAGTTCCTCATCGCATGGAGACTCTTCATCTCGTACGACCACGTCTTCACCTCGATGTTCTCGCCAAACTCAGGCAGCCTGTCGATTTCGATTCGCCATGCGGCGAGAATCCAACCGAGTCCTTCTTTGCCTAGGCCTCGGAGGCCCTCGGCGACTTCCTCGCTGTGAAATGTCGAGCAGTCCTGCAGGTAATTGATCATTCCCACAAGCGAAAGGCGTCCATTCTCGTCACACTCGCTGTAACGGACACGCCCTTTGAGTGAATACATACTAGGTCCTCCTTGAGTTTATCCCCGCTATTATCCCAGCGGATGATATAGGTCATGTCATAAAATCGTTGGCAACTCATAAAAGTAACCCGAGCCGAACCGGAGGAGAGTATGGAGGCTATCCGCTTTGCAACCATCGGCACGAGCGGCATCTGCGAGCAGTTCGTCAACGCACTCAAGGATGTGCCCGCCTCTGAGCTCGTCGGCTGTTATTCCCGATCGCTTGACAAGGCGCGTGACTTTTCTCATGCCCATGGTGCCTCGCTAGCCTTCGATGACCTTTCCGCCCTCGCGTCGAGCGGTGAAATCGACGCCGTGTATATCTCGAGCCCCAATGCGCTGCACGCCCCTCAAGCCATCGAGCTTTTGCGTGCAGGCAAGCATGTGCTCGTCGAGAAGTCCTTCGCCTCCAACGCTCGCGAGGCCGGGGACGTGTTTGCTGCCGCCGACGCCTCCGGCGTCGTTGCGATGGAGGCGATGCGCAACCTGCACGTGAACACGTTTGAGCGGATAGGGCACGAGGTTGAGCTGATCGGCAAGGTCAGGCTTGCCGATTTCTCGTTCTCCAAGGTGACCTCACGCGTCGCCAAGCTGAGGGCGGGGGAGAGGATCAACATATTCGACCCCGCGATGTCCGCGGGTGCGCTCATGGATATCGGCGTATACTGCGTCGCCCCGGCCATTGCCCTTTTTGGCGAGCCCGAGCATGTCTGCGCCGTTGGTGTCACGGCGCAAGTCCCTGGCTGCGATGAGGATGACCCCTGCCGACTCATCGACCTCTCAGGGGTCATAGCGCTCGGTTACCCCGATAAGGCGGTGAGCCTTACCTTCGGAAAGGTTTCTGACGGCAAGATCGCCTGCCAAGTTCAGGGTGAGGACGCGACGCTTGTCTGGGATCAGGTATCTTGCCCTGAGAACCTGCGTGTATACGACCATGAGGACAAGGGCATGCTATTCCGCCTAGAGACAGGGGAAGGGCGTCATATTGACGTGGCACCGCCTGAGCACGACATGTCTTGTGAGATTCAGGCGTTTGTCGACGGCGTTCGCGGCGAGCGCGACCTGTCGCGTTTCCGTGAGATCACCCTCGGAACGCTCCGCGTGATGGACGAGGCTCGCCGCCAGATGGGGGTCGTCTTCCCGGCCGACCTCTCTTCCTGACGGCGCCGTTTCAGGTGAGTCGACATCTTCGATGCTTTATCGCCTGCGGGGATAAGCGACGTCCTCGGTGCCTCCGAAGCCGCTTGAAGCATCGCATTTGTTCCCATAGGTGCTCATGGCGTCAACGACCACGCGCATGGCCCCCGGCTCGACTCTTGCCTCGTATCTGGTAACTATGGCATTCTCGGTCTCTCCGTCGACCTCGAGCGGGACCGGCTTGCTGGTCTCGACGACTATGTGCCTGCCGCTGAATGTCCTTATGTGCGGCCGGCCGAACTTGTTGCCACCTCGGTCCACGAGCCCTAGGAAGAGCGGTCGGATGAGCTGTGCCGCGTTGGAGATCTCGACGACGATGACGTCAAGAAGCCCGTCATCCATGCGGCAGTTGGGCACGATCTGTATCTCGTTTTGGATTGTCGCGTTGTTGGCGACGAGGCACGTGATGCCGCGACACTTATGCGCCGTTCCGTCAACGGTGACGGTGAAGTCGACGGCCTCAGGCTTTGGGTTCTCCATGGCTGCGGCGTAGTAGGCGGCTTGCCCCATGAGCTCTTTGTTTGGAAGCGCCGCCTGCATTAGCTGGGCGTCGTATCCCGTTCCGCTCATGAGCACGAAACCTCGCTTTTTCGCCTCTCCGTCGGGACCCGTCCAGGAAATGAGCCCGAGGTCCACGTCAGCTGTTTTGCCGACTCGGCATGCGCGCGCGAGCGATTGGGGCTCGGGGGTGTTCCCCAGGTTGGCATTGAAGAGATTGGCGGTGCCCGAGGGGAACACACAGACGGGAATTTTGCTTCCCGCGAGAGCCGTGAGGACTGAAGAGGCCGTGCCGTCGCCTCCGGAGACAACTACGACGTCGAACCCCGCCGCGTCCTTCACTGCCGCCGCGGCGTCTACTCCGGCGGAGAGCAGCCTGAAGACGCACTCGTCGCCCTCGCGGATGATGGAGCGCTGGAACTGGTAGATGGCGTCTGAGCCGAAGCCAGACTTCGGGTTATGAACAATGAGGGTGCGCACGTCTTCCTCCTCGGCGGCGGGGCATTTGTCTGTATGATGTTTACCCGAGAGCGCGTTCTTCGCTCTTTTGAATGGTACTCAAATATCTATAAGAATCGAGCCTGCGTGTATCTTTCCACCCAAGATGAGCTCGAGGCCTTCTGCGAGAACGCCTCTAAATGCCGTGTCATCGCCGTCGACACCGAGTTTCTCCGCGAGAAGACCTATTACCCCCGCCTTTGCCTTATCCAGGTCAATGCCGGCGGAACTATCGTCGCCATCGACCCCATAGCCATAAAGGACCTCGCTCCGCTTGCGTCCATCTTCGAGGATCCCGACGTCGTCAAGGTCTTCCACGCCTGCTCGCAGGACCTGGAAGTTATCTACGACGGTATGGGCTGCATCTGTCGCAACGTCTTCGACACCCAGATCGCCGCCGCTTTCCTTGGCCTGCGTCAGCAGATTGGCTATGGACCCCTTGTTGACTCTTTCTGCGGCGTCCAGCTTGCGAAGGCCGAGGCGCTGACCGATTGGTCGCAGCGGCCCCTTGATCCTGAGCAGCTCGTTTACGCCGAGGACGACGTGCGTTACCTGCTTGATATTTACGAGACCATGGTCAACCGCCTCATCGAGGCCAACCGCCTTTCCTGGGTCATGCCCGAGATGGAGGAGGTTTCTGACCCATCGCGCATCCGCAAGGATTTCCGCGACTCGTACCTGCGCCTGAAGCGCGCGAGCACGCTCACAAGGCGTCAGCTCGCCATTGCGCAGGAGGTTTGTTCCTGGAGGGAAGAGACCGCAGCGGGACGGGACATTCCCCGAAAATGGCTCATGTCTGATGAGGTAATCGTCGAGATCTGTCACCGTACGCCGACCTCGCTTCCGCGCCTGCGCCGCATCCGAGGTCTTGACAAGCTCTCGGAGCAAGACGCACGCGGGGTCGTGGCGGCTGTTCAGCGAGGAATTGACCGCCCTTCTTCTGACTGCCCTGCTGCCATCAAGCGCCTCAAGCCTTCGCCCGACAAGGACGGGGCGCTCGACCTCATGAGCGCCGTGGTTCGCGTCGTCGCCGACAAAACCGGCATCGCCCCGCAGGTCATCGCGAATAAAGACGACCTCAACGATCTTCTTTGCGGGTCGAAGACCGCCAAACTGTGTCGTGGTTGGAGGCATGAGGTTGCGGGCAGGCAGCTCGAGCTGCTCTTGTCCGGACAGCTCGGGCTCACTATCAAGGACGGAAGGATTGAGATCCTATAACCGCGATGGCGCGAGGCTCCTTGAGTTGTTGTCCCATCCTTGTCCTAGAATGACCCGACTTTGTTGAGGGGTATATAAGTCCAACAAAGCGATTCGATTGGAGGCTCGCATGCCATACGGTTACTACAGCTATGGTTACGGCGCAGGCTTGAACTCGTCGTACATACTTCTGGTGCTCGTCTCACTTGCCCTGGGCCTTGCCACGCAGGCGTACATCAAAAGGACGTACCGCAAATGGTCGAATGTCCGGGCGTCGCTTCCCGGCTCGGGCGCAGAGGTCGCCCGCAGGATGCTCGATGAGGGCGGCGCCTCGAGCATCGGCATCGATCGCATTGCGGGCGAGCTCACCGACAACTTCAATCCTTCTGACGGTCGTCTTCACCTTTCCTCCGCGAACTTTTCCGGGGCTTCCGTGGCGTCTGTCGCCGTCGCATGCCACGAGGCTGGCCATGCGGTCCAGGCGCAGAAGGGCTTCTCGATGTACCGGTTGCGCAGCTCGCTTGTGCCGGTCGTCAGCTTCGCCTCGAACGCTTGGATGGCCGTGCTCATGATCGGCGTCTTTATGAACGCCATGGGCCTCGTTAAGGTCGCCATCTTCCTCTTTGCCGCCACCGTCGTGTTCTCCCTGGTCACTTTGCCGGTCGAAATCGACGCGTCTCGCCGCGCGGTGGAATACCTTGGAAAGTACGGGTCCGGGCTCGATCAGAAGGGCGCGCGACAGGTCCTCACTGCCGCCGCCCTCACTTACGTGGCGGCTGCGCTCGTCTCCATCCTTCAGCTCGTGTACCTGCTCGGCCAGTACGGCGATAGAGATCGGGGCTAGCACCATGGCGAGAGCTGGAGAGGAAGTCCTTTCCGTATCGGAGGCGGTGGGGCTCGCGAAGGGCAACGTATCGGCTTGGCCGTCACTCGCGGTTACGGGCGAGGTCTCCGGCTTCCGCGGGCCTAATGCGCGAAGTGGACACTGTTATTTCGAGGTCAAGGACGACGGCGCCTCGATGAGCGTCATCGCATGGCGAGGCGTATACGCCCATGCCGGATTTGAGCTCAAGGATGGTCTGCAGATCCAGCTCACCGGTAAGTTCGATATCTACAAGGCATCCGGACGCCTGTCGTTTGTCGCCAGCAACATGTCCGTTGCCGGCGAGGGTGTCCTCAGGCAACAGGTCGCCGAGCTTGCCCGCAGGCTCGAGCGCGAAGGGCTCATGGATCCTTCGCGCAAGCGTCGAATCCCTGCGTTCTGTTCCAGGATTTGTGTTTGCACATCGCTTTCCGGCTCGGTGATCGAGGACGTCAAGCGTACACTTGCACGAAGAAACCCGCTGGTTCTCATTGATGTCGTCGGATGCAGCGTTCAGGGCGCGGAGGCCCCTGCGACTATCGTCCGCGCGCTTCATGTCGCCGCCGCCTCAAGGCCCGACGCCGTTCTTCTCGTCCGAGGCGGGGGCTCGTTCGAGGACCTCATGTGCTTCAACGACGAGTCGGTTGCTCGCGCCGTTGCCGAGTGTCCCGTTCCCGTTGTGACCGGCATTGGGCACGAGCCGGATACCTCAATTGCGGATATGGTGGCCGACCGCAGGTGCTCTACCCCTACCGCGGCGGCGGAGTCCGTAGCCCCTGCCATAGATGATGTTGAGCGTCAGATGATCCAGCGCCAGGTTAGGCTCGGAAACGCCATGCGCTCCATGCTCGAGCGCGAGTCCGCGGGCATCGATTCGGCGGGTAAGCTCGCAGCCTCGGCTATGGCCGCAAGGCTTATGCGCGAGGCGGCCGGTCTTGAGGCGCTCGGCTCCAGGCCTTGTCTCGTTGACCCTGCTTCCGGCATCCATGCTCGTCTGGCTGAGCTCGAGCAGACTTCCGAAAGGCTTCACGGCTCGCTGCCTCGCTCGCTGCGCCATTGCCGCGACATGCTCGACCGCGACGCCCAGCGCCTTTCCGGCATAGCTCCGAGGCTTCTCCGCGGTCCCGATTCCGAGCTTGCCAGGTTCGCCGCCTCGCTCGATGCGCTCTCCCCGTTGAAGGTCTTGGGGCGTGGCTATTCGATAGCGCGCGACGAATACGGCCATGTCGTCAAGGACGCGTCTTCCCTTCGTCCGGGAGACTTGCTCAGCGTGCAGCTCGGCAGCGGTCGCGTTGACGCGAAGGTTACTTCCGTCGATTGCGATTAAGATCATATAAACGCGCGTAGGCGCGTAGAAAGGGGGCCGCAGTGGCCGATAAGAATATCGATGAGATGACCTTTAAGGAGGCCTCGATCGAGCTTGAGCAGATCGTTCGCTCGCTTGAGGCCGGCGATCTCGAGCTCGAGGAGTCGCTCGAGCGCTACGCCAGGGGAGTGGAGCTTCTTCGCAGCCTTCGCGCGCGCTTAAACGATGCCGAGCAGAAGGTTCGGGTGCTGCTCGACGCGACCAGCGAGAGCGCTCCCGTGACCGATACCGTCTCTGCACCTTCCACCGCGTTCATCAACGAGTAGCGCATCTCGTTTACAGCACTAAGGAGAAGACCATGTCCGACTGCATCTTCTGCAAGATCGCAAACGGCGAGATCCCGAGCGATTTCCTGTTTGAGGACGAAAACGTTGTCGCATTCAAGGACCTTAATCCGCAGGCCCCAGTTCACGTGCTCGTTGTTCCAAAGAGGCATTATTCGAACATCGTCGACGGCGTTCCTGCGGGAACGCTCAAGTCAATGACCGACGCCGCTAAGGCGGTTGCGAAGAAGACTGGAATCTCCGAGAGCGGCTTCCGTTGCATCATGAACACCGGGGCAGATGCCGGCCAGACCGTGATGCATCTGCACATGCATGTGCTCGGCGGCGTCAAGCTTGGCGAGGGCCTTCTTCCGGAGGGGGAGTAAACGATGGAGTCACGCATCTCTGACTGCGCCGCGCTGCACAATAAGGGCTTTAACTGCGCTCAGGCGGTAGCCTGTGCCTACGCCGACCTGGTTGATGTCGACAAACAGGTTCTCTTCGCCGCGACCGAGGGGCTTGGCCTCGGCATGGGCGGCATGGAGGGCACCTGCGGAGCCTTGAGCGGCGCCTGCATCATCTGCGGGCTTGCTAAATCCGGCGCGGACCTCGAGCGACCCACGACCAAGAAAGACACGTACAAGGTTTCTCGCGAGATCGTCGCGCGTTTTTCCGAGGCGTCCGGCGCTACTCGGTGCCGTGACCTCAAGGGCGTCGGCACGGGCGAGGTCTTGTGCAGCTGTCCCAAGTGCATCGAGAACGCCGCCCGTATCCTTGAAGAGGTCGTGTTCGCTGATTAAAGGTTTGTTTAGCCCCTATGTTTAGGTTGTTTCGTTCTATCATACAAGCGTTTGACCTAATTCAATTGCGGGCTTAGGTCGCCCGCGCGAGAGGAGATCAATGAACGTCCTGGTCATCAATGCCGGCAGCTCTTCGCTGAAGTACCAGCTGCTCGACGTCGACACCCGCGAGGTCTACGCCAAGGGCAACTGCGAGCGCATTGGCATCGAGGGTTCCTTCATCGGCCACGAGGAGATGGGCGGCGAAAAGCAGAAGCTCGAGGTCGAGCTTCCTGACCACAAGACTGCCGTCAAGCATGTCTTCGATATTCTGAAGGCCGTGGACAAGCCCATCGACGGTATTGGTCACCGTATCGTTCAGGGCGGTTGGTACTTCCCCGAGTCCGCCGTCGTCGACGACGAGGTCCTTGCCAAGGTCCGTGAGGTCGCGCCGCTCGCTCCGCTGCACAACTACGCCGAGGCCGACGTCGTCGAGATCTGCCGCGACATGTTCCCGGAGATCGGCAACGTTATCGTTCCCGACACCGCTTTCCACTACAACATGCCTGAGCATGCCTGGCGGTATGCCCTGCCCCGCGACGTGGTCGAGAAGCTCCATGTCCGCAAGTACGGCGCTCACGGCACTTCTCACCGCTTCATCTGGCGCGCCACCAGTGAGTTCCTCGGCGGCGATGTCCACAAGCTCGTGAGCCTTCACCTCGGCTCCGGCGCCTCCCTGTGCGCCATCGAGGATGGTAAGTGCATGGACACCACCATGGGCCTGACCCCGCTCGACGGCCTTATCATGGGCACGCGCTGCGGCACTCTCGATCCGGCCACCGTGTTCTTCCTTTCTCGTGAGGGTGGCTACTCGATCGATGAGATCGACACCATGATGAACAAACAGTCCGGCATGCTCGCGGTTTCCGGCGTCTCTTCCGACTCCCGTGACATCCAGGCAGGTGCCGAGAACGGCGATGAGAACTGCAAGATGGCTCTCGAGATGTTCTATTACCGCACTGCGCAGCTGACCTCCGAGATGGTCTGCTCCATGGAAGGTGTCGACACCATGGTCTTCACCGCTGGTATCGGCGAGAACTCCGCGGAGATGCGCCAGGGCGTCGCCGATCGTCTTGCTTGGCTTGGCGTCCAGATCGATCCCGAGCTTAACGCTACCCGCTCCGGCGATCCTCGCGTCATCTCTACTCCCGACTCCAAGATTCGCGTCCTCGTGGTCCCCACTAACGAGGAGTACATGATTGCCCTCGACGTTGCCGAGCTCCTCGGTTAATTTGGGTCGCCCCTCAATAGAATGCTCGCGCCCCGTCAGCTACATCTGACGGGGCGCATTTTTTGTTACGACTGTTAAACACCCCTCACGGGTAGGAATTAAGGATGCTGCTGTGTGGGTATAGTGAATCTAATGCTTCGACCCAAAGAGGCAAGCTCAGTAGTAATTCAAGGGAGGAACTCCAATGAAGAAGTTTATGCTCGACCGTCGCCAGGCCATTAGCCTCGGCTTTACCGCTGCGGCATCTCTTGGTCTCACTGCCTGCTCCGACGGTCCCTCCGAGCCCGCCGCCGACACCAAGGGCGATAACACCGCGGCTGTAAACACCGATATCGATAAGGACGCCTTTGACAAGCTCGTCGCCACCGTCGAGCAAGCGGACGATGCCACTATCCAGGCTAACTCCTGGGCCAAGGCCATCAAGGACGCAGGCACCTTCCGCCTCGGCGCCACGCGCACCTCTGTCCTCTTCTCGCAGCTTGATGAGACCACGGGTAAGGTCTACGGCTTCGACGCCGCCATCTATCTCTCGCTCATTCGCTACATTCTCGGAGACGAGAACAAATACGATTACACGCAGATGACCTCCGATACGCGTGAGTCCGTTCTCCAGAACGATAACGTTGACGCTGTCTTCGCCACCTATACCATCAACGATAAGCGCAAGGCGCTGGTTTCCTTTGCTGGTCCGTATTTCGTCGCGCACCAGGGCGTGCTCGTCGCCGCCGACAACTCCGACATTAACTCCATCGATGACCTTAAGGGTAAGAAGGTCGCCGTCCAGTCCGGCTCCACCGGCCCGCAGATCGTCGAGGAGTACGCGCCTGAGGCCGAGGTCCAGGAGTTTTCCAAGGATGACGAGTGCCGCGCCGCGCTTGAGCAGGGCCGTGTAGACGCCTATGTCGTCGACAACACGCTGCACATGGGCAACATCGTGAAGAACCCCGGCAAGTATCGCCTCGCCGTCGACTCCTTCGGGCCCGAGGACAAGTACGGCATCGGCCTCAAGCTTGGCTCCGACGGCGTCGATTTCGTCAATGACTTCCTCAAGAAGTTCGAGGACGATGGTAAATGGGCAGAGTTCTACAAGATTTGCATCGCTGATCGTACCGGCGCCACCGCCGAGACCGAGGCTCCCGTCCTCGGCGCCTAATCCCAGCAAGCAGGATATTCGCAACTTAATGTCCTGCTTGCTTAGCTGCTTAAACGGGGCCTTCCGTAGCACGAGACGGAAGGCCCCCATGTTTGCAAGGAGGATCGATGGGGCTCTCTGAGCTACTTTCCGCATATGGGCCCAATTATCTCACGGCCCTGCTCACCACGTGGCGCATCACTTTTATTTCATTCGCGCTCGTCATGGTGCTTTCAGTCTTGATAACGGTTCTTCGCGTGTGCCCGTTCAAGCCGCTTCGACTGTTCGGCGACTTCTACGTTCAGGTATTTCGCAACATCCCCGGAGCCGTGCTTCTTCTTATCGTTGTGTATGCGCTTCCGCACCTGAAGCTTATTCTCGATTACGAGCCCAGTGTCGTGCTCTGCACGGTTCTTCTTGGCTCAGCTTTCGGATCCGAGAACTTCATGTCCGGTATCAACACGATCGGAGTAGGGCAGATTGAGGCGGCCCGTTCCATTGGCCTCTCATTCACGAAGATTCTTCGCCATGTTGTGATCCCCCAGGCGCTCCGTTCGACGGTCCTTCCTATGACTAACCTCTTTATTGCTGTCATGCTCACCACCGCCCTTGGTTCCCAGGTGCCAATGTCTCCGCAGGAGCTCACGGGCCTCGTCTCCTATATCAACACCCGTGAGTCCGCCGGCGTCGTTACCTTCGCCGTCTCCGCCTGCGGCTATATCGCCACCGCGCTTGTTGCCGGTTTCGTTGGTAACAAGATTGATCAGAAGGTCAGGGTGATGCGCTAATGGCAAATGCTCAGCCTGCTTCCTCCATGCGAGATGCCCTCTACGAGGCGCCGGGCCCGAAGACTCGCGTAAAGATGTTTATCGGAACATTTATTTCGGTCGTGGCGATTGCCGCCCTTCTTGCCTTCGTGGTCTATAGATTCTGGGTTACAGGGCAGCTGTCTTCCAGGTATTGGGAGCTCTTTAGCTGGCGGACCACTTGGATTTACCTCGGAAAGGGCTTGCTCGGCACGTTCCAGGTCGCGCTCACGGCAGGCCTTATCTCGCTTGTTCTCGGCATGCTGCTCATGTTGGGCAGGACCAGCCATTTTCGTTTGCTCTCCGCGATCTGTGCGGTTGTCACGAACTTCTTCCGCGGTGTTCCTAGCTTGCTTTTCATCTATGGCTTCTTCTTTAACGTTCCTAGCCTCGGTTTAAAGATGGATTCGTTCTGGATGCTTACCATCCCGATTTCACTTGCAGCTTCAGGCGTTCTCGCCGAGGTGTTCCGCGCCGGCGTTAACGCTGTCCCGCGCGGCCAGACCGAAGCAGGCCTCTCTGTTGGCTTGACCCGCTGGAAGGTCAAGTCGAAGATAGTGCTTCCCCAGGCTATTCGCTTCGTCATCCCGTCTTTGATTAGCCAGCTCGTCGTCGTTGTCAAAGATACCGCCCTCGCCTACGTCGTCACGTTCCCTGACCTGATGCAAAACGCCCAGGTCCTGCGAACCAATTACGATGCGCTCGTCTCGACGTACCTCGTCGTCGCCGTGATTTATATCCTTATCAACTACCTGATCAACAAGGCGTCCGTGTATGTTTCGCACCGCATGGGCGTCAAGATCATTCGCTAGGCTTCCCACTTGGATAGGAGAGACATGACCCAGAAAGAACAGGCGGAAGCGCCCATCATCGAGCTCCGCCACGTGGACAAGCACTATGGCGACCTTCACGTGCTCAAGGATATCAACCTCGTGGTTGATCGCGGCGAAGTCGTCGTTGTCATCGGACCTTCCGGCTCCGGAAAATCTACCATGTGCCGCACTATCAATCGCCTTGAGACCATTGATTCCGGCGAGATTCTCATCGAGGGCGAGCCTTTGCCCCAGGAGGGCAAGAAGCTCACTAAGGTTCGAGCAGAGCTCGGCATGGTGTTCCAGAGCTTCAATTTGTTCGCCCACATGACCGTTCTCGAGAACGTCACGCTTGGACCCATTCATGCCCTCGGAATGAAAAAGGAAGGGGCGGAAAAAGTCGCTATGGACCTGCTGGCGCGCGTGGGCGTGGCTGAGCAGGCGCAGAAGGTGCCCGCTCAGCTCTCTGGCGGGCAGCAGCAGCGCGTCGCAATCGCTCGTTCCTTGGCCATGCACCCCAAGGCTATGCTCTTCGACGAGCCCACGAGCGCGCTCGACCCCGAGATGATCAACGAGGTGCTCGATGTTATGGTCAAACTTGCTCGAGAAGGCATGACCATGATTGTGGTTACACACGAGATGAATTTCGCGCGCCGCGTCGCCGATCGCGTTATCTTCATGGCCGACGGCCAAATCGTTGAGACTGGTTTGCCGCAGGAGTTCTTCGATCACCCGAAGACCGAGCGTGCCAAGGACTTCTTGAACAGCATTAAGGGGCACTAGACAATGAGAACCTGCGTTTCCTGCGATACCTGCGACCCTGAATGCCCCGTGCTCCGCGAGAAGCCTTCGGCGCGTCCGCTCATTTTTGTCTCCCCCCGATTTGAGCCTGGCAAAATGTATGGTGAGGAGCAGCTTTCTGAAAACGAGGCGACTGCCAAGTGCTACGTTGACGCCATCTTTGAGGCCGGCGGCTTGCCCGTGATGATGAACATCACTGAGGACGAGGCTTTGATTCGCGAGTACGTTGAGCGTGCAGACGGTATTTGCCTGCCGGGAGGTCCGGATATTTCGCCCAGACTCTGGGGAGATGATGCTGATCACCCGGGCTGTACGTTCTGCCCCGAGCGCGATGCCTTCGAGATGGTTCTGCTAAAGGCCTCGATTGCGGCCGATAAGCCTTTGTTTACCGTCTGCCGAGGGACCCAGGCCTTGAACGTAGCGCTGGGGGGCACGCTGTCCATGGATGTTCCAAGCGTGCCTCGAATTCCCGGGTCGCACGAATGGAATCACGTCAACCTTATGAAGAAGACCAGCCACGATGTGATTATCGAGGAGGGGTCTCTTCTCTCCCGAGCCTGTGGGGGAGAAGCGCGTTATGCCGTTAACTCGGCCCACCACTGTTGCGTTGATCGGCTTGGCCGAGGCCTTGTGCTCTCTGCCCGTTCCGACGATGGCATTCCCGAGTGCATCGAGATGCCTGGCAAGCATTTCGTACTCGGGGTCCAATGGCACCCCGAGTACACTTGGTACTCTAGCGACCCGGATTTCAACATCTGGAAGTCCTTCGTCGAGGCTTGTCGGCGATAGCTCATTTCAGGCATGAAATAACGACTGCCAAATCAGGCAGGCTGAAACAGCAGGTTTAGGAAAGAAGGGCGTTGAGGGCCTCTATGGCCCGGTCGACGTCCTTCTTTGTGTTTGCCTAACCGGCGCTGAACCGGATGGTTCCGGTTGGAAACATGCCGAGCGTTTTATGTGCGGAGGGCGCGCAGTGAAGTCCGACGCGAACTTGTATCCCGAAGTCGGAGTCGAGTGCGTGCGCAACCTGAGCCAGCTCATGGTGTGGGGTCTGAATGCTTACGACGCCTGTGCGCCCTTTGATGCTCTTTTTGCCGGCAATGCTTACGAGTCCAGCCTTTTTCGAGCGGCGCAATGCCTTCAATGAAACGGTCCGTCAGCTTGAGCTCGTGTTCCCTAATGACATCGATGCCCTTCTTGTTGATCCACCCGATTCCCGCTCCAACGCCGATGATGCCAGGCAGATTGGGAGTGCCGGCTTCAAGCCTGTCGGGCATGATTTCAGGCATGGTTTCAAGATCGCTGGAGCTGCCCGTGTCGCCGGTGTCCAAAGCGAGAATTTCGTTGGAAAAATCGCCCGTGAACAAGATTCCACTGATTCCCTGAGGGCCGAGCAGGCCCTTGTGACCTGTGAAGCATACGGCGTCGATGGGCAAAACGCCCGCGGCTTGAGCCGCGTCAATGGCATACCGAATGCGCCGCGCGCGACATATCTCCGCGATCTCGCGGATCGGCGTGACTGTGCCGCATACGTTGCTCGCGTGCGTGGTCAAGACGAGCTTTGTCCCAGGAGTAATGAGTCTCTCGATTTCGCGCGGGTCAAGATCGACTTCCGGCGGGCATGCCGCTTTCCAGAATGTAATGCCCCTAGCCGTCAGCTGCATTAAGGGCCTCATGAGCGCATTGTGTTCCATGCTCGTGACAACAACATGGTCTCCGGGATCTAGAAAGCCTTTTGCAGTGGGTTGATGAATTCAGTGACGTTGCGGGTGAAAACGACCTGCGATGGGTCTTCTCCTCCCAATAGCCGGGGAAGGTACTCTCGCGTCTCGAACACGGCATCATCTACGCCGTACGCGCTCGAGCAATCGCCACTTTCGATATTTGCGCCGGCCTCGGTCATGTATGAATAAACCGCTTTGGCCACACGCGGAGGTTTTGGAAAGGTGGTGCTTGCGTCGTCAAGGTAAATTCGCTCAGCCATGAATAATCTCCGCTGACGGAATGGTTATTTACTGAAAACTATAACGGCTTATAATTTGTTTGTGACCAAACAGTCTGTTTGGTCACAAACGGTCAGTAGCGGTTGAGGAAGGAGGGGGATTCCTCATTATGGACCTGAAGAAGGAGAGGGTCGCAATCATCGTGGGCGGTGCCGTCATCGGCGTTACCGCATCGATGCTTGTGTTCTTCGGAAACCCTGCCAACATGGGCTTCTGTATCGCTTGCTTTATTCGCGATACCGCTGGCGGCCTCGTGCTCCATCGTGCGGAGGCACTCCAGTATATCCGCCCTGAGCTTGTCGGCCTTGTTCTCGGCAGTTTCCTGCTCGCCACCGCAAAGAAGGAGTTCTCACCTCGCGGCGGATCTGCGCCTGTCACCCGCTTCGTGCTAGGGTTCTGCGTCATGATCGATGCCCTCATGTTCCTAGGCTGCCCGATCCGCATGATATTGCGTATCGCCGGAGGCGACTTGAACGCCTTCGCCGGCTTTGTGTGCGGCATCCTCATCGGCACCTACTTCCAGAACAAGGGCTTCTCGCTTCAGAGGACGTACCGTCTTCCCGCTTCAGAGGGTGTCATCTGGCCAATTGTGCAGCTCGGGCTTATAGTTCTTCTTGTGGCGGCGCCCACTTTTATCCTGTTCCGAGAGAACAAGCTGCTTTGGGATTTGTTGCCATCCTCGTTACGGCGCTCACCACGAACCTTGTGCTTACCTATGGGATAGGTGGATATTATTTCAAGCTTGGTTTCGCTGAGCAGCCGATTGCCCACACCGATAGCTTGTGGAACTTCCTCGGCACTCTCGTCATGGGCTTCGGTTGTGTTCTTCTCGGGGCCGCCCACTCAGGCAGATGATCCTTTCCGGTGAGGGCAATGCCGATTCGGCCATAGCGATTCTTGGTCTTACCGCCGGCGCTGCGTTCGCTCACAACTTTGGGCTCGCATCTAGCGGTAAGGGTACCACTCTCAACGGCCAGATTGCCGTTGTTGCCTGTCTTGCCGTCGTGCTCGTTATCGCGTGCGCTAACACCTTTGGAAAGAAGAAGGCCTAAGGCCCTTCGGCCATAATGAGGGGAGTACCAATGCAGATCGTCGACGCCCGTGGCCTTTCGTGTTCGGAGCCGGTTGTTATGACTCGCAAGGCCATGGCTGGTAAAGAGCCTTCTTATCAGGTGCTTGTTGACGCCGTTGCAGCCAAAGAGAACGTCACGCGCTTTGCCATGAGTCAGGGATTCACAGTCAACGTGTCCGAGGACAGCGGGGAGTTCACGCTCAATATCGCGAAATAGCCGCAAGCTCCGCCGGAACAGCTCCGGCGGAGCTTGCGTTTCACGGAGGATCACATGACCTATATCGCGTCCTTCTTCTCTCATTTCGGCGCCACCGTTTCTTCTTGCCCAAATGCGCGTTTCGCCGAGGCTCTTGGAGCCGCTGAGCGGGCGCTCGCGATTTAGCGCTTTGCGCGCGATACGATTGAGTCGATAGATGGGAGATACTTATGGATATGACAGGCGTTAAACTCACCGAACTCGTCGAGGCGGCGGGTTGTGCCGCCAAGCTCGCCCCTGGATACCTCTCTCAGGTGCTTGCAGAGCTCCCGAGGCTCGAGGACGAAAAGCTGCTCGTCGGATTCGACGCGTCCGACGACGCCTACGTCTACGATTTGGGCGACGGACGCGGTCTGGTGGGCACCACGGACTTCTTTCCGCCGATGGTCGACGACCCGTTCCTGTTTGGGCAGGTCGCGGCGGCCAACGCTCTTTCGGACGTGTGGGCCATGGGAGGTACTCCGGTCCTCGCGCTCAATCTCCTGTGTTTCCCCAATTGCCTGGGGCTTGAGGTCGCGGGCCAAATTTTGGCAGGAGGTGCCGACAAATGCCGCGAGGCGGGCGTCATCGTGGCCGGAGGACACTCAATCAACGACCATGAGCCCAAGTTCGGTCTTGCGGTCTCCGGCTTCGTCGACCTCGACCGCCTTCTCGCGAACCGCAGCGCCCGTGAGGGGGACGCCCTTGTGCTCACCAAGGCGCTCGGCACGGGCATCTTGACCTCTGCGCATAAGGGCGGCATTCTCGACGACGAGGGCGTTAAGGTCGCCACGGACTCGATGATTACGCTGAATAAGCTGCCGATCGAGCTTGCACGCGGACTTGAGCTGCACGCATGTACTGACGTCACAGGCTTCTCGCTCATGGGCCACGGCTGCGAGATGGCCGAGGCGAGCGGCATGACGGCGCGCATCAACGCTTCCGACGTTCCTCTTATGGCGCGGACACGAGAGATGGCAAGGATGGGGTTGATTCCGGCCGGCGCATATCGCAACCGTGATTTCTTCGGGCCTCGTGTGAGCATCTCCGACGACGTTCCGCTCGATCTCTCGGACGTACTGTTCGACCCTCAAACCTCTGGCGGGCTGCTTCTTGCCATGCCCGAAGGCGACGCGGATGTGCTTGTTTCTCGCCTTCGCGATGCCGGCCAGCCGGCTTCCGTCATCGGCTCCATGTGCGCGCACGATGGGTACTCCGTTCGCGTACTTTAATGATTGGCTTTACCACTGTTTTCGACTCTAGAGATAAGGAATTGGCTATGACAAACGAAGCGCAGGTCAACGCTCTTGGCGATGCGTGCCCCATCCCTGTGGTAAAGACCATCAAAGCCTTGGCGTCCCTAGGCGGGGCGGGGATCGTCGAGACTCTCGTGGACAATAAGGTTGCCGTCGAGAACCTTAAGCGCCTCGCGGCCGACAAGGGCTGCGAGGTTGCCGTCACGCAGGCGTCCGAGAAGGAGTGGCACGTCGTGCTCACCGCGCCCGAAGGTGTTGAGGTCGCAGCGAAAGATGCCGACGACGCCCAGTGCTATATCCCTACAAAAAAGAACCTCGTTGTGCAGATTTCCTCTGACGCCATGGGCAACGGGTCCGATGAGCTTGGCCGCAACCTCATGAAAGCCTTCATCTTCGCCATTACCCAGCAAGACGAGCTTCCCGCCACCATGCTTTTCTATAACGGGGGAGCTCACTTAACCTGCGAGGGATCCCCTGCGCTCGAGGACCTGAAGTCTCTTGCTTCTCAGGGCGTCGAGATCCTTACCTGCGGAACCTGCCTCAACCACTTCGGCATCGCCGATACCCTCGCGGTCGGCGTGGTCACGAACATGTACGTGATCTGCCAGAAGCTTGAGCAGGCCTCCCACATCGTCCGTCCTTAGGCGGCATCATGCGCGTCAAAGTCGATTCCTTGGTTATCACGTTTCCGACCACGGCTGCGGCCATGGCGTGTGAGGATCTCTGCAAAAAGAAGGGCCTCCCTGGGCGCATGATCCCTGTGCCCGGACAGATCTCAGCCGGTTGCGGACTTGCCTGGAAGGTGTCGCCTGCCGACCGGCCCGTATTCGAGCTCGAGCTCGCTGCTGCGGGGATTGCCTTGAGCGGTATGGATATCGTCGGACTCTGGGAGCTTGCATGACGAACGGAGATCTAATCTATCTCGACAACGCGGCGACGAGCCTCTGGCGACCCCCCGAGGTAGTCGGCGCCGTCTGCCGCGCTCTCACCTCGATGGGAAATGCGGGAAGGAGCGCTACAGCGGAATCGCTCGATGCCGCGCGCGTCGTCTCAGCTTGCCGCGAGGCTTTGGCGACCCTTTTTGGCTGCGCAAGCGCTGATCATGTTTGCTTCACGACGAACTCTACCGAGGCACTGAACATCGCGATTTTGGGACTGGTCGGCAATGGCGATCGCATCGTCACCACGGTCCTTGAGCACAACTCCGTTCTCCGGCCCCTTGCCCGCATGGCCGACGAGCGCAATGCCCAGGTTTTCTTTGCAGGCTGCGACGGAAAGGGCGTACTTGATTACGATGAGCTTGCTCGCCTTGTTGTTCCTGGTACCAAGGCGGTCTTCTGTACACACGCCTCCAATGTCACGGGAAACGTCTGCGACCTGCTCCGCGTTTCCAGAATCGCGCACGATGCCGGCGCGCTTCTTGTTGTCGATGCGTCCCAAACCGCTGGGCATCACCGCATAGATATGCGGGAAATGGGCATCGACGTCCTGTGCTTTACCGGGCACAAGGGCCTTATGGCTCCGCAGGGCACCGGCGGACTTTGCGTTGCCGACGGGGTGGAGGTTTTGCCTGTGCTCGAGGGTGGAACCGGTGTCCACTCCTTTGATCGAAGACAGCCGCTTGATTGGCCCACGAGGCTTGAGGCCGGCACGTTAAACGTCCATGGGCTCTCTGGCCTTCTTGCCGCGGTTCAATTCCTCGAGGCCAATGGTGGCCCGGAGACGGCGTGTCGTCGCGAGGGGACCCTTGCGAGACACTTTCTTGAGGGCTTGCGTGACATTCCCGGCGTCATTACCTATGGCGATTTTAGTCAGCCGGACCGTTGCGCCATCGTCTCGATCAACCTTGCGGGCATGGGGTCCGCCAATGTATCCGACATCCTAATGAGCGAGTTTGGCATAGCCACACGCCCTGGCGCTCATTGCGCGCCGCTTATGCACCGCGCGTTAGGAACCGAGGAACAAGGTGCCGTTAGATTTAGCTTCGGCTGGAATAACACCGACGATGAGGTAGATTCCGCTCTTGCCGCCATCCGAGCCATTGCGTGCTGATACTTGAAGGATTGATAATAAATCTTTAAATATCGAGACGGGTGCATTCCAACTTTGCGCTCGTCTCGTTCTGTGTATTCGGTAGCCACGCTTCGCTTGCGGGTTAATTGGGGCCGCTGACGGGAGCAGGTATCTACGGCTGTCTCTCTCACGATACACTTACGCCTAACTGTTCGTTTGGTTTTGTAAACTATTAGTTAGAAGTAGGACGTAGATAAGTAGGCAGGGGCTTACTTGTTTGCGAAGTTATTTGGAGAGGAGACTGTATGGCAAGGCTTCACGTTATGGAGCGCAGCCACGCCCAGGCGATTATGGACGACCTGCACGACGCCTTGGGCCGCCGTCTGGCGGTGAGCTCGCTTGCACCGTGCCCCGTTGAGTTCACGGCGGCGCTTGTGCGCATGTGCTCGACGCAGAGCTGCGGCAAGTGCACCCCGTGCCGCGTCGGCCTGCGAGCGCTCGACGACCTTCTGCAGGATGTGCTCGAGGGAGAGACGACCGAAGAGACGCTGGAGCTCATCGAGCGCACCGCCGAGACCATCTACCGCTCGAGCGACTGCGCCATCGGCTACGAGGCCGGCGAGATGGCCCTGATGGCAATCCGTGGCTTCCGTGATGATTTCGAGCACCACATCCGGTATCACAGCTGTGGGTTCGAGGGCGCCGAGCAGGTGCCCTGCGTATCCGGCTGCCCTGCCCACGTGGACATACCAGGCTATATCTCGCTCGTTGAGGCCGGCCGCAACACCGATGCCGTGAAGCTCATCCGCAAGGACAACCCGCTGCCCTGCGTCTGCGGCCTTGTGTGTGAGCACCCTTGCGAGATGCACTGCCGTCGCGGCATGGTTGATGACCCCATGAACATCCTTGCCCTCAAGCGGTATGCGACCGAGCACATGGAGTCGGACTACCGACCGTGGATCGCCACTGCCACAAAGAAGAAGATCGCCATCGTCGGCGGCGGCCCAGCCGGAATCTCGTGCGCGTATTACCTTGCCATCATGGGCCACGATGTGACCATATACGAGCAGCGTAAGCACCTCGGCGGCATGCTGCGCTACGGTATTCCCAGCTATCGCCTTCCCCGCGAGCGCCTCCAGGCGGAGATCGACTGGATCTTGGAGTGTGGCATCAGCGTCGAGCTCGAGCACTCGGTCGACGCCGCCGAGCTCGAGCGCCTTCGCGCCGATTTTGATTCCGTCTATCTTGCCATCGGCGCGCACACCGACAAGAAACTCGGCCTTCCGAACGAGGAAGCCCCGGGCGTCGAGTCCGCGGTGAAGATGCTTAGGGCCATTGGCGACGAGGAGATGCCCGACCTCACCGGCCAGCGTATTGTGGTCGTCGGCGGCGGTAATGTCGCTATGGATGTGGCCCGCTCCGCCGTTCGTCTGGGCGCCTCCAAGGTGTCCATCGTCTATCGTCGCCGCATTTGCGATATGACGGCCCAGGACGCCGAGATCGCCGGCGCCCAGGCCGAAGGCTGCGAGATCCTCGAGCTCACGGCCCCCGTTTCCGTTGAGGTCGACGAGTCCGGGCGCGCCTGTGGCCTTCGCGTCCAGCCCCAGATCATCGGCGAGCCTCGCCGCGGGCGCCCCTCGCCGCGAGCATCTGAGGAGCTGGAGCGAGTCGTGGGGTGCGAGCGTATCTACGTTGCCATCGGCCAAGACATCGTCTCCGGGCCTTTCGAGGCCATGGGAATCGCGTGCAAATGGGGTCGCATCGTCACCGAGCCGGACGGCAGCGTCCCCGGGTTCGAGGGGTTGTTCTGCGGCGGCGACTGCCAAACGGGCCCCGCCACCGTCATCCGTGCCATCAATGCCGGCAAGGTCGCTGCTGCGAACATCGACCACTATCTCGGATTCGACCACAAGGTCGGCATCGACACTGAGCTGCCTGCACTCAAGCTCAAGGGTCTCCACAAGTGTGGCCGCTGCGAGCTTAAGGAGCGCGAGGCGGGAGAGCGTACCGGGGATTGGGAGCTTGTTGAGCAAGGCCTCTCGCCCGAGGAGGCGCGCCAGGAAGCCTCACGCTGCCTGCGCTGCGATCACTTCGGATTCGGCTCGTTCCGCGGAGGGAGGATTGACCAATGGTAAAGATTACGATCGACGATAAGGTCGTTGAGGTTCCTGCCGACTCGACGATCCTGGAGGCCGCGGCTTCCGTCGGAATTAACATCCCAACGTTGTGCTATCTCAAGGACTTAAATGAAGTCGGCGGCTGCCGCGTGTGCATCGTTGAGGTCGAGGGGGCCGAGCAGCTTGTCGCCGCCTGCAACAACAACGTTCTTGACGGTATGGTTGTTCGCACCAACAGCCCTAAGGTTCGAGCTGCCCGAAAGACCAACGTTCAGTTGCTGCTTTCGCAGCACGACTCCTCCTGCACGAGTTGTGTTCGCTCGGGCAACTGCACGCTCCAAACCGTGGCAAACGACCTCGGCATTTATCGCCTGCCGTACAAGAAGCACGTCGAGCACAATACCTGGGACCGCACGTTCCCTCTCATTCGAGATAACGAGAAGTGCATCCGCTGCCTTCGCTGCATTCAGATCTGCGAAAAGGTCCAGGGCCTTGGCGTCTGGGACCTCACGAATCGGGCTTCCCACGCCTCCGTCGACGTTCGTGGCCGCAAGCCCATCACCGAGGTCGACTGCGCCGCGTGCGGGCAGTGCATCACCCACTGTCCCGTGGGCGCCCTCCGCGAGCGCGACGATACCGACCGCGTGTTCGACGCGATTGGGGATCCGAACAAGGTCGTCATGTTCCAGATCGCTCCCGCCGTGCGCACTTCCTGGGGCGAAAAGCTCGGTCTTTCGCATGAGGAGGCGACCGTCGAGCGCCTCTGCTCCGTTCTTCACGCGATGGGCGTCGACTACGTGTTCGACACCGACTTCTCGGCCGACCTCACCATCATGGAGGAGGGCACCGAGCTGCTCCACCGCATTGCCGAGCACGATGCGGGCGGCGAGGACGCCCCCAAGCTTCCGCTCATGACGTCGTGCTGCCCTGGTTGGGTTCGTTATGTGAAGGCCCGCTACCCGCAGTTCGTGCCTCAGGTCTCGACTTCCAAGTCACCGCAGCAGATGTTCGGTGCCATGGCCAAGACCCATTACGCCGAGGTCCTTGGCATCGACCCCAAGGACGTCTTCTGCGTCTCGGTGATGCCTTGCGTCGCAAAGAAGGCCGAGGCCGCGCTTCCCACTATGGTGGGGGAGAGCGGGGACCCCGACGTTGATGTCGCGCTCACGGTGCGTGAGGTCGTTCGCATGATCAGGGCCTCACACATCGATCCGGTCAACTACGAAGACCGCGAGCTCGACCGACCCCTCGGCTTCGGCACGGGGGCCGGCGTCATCTTTGGAACCACCGGCGGCGTCATGGAGGCCGCGCTGCGCTCCGCTTACTTTCTCGTAACGGGTAGCAATCCCGCCCCCGACGCCTTCAAGGAGGTCCGCGGCCGCGAGGGCTGGCGAGAGGCGACCTTTGACCTCAACGGCCGGGAACTGCGCGTCGCTATCGTGCACGGTCTCGCAAACGCAGGCGCGCTTCTCGATGCGCTCGACCGTGGGCTCACGTACTATGACTTCGTTGAGGTCATGGCCTGTCCCGGTGGCTGCGTCGGCGGCGGCGGGCAGCCTATCCACGATGGTCGCGAGCTCGCGCGCGAGAGGGCGACGGTTCTCCGCACGCTCGACAAGGGCGCGCAGATCCGATTCAGCCACGAGAATCCCGACGTAGCGGCCTGCTACCGTGATTTCCTCGGCGAGCCCTTATCCGATCTTTCCGAGAAGCTCCTCCATACTGACCACGCGGCCTGGGATATGCCGTAAGTCAATCAAGGCGCCCTCCCCCGCATCTCCGGTATATCCGGCTCTGCGGGGGAGGGCGCCCCTGTGCCTTCGCTTCCTCGCCTAGAACGGCGTAATGGTGAAAGCGAGCTCGGTTTCACAGCCGGGAGCGAGCTCAATGGTGTCGCGCTTGTCCTCGAATTTACCGGACTCGTCGTAGGCGTCTGCGCACCCATGCCAAGGCTCGATCGCCACAAACGGGGCGTCCGCGCTTGCGGTCCACACCCCTAGGTAATCGAACCCGGGGAACTCCAGCTCGACGCCGTGGCCGCTCTTCTTTCCAACGAGCGATACGCGATAGTTGGGAACGTCGCAGAACACGAGCGTGAGCAGTTGCTCGATCTGCGCGTGGCTCAAGTCCATTTCGCGCGCGTCCTCAAAGAGCGTGGTCATTCTCGAGAAGTCGTGAAGCCCCGCCTCGTCGATCTTCGGCGTCTTTGCACACCAAGGTTCAGCGAACACGAGCTTGTAATCCTCGAACGACTCGTCGTCGGCGCCGGGAACGGGAACGTTGAAGGCAGGGTGCCCTCCAAGGGTAAACGGCAGCTCGACGTCCCCGGTATTCGTCACTCGGAAGGTCTGGGTGAGCGATGTCCCGTCAACCTCATACTCCATGTTGAGCTTGAAATCAAAGGGAAAGGCCTCTTTGGTCTTTTCGCTCGAGGTCAGCTCGAACACGACCTTCTTGCCGTCGTTGGATACGACCTCGTGGTCGTAGAGCCTCGCGATGCCGTGGCGCTTAAGGTGAACAGGCCCCTGGGCGCTCTCCGAGGCGTCGTCCTTGAGGCACCCGACGCAGGGGAAAAGAACCGGTGCCCTGCGGGGCCAGAAATCGGGGTTGCCTTGCCACAGATACTCGGCATCTGCGACCTTCAGACTCATAAGCTGAGCGCCCATTGAATCGATGCTGGCAGAGAGCCCGTCGCACAAGATCGTTTCCAAAGCCATAACAAAACCGCCCTTCTCGGATTAATGGCTGCCATCTATAGAACTTTACAGTCTGGAAATCACAAAACAGGGGAGAATCCCCATTGTGCGCGTCGGTGGATTGCTGTCGACGCTCGAACGGCTCATAAACCGGCCTTTTGGCTGTATTAAGGAGGCACGCATGATCATCGAGGAACTCGCGCATTACGGAATCGCACATACCGACGATATGACATGGATTGATTGCTCTCCCGCCGTTCTCATCGAGAAGGCCGTCGACCGCGGCGAGGGCACGCTTGCCTCCACCGGCGCGTTGTGCGTCGAAACCGGTCAGTACACCGGCCGCTCTCCCCACGACAGGTTCATTGTCGACACGCCCGATGTGCACGATGACATCGCCTGGGGCGAGGTGAACGTTCCCATGTCGGAGCAGGATTACGCTCGCATTAAGGCGGAGGTCATCGCGCACTTCTCCGAGCGCCGCCTTTTCGTCGTCCACGGCATCGCCGGCGCCGATCGACGCTACGCCCGCAAGTTCTGCGTCATCACCGAGCTCGCCAGCCAGGCGCTCTTCGCCCATCAGATGCTTGTGCGCCCCACGGAGGAGGAGCTTGCTGACTACGGCCTCGCCGACTTCGTGGTCATGGCAGCCCCGCGCCTGAAGCTCGACCCGGCGGTCCACCACACCAACTCCGAGGCAGCCGTCATCATCAACTTCAAGGAGCGCGTGGTCCTGGTCGTGGGCACCCAGTACTCCGGCGAGATCAAGAAGGCCATCTTCTCGGTCATGAACTACCTGCTGCCCGTCGAGGACAACGTGCTTCCCATGCACTGCTCCTGCAACATGAACCCGGTCAGCCACGGCACGACGGTCTTCTTCGGTCTGTCGGGCACGGGCAAGACCACGCTGTCTGCCGCGGACAACCGCAAGCTCATCGGCGACGACGAGCACGGCTGGGCGGACGACTCCGTCTTCAACATCGAGGGCGGCTGCTATGCCAAGACCATCAACATCACCGCCGAGACCGAGCCCCAGATCTGGAACGCCATCCGCTTCGGCTCCATCTGCGAGAACGTGGTCTTTGACCCCAAGAGTCGCGTGGCCGACTACTTTGACACCTCGCTCACCGAGAACGGACGCGTGGCCTACCCGGTGGAGTTCATCGACAACGCCGTGCTCAAGGGCAAGGCCAAACGCATCCCAGATGTCGTCATCTTCCTTACCGCCGATGCCTTTGGCGTGCTGCCTCCCATCTCCAAGCTGGACAAGGACGCCGCCATGTACCACTTCATGACCGGCTTCACCTCAAAGGTCGCTGGCACGGAGCGCGGCATCAAGGAGCCCCAGCCCACCTTCTCGTCCCTCTTTGGCGAGCCCTTCTTGCCGCTTGACCCCATGGTCTACGGAGAGATGCTCGGCGAGAAGATCGAGAGCGGCGGCACCCGCGTCTACCTCATCAACACCGGCTGGACTGGTGGCTCCTACGGTGTGGGCAGCCGCATCAAGCTTAGGTACACCCGCAAAATGGTCGAGGCCGCCCAGTCCGGCGTCATCGACGACTGCGACTTCGTCCACGACGAGCGCTTCAACCTTGACGTCCCCACAAGCTGCCCGGACGTGCCCTCCGAGCTTCTTGACGCCCGCAGCACCTGGGCCAATCCCGAGGAGTACGACCGCGTGGCCGAGAGCCTGGCTCAGATGTTCGTCGACAACGCCGAGAAGCGCCTGACCACCATGAGCCCCGAGGTCCGCGCCGCCGGCCCGCGCCCGCTCGGGGTGGCGTAGGGCCCGAGCCTCCAAGAAGCCTGAGCTGTGGGGCCCCGGATCGTCAGGGGCCCTCTTTGTGCGTGGGCCCGCCCGCCGATTCGTGCGGCGGGGGAGCGTGGGCCGCGCGCTATGTTTTAGGGGAAAGGCGGTCATTTGGGAGACATATGGTCTGGTGCGTCTGGACGGCGGTTCTGGCAGCGATGCCGTATGGGGTGTATAGCTTTGGGCCGCTGATTCCCGGGCAAGCGAGCATAGCGGCCTTCGGGCTTGCCGTCATGCTCTTTGTGGTGATTGCTCTGCTCGCGTCCTGCCTGGGACACGGGTGGCAAGGGATTGTTGCTCGGGCTCGCGTCATCGTGGTGCGCGTGGGCTGGGTTGCCACGGCTGGTTTGGCTGCGGCCGAGGTCTATGCACTCGTGCGGGGCAATGCCGGACTCGACACGATTGAGCAGATTGCTTTTAACGACGTCATGTCGCTTGTTGAGTTCGTGTGTGTGATTGCGGCGGTGTCCTGTTGGGCGCTTTCGTCCGCGGGATTGGGCTTCGTGCGGGAAAGTCCCTCACGCGCTCGGCTGATTGGCTTGTTCGGCGTTGGGGGAGTCTGGCCGACGGCATGCGTCCTTGTTGCGATCGCACCGGGCTTTGATTCGACTTTTGCCGCATGCACTCTGTGTGCTGCGGTGTTTGCGCTCGCCTTGCTTGGTGCTCGGCGGTGGCAGGCGAGGGGTCGCTCGGCTTGGGATGTCCCCGCGTTGCTCGCGGGTCATATGGCGTTTCTGGCATTCCGGAGCTTCGTGGGCGAGTATCGCTCGGACCTCTTGGACGCCGGCCTTCCGAACACCGCCTTCTATGGCTTCTTTCTGGTGCTTGTGATCGTGCTCACGCTTGTCCAGCTGGTGCGGGTGCGGGGGCTGGAGAACGGCGGGAGGGGGAGACTGGTCCTCTGGCGCACGGGGAGTATGCGGAAGAGGAACGGGATATCCCTGGCGATTCCGCTGAGCGGCGCATGGAGCAGCGTCTTGCCAAAGCGGCAAAGATCCCCTTGACCGAACGTGAGGCTGCCGTGATCGCTCGGACGGCTATGGGTGCCACCGTGGTTTCCATCGCGACCGAATTGGGAGTTGCCCAGGCAACCGTTGCAACCTATCGGCATCGTGGCTACGAGAAGCTGGGTGTGGGCGGTGCGAGGGAGCTCAGGGAATATGCCGCGGCGCTTGATATGAGCGAGGAGCCGTCTGTGACCAAGGAGACCAAGCCCTCTTCTTGCGAGTCGGGTGCAGCTCAAAACTGCGGCTCCTTGGTGCCGCAAGCCATTGCGTGTGCGCTCATCGTGCTGGTGCTGCTCCTTGATACTGTAAATAACGTTCAGATTGGCGAGCACTGGTACCACAGAGGTACGTTCTACCTCACGTGGGCTGTGTCATGTGTGCTTGCCGTGGTCTCTTTTGCGAGGATGTTGTCTTTTCGTCAGACGACGGCGAACCCGCGCGGTGGGCGGGGACCCTTGGAGCTTGCGGCTAGGACGGCCCTTTCTCTCGTCGTTGTGTGCCTGATCTCTGCGGGTTCGTTTTGCGGGTGGAGCGGAATGTGGCTCTACAAGATCTGGGGACCCTCCCTCTTGGCGGTTGGGTCTCTTGTGGTGGGTAGGGCATCGCTGCCAAGGGAGGCAGATGCCTCGTTCTGGCGTACCATGCTCAGCGGCTTTGGCATTCTCTTCTCCTCTCCGCTGCTGCCCCTTTTGGGCTCTGCTGGGATTGCGGTGACGTATTACTGGGAACTGTATTTTGTGGGGTTCGTGACCGACTGGATCTACGTCCTCTTTCCGGCGCTCATCTCCTTGGGCGTTGTGATATTCGTCTATCAGACGCGAATTGCGGCGGTTCCCGTCTCCGAGCCAACGGAAAAGGAGCGTGACCGGGCGCTGCATTACTTCAAGGGGCGCGGCATAGACGGTTTGAGGGCCGAGGTCGTGATAGACCTTGCGTGTGGCTACAGCGTGCCGGAGGTGTGCCGGCGATGGCATACCACGCCGGCGACGGTAAGGTCGTATCGTCAGCGCACCTATGATGACTGCAAGGTTCATTGCATTGACGACCTGCGAAAACTCCTCGTCGAAGAGGTAGGGTTTACAAGCTTGGAGCGATTGCATCCGCAAAAGTGACAGACAGAAGTCACCACGTGGCGCATGCTCTCACCCAACGTCAGTGCATTTAAATTGCTGGGGGCTCAATCGTGGATGCAACCTATTATCAGAGGGCGCTCAAGTCGAAGCTGCTGGTGCTTGCTGGAGCGGCTGCCATTGCTCTGGGACTTTGCCTTGCTCCTCGTCCTGCGCTGGCGAGCGAGCTCATTGATGGCAGCGTTGAGCCAATCGTGTCCTATTCTCGTCAGGCTGACGCTGGGATGCCGTCGCCCCTTTCTTGGTACGGCGATGACCTCAGCTTATACACTACTCACTCTTTTCCTGAACTGTACTTCGATGGTAACAACGTCGGCATTGAGATGACGGCAAGCTGCCCTTCGAGCGGCACGTTTATCGTGAGCCTGTATCGGGTTGTGAATGGAAGGGGAACGCTTGTAGGTTCTGCCTCGTTCAAGCGAAAGGGGTTCACCAAGGCGACGTGGGAGGGCGTCGGCTCTGGTACGTATAGGTTTGTTTGCAAGAAGCCCGCCGACGGCAAATTGGTGACGAGCTCCGACGTTGCCATGTACAGCTGGTAGGGAGGTACCGAACATGCGGCTATATCACAGGATGGGTAGGGACAAGCGTCTGAAACATAGCTTGAGCAGTGGGTACCATGACTAAAACGCGACTCGTTCTCGTGGGTCCGCTGCTCGTGAGGAAATGTTCCCTACGAGAGGATGTGACTTGCCATGACGATGAAGTTCAAGAAGGCTGCTGTTGCCGTCGCCTTGGCGCTTGCCGCCACGGTGGGCTTTGCCGCTCCCGCGTTGGCTGACGGAGGCTCCTTCAATGCCTGCCTTCCGGCGTGGCAGATGCCGGTGACGGTCCGGAATGGCTACCATTCTGGCGGTTCCTCGGCGTCTGTCCGGGTGTACTCGTCCTCTTCCTACGGCGGCAACTTCTGGATTGAGTTGCCCGGGCAGGGACAGTGCGCGGACTCTGTGACTGTCAATCCGGGAGAAACACGCATTCCGGATTACTACAGCACCTTCAGTGGCTCCGTGACTTTGATGGGACATCAGGTTGGCTGGGGCCCAAACTCCTGCGACCGCGTCTCTGGGTATGTGAACTTCAACTGACCACGTGCTTCTGACCGTGTGGGGCGGGGGCGCCTTCGCGCTCCCGCCTCCCTCAAGTGCTGACGGGTGGTAAGCGACATGGCAACAAGAGCGGGCATTCTTCAGTTCCAGTTTCGACGCATGCTTGCATCAAAGACGTGGCGCTATGCGGTTGTGGTGGGGCTTGCGGCAATGTCGGTCTGCCTCGTCCAGACGTGCCTGGTGTTCTGGGGTCATGATGTGGGCGAGGTGCCTGCGGCAGATGTGGCCTGGGTGGGCAACTATGAGTCCATGCAGACGCCGCTCTTCTGCTTCTACCTCTACTTCCTGATGCCGTTTTTGGCTGCGGCCGTCTTTGGGGACAGCCTCTTTCTGGACGTGAGGCGAAGGTATGCGGGTTGCGTTGCCGTGCGCTCCTCCTTGCGTTCCTATCTCTTCTCGGGAGCGATTGTGGCCTTTGTGGGCGGCTTTCTCGTGGTGTTCGTCCCGCTGCTGGTGTCCCAGCTGCTCGCGTTCGTTGCCTTTCCCGCAACGTCCGGGCAGGATGCCTATCAGCTCCTCCTGAACACCTCGGCCGCCGAGGTCGACTCGACCGGCTGGTACGACAAGACACTCTTCCTGGGCCTTTTCCTCAACGCCCGCTACCTTCTCAACCTGATTTTCATAGTCTACGACGCCCTTTGGGGAGGCCTTCTGGCCTTGGCGGCGTTTGCCCTCTCGCTCTACGTGCGCACGAGCCGCCTGCTTGTGGTGGGGCTTCCCGCCCTTGTGTTGATCGTGTCCTCGTACCTGCTTCCCTCGGACCTGGACATAGCCCAGTGCCTGATCTTCTCCCTCGTGATTCCTCGAAGCCCCACTGTGTTTCTTGCTGCACCCCTCGTGGTGCTTCTGGTGCTCGTGGGGGCGCTGTGGCTTCCCCTTGTCCGGAGGAAGGACGTGCTGCTATGAGCGCCGCAACGCGCCTCGCGCGCCTCTTCGACCGAAGGTTCGTCGCCGGCCTTGCCGTCCTTGCGGGGGTCTGCGTGGTGGTTGCCCTGCTGTGGGGGCACAACGTCGCCGCGATGGGCGACGGCACGCTATCGGGTGCCTATGGACAGGTCGTCAACTATAGCCTTGCGACCTTTGTCTACGTTCCTATCTGCGCCTTCAGCGCGGCCGGCGCGATGCGTCCCGTGGCCTCGGCCGTGTGGGTGATTCGCTCAAGCCGTGGAAGGACCCTGCTTGCCGTCATGGGACGGCTGGTGGTGCGTGCCCTGGCGCTCTCGGCCCTTCTCACGCTGTGCGGTCTCGTGAGCGTCCGACTCCTCTCGCCGACGGGTCATGCGGTTGGGGCCTATGTGGCGTTTGGCCTTCTGGCAACCGTCCTCCAGACCCTCTTCTTCCTGGTGGTGTGCCTTATTGTCCTGGCGGTTCGTCTGCTCACCGGCTCGGGTGCCTATGCGATGCTGGCAGCCTTGGGATACGGTGCGCTCGACTACCTGTTGTGCATGACCTCGGCACTCAATAATTCTGCGCTTTGGACGGGATGGCTCCTTGCGACAGCGATGCCCGAGGATGGCCTTGTGGCGGAGGTGGCAGGTTCGTTTCGCCTTGCTGCGCTCTGCGCGTTCCTTGGCCTGCTCGCCGTTTGGCTTGTGCGCAAGAAGGACTATCTGCCGGAGGAGGGCGAGCCTCGTGAGCTGTAGAAGTCGGAACAATTCCGTGACCCTTCTGCCAATGCGGCGTGCCCAGTTCGTGCGGGTGGCGCTCTGCGTGCTGGCGAGTCTGGTCGCGACGCTGTGCATGAGGGGCTATGGGGCGCAGGCGGCCCTTTATGAGTTTGTAGGCGGGGGACTCCTCGTTCCAAGCCTCTCTGGGAGCAGACCGAACATCATGGTCCTCATTGCGTGGTTCGCTCCCCAGGCAGCCTTCTGCTTCCTCTTCTCGGACGTTCTGGCAGGCGGCCTTGGGTCGGATGCCGCGGCCGTGCTCCCGCGCGTGGGGTCGCGGGGGGTATGGCTGGCGAGCAAGCTGGTTCACCTTGCGCTTCTCTCGGCTGCGTTCTCGCTGCTCGGCCAGCTTGCGAACGGCGCGGTCCTGTTCGTCTGCGGCTGTCCGGCAAGCGTGCCGGAGCCCATCGGCGTCGTCGCGCGCTGCGCTGCATTAGGCTTTCCGCTCACGCTATGCCTTGTGCTTGCGGTCAACTGCCTTGCGATCAAGCTGGAACCCGTCGTGGCCTTTGCGGTCGTTGAGGGGGTCTACGTTGCGGGCCTGGTCGGGCTCGCCTACCTCCCGCGCGAGGCGGCCATGGCCGTGGCTCCGTGGCTGCCTTTTGCGCAGGGGGTTCTTGCCTGGCACGACTGCTCGGGATGGACCTCGGCCTTCTCGCTGGGCGTCCCGGGCTTTTCGGTCGTCGCGTCTCTTGCGTACCTCGGCGCGTGCGTCGCGCTTGCGGCGGTGGTGGCGCTTCGCCTCGTGCGCGCCCGCGACATCTTCTGACGGGAGGCTTTCATGTCTGGTGCGATTGTGGTAACCCATGCGACCAAGGTGATTCACGGACGCGTCGTGCTCGACGACGTGACGCTCACGCTGCCGCGTGGCGGAATCTACGGATTCAGCGGCATTAACGGCTCGGGCAAGACGATGCTCTTCAGGGCCATCTCGGGACTCATTCACCTCACCTCGGGCCAGGTTGACGTCTTTGGGCAAAGGATTGGCGTGGACGTCAACTTTCCGCGCAGTCTCGGCCTGGTCCTTGAGTCGGCAGGCTTCTGGGACGAGAGCACGGGCCTGAGAAACCTCACGATGCTCGCGTCCATCAGGGGTGTGGCGGGCGAGGCAGAGGCGAGGGCGGCGCTCGCGCGCGTGGGTCTTGCCCCCGACGACGATCGCCCGTTCTCCGCGTACAGTATGGGCATGAGGCAGCGCCTCACCATCGCGCAGGCCATCATGGAGGCGCCCGAGCTGCTCATCCTGGACGAGCCCACCAACGCGCTCGACGTGGACGGCATCGAGACGGTTGCAAAGATCGTGTGTGAGGAGCGTGAGCGCGGCTGCACCGTGCTCGTCGCCTGTCACAACGAGCCCGCGCTCGAGGCGCTGTTCGAGCGCAGCTGGCGCATGGTCGACGGGCACGTGGCCAAGGAGGTCGATCGCTCATGAGGCGAAGGAAGCTCCGGCTGCCCGTGCTGACCGTCAGGACCCTCCTGCTCGTGTGTGGCGCGCTCGTGGTCGTCTGCGTGGGAGTGGGCCTTGCCATGCGGGCAAGCCTCACGGACTATGCGCACGACGGGGCTGCCGTGGAGCAGCTTCCCTTCGTGGTGAACTCGCGTGCATCGACGGACGCGCTTAGCCTGCACACGCGGGAGGAGATCGCGGCGGCGGCGGACGAGGCCGCGCTTCCCGCCGAAGTTGATGCGGCGTATACCCTTGGGATGGCGTCCGAGGAGGTGCTCGACGAGGCCCCCATCGTGCTCACTGGCACCTTTACGGGTGAGAGGACCTACGTCTACCAGGCATTCCAGTGCCAGATCGAGGTGACGTCGGTCCTGAGGGGCGAGGGCGTCTCCGAAGGCGATGGCCTCGTCGTCTACGATGCGTACAAGATCACGGAGCCTCGAAACGGCCTGGGGACGGGTCAGTTCAGCGACGTGCGCGAGGTGTGGAGGGGCAGCGAGGGCCCAAGCCGGTTCGGCCTCATGCCGCTGCGCGCGGGGCAGGAGTACCTGTTCTTCCTTGAGCCCAAGCGCTATCCGAGCGAGAAGGACCCCGCGACGTACGAGCAGACCTACTGCCTGATCGAGCACCCCTACGCGCGCATCTCCCTCGACCTCGCCGAGCATCCCGAGCGCGTGGGGGTCTTTGAGCTCCCGGCGGATGGCGAGTGGCAGCGCATCCCCTTTGCCGAGGCGTGCCAGTACGACCTTGCCGCCACGGACGAAGCCGCCAAGGAGCTGTATCTGGAGAACTGCGCGCGGCTGCTCGCCGACGCACTGGGGTAGGTGGGGCTCAGGAGGCGCGAAGCGACGTCTTGGGGACGACGGCCACGAGAAAGGCCCGACAGCCGCTGGGCTGCCGGGCCGAATGTCTGGGCGCGCAGGCTCTTCTCGCCAAGCGCTACTTCGCTACTCGGCCATCTGGGCCTGGACCGCGGTGATGGCCACAACGCCCACGATGTCGTCGGCGGAGCAGCCGCGGGACAGGTCGTTGACCGGCTTGGCGATGCCCTGGAGCACGGGGCCGTAGGCCTCGGCGCCGCCGAAGCGCTGGACCAGCTTGTAGCCGATGTTGCCGGCCTCGAGGTCGGGGAAGACCAGGATGTTGGCGTTGCCGGCAACCTTGGACTGCGGAGCCTTGAGGTCTGCCACGGACTGGACGAGCGCGGCGTCAAGCTGCAGGTCGCCGTCGAGGGCGAGCTCGGGGTTCTTCTCGTTGGCCAGCTTCACGGCCTCCTGGACCTTGGTGGGCACGTCGCCCTTGGCGGAGCCCATCGTGGAGAAGGAGAGCATAGCCACCTTCGGCTCCTCGCCGGGCATGAAGGCCTTCCAGCTCTCGGCGGAGGCCAGGGCGATCTCGGAGAGCTCGTCGGCGTTGGGGTTGATGTTCAGGCCGCAGTCGGCAAAGAGCAGGGTGCCGTCGGCGCCGAACTCCGGGGACTTGGTGCACATGATGAAGAACGCGGAGACGAGCTTGGTGCCCGGGGCGGTCTTCAGGATCTGCAGGGCGGGACGCAGGGTGTTGGCGGTGGAGTGGCAGGCGCCGGAGACCAGGCCGTCGGCGTCTCCCATCTTGACCATCATGGTGCCGAAGTAGGTGGCGTCGTTCATCTGCTCGAGGGCCTCGGGCAGGGTGACGCCCTTCTTGGCGCGCAGCTCAGCGAACTTCTCGGCGTAGGCCTGCTTGCGCTCGGCAGTGCGGGGGTCGATGACGGTGACGCCGGGAACGTCGATGGTCGCAGGGTCGCCAAGGATGATGAGGTTGGCAAGATCCTCCTCGACGATCTTCTTTGCGGCCTCGATGGTGCGCGAATCCTCGCCCTCGGGCAGGACGATGGTCTTCTTGTTGGACTTGGCGGCCGCCTTCATGCGGTCAAGAAACTCGCTCATGACGCTCTCCTCCACAAAATCTGCTTTGTCGGAATTGCTTCACCCCGTATTTCGCGGACATGCGGCCGCTCGGCGGGGGCAGTCTGAACATTATAGGATCTTGGTGCTAGAATCTATCGGACATTACGGCAAGAGGTGAACGTTTTCTTGCCGCTGGCTAATCCGCCAGGACTGTACCCTTCCTGAGAGGAACCTTATGAATATCCAGAGCGGTCTCGGCGCGGGCTTCAACGCGGAATCCTATGACGCCCTCGTCGTCGGCTGCGGGTATGCGGGCAGCGTCTGTGCGCGCCGCCTTGCAGAGGCCTGTGGCATGAAGGTCGCCATCCTTGAGCGCCGCGACCATATCGCGGGCAACGCCTATGACTACGAGGACGAGGCGGGCATCCTGATCCATAAGTACGGCCCGCACATCTATCACACCACCAACGAGCGCGTAAACCAGTTCCTCTCGCGCTTCACCGAGTGGACCGATTACCAGCACAAAGTTCTCGCCAACATTCACGGCACCCTGATGCCGGTCCCCTTCAACCACACGTCCCTCAAGCTCGCCTTCGGAGAAGAGAAGGGCGAGCGTCTCTACCAGAAGCTCGTGGCCACCTTCGGCGAGAACAAGAAGGTCCCCATCATGGAGCTCCGCGAGAAGAACGATCCCGAGCTCGTTGAGGTCGCCGACTACGTTTTCGAGAACGTCTTCCTTCACTACACCATGAAGCAGTGGGGCCAGACCCCCGACCAGATCGACCCCTCCATCACCGGCCGCGTCCCCGTTTTCGTCGGCGACGACGACCGTTACTTCCCCGGCGCCCCCTTCCAGGGCATGCCTGGCGAGGGCTACACCAAGCTTTTCGAGCACATGCTCGACCATGACCTGATCAACGTCTTCGTCGACGTCGACGCCCGCGACATTCTGAAGGTCACCTCCGGCGCTGTCCTCGTCAACGGCAAGCCCTACTCCGGCGAAGTCATTTATACCGGTCCGCTCGACGAGCTCTTCGGCCTTGACCTCGGCGCGCTGCCGTACCGCACGCTCGACATGGTTTTCGAGACCCTCGACGTCGACAAGTTCCAGCCCGTCGGCACCGTCAACTACACCACGAGCGAGGACTTCACGCGCATCACGGAGTTCAAGAACATGACGGGTCAGGTCGTCCCCGGAAAGACCACCATCATGAAGGAGTACTCGAAGGCCTATACCCCCGGGTCTGGGGAAACTCCGTACTATGCGATTCTCGAGGATGAGAACACCGAGCTGTACAGGAAGTACCGCGAGCGAGTCTCCGGCGCCCTCAACTTCCACTGCGTCGGTCGACTTGCCGAGTATCGCTACTACGACATGGACGGCGTCGTCGCGTCGGCCCTCGACCTCTCTGACGAGCTCATCGCCCAGAGGAACTAGCTTAAAGCGTCAAATTCCAGGGGCGGGCCCGCTGCGACCCGCCCCTTATTCGTGAGTAAGGACGTGGACCATGGCATCCGCAAAGAAGACCATATCGTTCGGAATTCCCTGCTACAACTCGGCCGAATATATGGACAAGTGCATCCTCTCGATTCTTGAGGGCTCTAACTACGCCGACGACGTGCAGATCGTCATCGTCGACGACGGCAGCGTGAAGGACAGCACCCCCGCCAAGGCCGACGAATGGCAGGAACGCTATCCCAACCTCATCAAGGCCGTGCACCAGGATAACGGCGGGCACGGAGTTGCCGTCATGAAGGCCGTGGAGCACGCTGACGGCGTCTATTTCAAGAACATCGATTCCGACGACTGGGCGGACGCCGATGCGCTCAAGACCTTGCTTGGCCAGCTCCGTCGATTCATCGACATGGACGAGAAAGTCGACCTGGTCATCACCAACTATGTCTACGAGCATGTTGAGGACAACACGCGCAACGTCGTCGATTATCGTCGCGTGCTTCCCGTCGGCAAAGTCTTTACCTGGGGGCAGATCGGCCACTTCAAGATGAGCCAGTATCTGCTTATGCACGCGCTGACCTACCGCACCGAAACCCTGCGCGCCGCCAACCTCCAGATGCCTGCCCACACGTTCTACGTGGACAACATCTACGCCTATGTGCCTTTCCCGCTTTGCCACAGCCTCTACTACCTCGATGTCGATCTTTACCGTTATTACATCGGTCGCGAGGATCAGTCCGTCAACGAGAAGGTGCTCACCAGCCGCGTCGACCACTATTGGCGTGTCGCTCGCGTGATGATGAAGGCTTATCATGTTTACGACGACATCGACTGTGCCCAGCTCAGAAGCTACATGATGAATTACTTCACCATCATCATGGCTATCTGCTCGGTTTTCTCCAAGCTTTCGGATCGACCCGACGCCATGGACGAGCTCAAGGCGCTTTGGGACGAGCTCAAGGCCTACGATTCGCGTATGTACCGCCGCGCAAAGCATGGCGTGGTCGGCATCGCCACGAACCTTCCAGGCAAGGTTGGCGAGAAGATCACCATCGGCGGGTATCGCGTGGCCCAAAAAGTGGTGAAGTTCAACTAGGACGCAGTAAGACCCTAAGACGGCGCCCGCCTGCTTGCCTTGGACTCCGCAGTCCTGTTCGCTCGGTCGCAACATTAAGTTGCGTCCGGCTCATGCGGAAGTCGCCCAAGGCGAGCAGGCGGGCGGCGCCTTAGGGCGAGCGTCCTTGTCGAGCCTTCTATATCAATTTCCTTCTTTATGTTCTTCATTGCTTTTCGATGGCCTTATGATGCTGTTTAGCGTTACGAACGTTGAGCAGGGGAGCGTGAGGCATGGCGGTGGGGCTTGAAGGGTGCAGGTATGACGGCGAGGGCGAGTTCAGGCTCGCCGAGCGCGCGACTACTGCGGGGGTCGATAAGTCGGAGCGCGCCAAGTACGAGGAGCTGTGCGCAAAGAACACGATGAGGATGGCTGAGCTTCAGGATAAGCTCTATGCCGAGGGCCGCGAGGGCGTACTCATTTTGTTCCAGGCCATGGATGCTGCCGGCAAGGACTCGGCCATCAAACACGTTATGAGCGGTATCAATCCCCAGGGTTGCCTGGTGCATAGTTTCAAGAGGCCCAGCCAAGTAGAGCTCGGGCACAGTTACCTCTGGCGTGCATTCCAGCACATGCCGCCGCGCGGCTATATCGGCGTCTTCAACCGCTCGTATTACGAGGACGTCCTCGTCGTGCGCGTGCATGAGATGCAGAAGGGGTATGCCATGCCGTCCCGCTGCGTCGATATGGGGACTGATGAGTTCTTCAAGAGGCGCTATCGCCAGATTTCAGACTTCGAGGAACACCTATGGGAGGAAGGCTACCGGGTCATTAAGCTTTTCCTCAACGAAAGCAAAGACGAGCAGGCAAAGCGTTTCCTTTCTCGAATCGACGACGAGAACAAGAACTGGAAGTTCTCGGAGGCCGACATGCGCGAGCGGGCCTTGTGGGACGACTATCAGAGGGCATATGAGCTTGCCATTCAAAACACGGCGAGCAAGAATGCGCCTTGGTACGTGATACCCGCGGACCAGAAATGGTTCGCCCGATACCTTATTTCAGAGGCCATCGTCGGCGTGCTCGAGGATATCAACCCACAGTATCCGGATATGCCTGAAGAACAAGGGGCCCGTCTTGCTTCGTACAGGGAACAACTTGTTCGGGGTGTGTAGAAGCCGGCTTTATATTTTCCTTAGGTGCTTTTGCCTGATGATGTGGTAATCTACCTGAGGTTTGTAGGTACCCCGAACTTGGTTGCGCGATCCCACCGACGCCGAACCCAGACCGGGGCGAATCCAAAGAAAGGTGGATCGATATGATCACCAAGGAGCAGAAGGCCGAGCTCGTCAAGCAGTACGGCAAGTCCGAGACCGACACCGGTTCCGCCGAGGTGCAGGTCGCTATCCTCACCGCCCGCATCAAGGAGCTCACCGAGCACATGAAGTCCCACAAGAAGGACTTCCACACCCGTCGCGGCCTTCTCATGCTCGTCGGTAAGCGTCGTCGTCTCCTCAGCTACATCAAGAAGAACGACATCGAGAACTACCGTAACCTCATCAAGAGCCTCGGTATCCGCGACAACATTCAGTAAGTCGCATAGACTCACCAAAACGGGGGCGCCTGCGGGCGCCCCTTGTCGTGTATCCCGGGAAGAGCCCGGGCTGCACAGCGGGGAAGGGCCCCGCGAGATGGCCCGTCTGCAAAGGGGCAGGCGGAGATAAGGGAAACAAGAATGGCTAAAGTAACCCATGAGTTCGACCTCTACGGCAAGCACTACGCTCTCGAGACCGGTGAGCTGGCCAAGCAGGCCACCGGCGCCGTGCTCGTCAAGAGCGGCGAGTCGACGGTCCTTCTCACCGCCGTCGTCAGCAAGGAGCGCAAGGACTACGACTTCTTCCCGCTGACAGTAGACTTCATCGAGAAGATGTACGCCGTGGGCCGCATCCCCGGCGGCTATCTTAAGCGTGAGGCTCGCCCCTCCGAGAAGGCGACCCTCACTGCGCGTATGATTGACCGCCCGCTTCGCCCGTCCTTCCCGGCCGGCTTCCGCAACGAGGTTCAGATCGTTGCCACGACGCTCGTAGCCGATCAGGTCAACCCGGTCGACACTATCTGCATCATGGCCGCCAGCGCCGCGCTGACCGTCGGCGGCGTGCCTTTCGAGGGCCCGCTCGCCTGCGTGCGCATCGGCCGCGACCGCGACACCGGCGAGTTCATCGTCAACCCGACCTACGAGGAGCGCGACAACTCCGACCTCGATCTCGAGCTCGGCGGCTCCGCCGACTTCATCAGCATGCTCGAGGCAGGCGCCGACGAGATCTCCGAGGAGGACATGCTCGCCGCCATGGCCTTCGGCCAGGAGGCCATCGCCGCCTTCTGCGAGGAGCAGAAGAAGTTCTTCGCCAAGGTCGAGCAGGCCAATGGCCCGATCCAGATGCGTGAGTACATTCTCGACGAGCCCATCGCCGAGGTCCACGACCGCATCTTTGCCCACTACGGCGAGATGGAGGCGGCTCTCAAGGACGCCGATAAGCTCTCCCGCATCGGCAAGGTCGAAGCCCTGAAGGAGACCATCCGAGCCGAGTTCACCGAAGAGGAGCAGGCTCAGTGGAGCCGCGCCATCCCCGTTGAGCTCAAGGCCCTCGAGAAGCACGCCATGCGCCTCATGGTCGTCCAGACCGGCGAGCGCGTCGACGGCCGTGCTGCCGACGAGATCCGCCCGCTCATGGTCAAGCCCGATTACCTTCCCCGTGTCCACGGCTCCGGCCTTTTCCAGCGTGGCCAGACCCAGGTGCTCTCCATTTGCACCCTCGGTATGCTCAACGAGTGGCAGCGCCTCGACACCATCGAGCCCGTTGATGGCAAGCGCTACATCCACCACTATAACTTCCCGCCGTTCTGCACCGGCGAGACCGGCCGCATGGGCTCCCCGAAGCGCCGTGAGATCGGCCACGGAAACCTCGCCGAGCGCGCGCTTCTTCCCGTGATTCCCTCCGAGGAGGACTTCCCCTACACCATCCGCGTCGTCTCCGAGGTCATGGAGTCCAACGGCTCTTCCTCGATGGCTTCCACCTGCGGCTCCACGCTCGCCCTCATGGATGCCGGCGTGCCGCTGAAGCGCCCCGTTTCCGGCGTTGCCATGGGCCTCATTCAGGAGGAGGGCAAGACCGTTGTCCTCACCGACATCCAGGGCCTCGAGGACTTCCTCGGCGACATGGACTTCAAGGTGACGGGCACCACCAAGGGCATCACCGCCATGCAGATGGACAACAAGGCAACCGGACTCACCCCCGAGATTCTGCGCTCCGCTCTTATGCAGGCGCATGAGGGCCGCATGTTCATCCTCGACGCCATGCTCGACGCCATCCCCGCGCCGCGTGAGTCCACCAAGGATTGCGCGCCTCAGATCATCAGCCTCCAGATTCCGACCGACAAGATCCGCGAGGTCATCGGCTCCGGCGGCAAGGTCATTCGCGGCATCCAGGAGGACACCGGCGCCACGATCGACATCCAGGAGGACGGCACCGTCTTCATCGCCGGCACCAACGGCGCGGGCGACGCCGCCGCAGAGCGCATCAAGGCCATCGTCAAGGTTCCCGAGGTGGGCGAGGAGTACACCGGCCGTGTCGTCGGTATCCAGCCTTTCGGCGCCTTCGTCGAGCTGCTGCCTGGCAAGGACGGCCTGCTCCACATCTCCCGCGTTGCCCAGGGCCGCGTTGACAAGGTCGAGGATGTCCTCAACATCGGTGACGAGGTCAAGGTCCGCGTCCTCGAGGTCGACGAGAAGGGCAAGATTAGCCTCGACCGTATCGACAAGCCTGAGGCTCCCGCCGGCTCCGGCAAGCCCTCTGAGGGCGAGAGCCACGGCCGCCGCCACTCCGATGGCGAGCGCCGTCCCCGTCGTCGCCCCGGCGATAACGGCGGCGAGAAGCGCCAGCCCCGTCGTCACCACGACGCGTAAACTGCGCAATTCTTATTGATTGATTTAATGGGAGGCCCCGCGATGAAGATTTGCGGGGCCTCCTTGCTTTACATTTCCTGTATGGCCGTGGCTGTTTCTAGCCAGGTTCCTTTGCTCTTCTTTCTCTCGGGATACACGTTTAGGCCCAAGTCCATTCGGCTCCTCGGCTCGCCAGTTGCTCGTACCCTAGGTCCCGGTCTCGCTGTACCCGCTCTGTATAAATAATCAGAAGTTGCCCTTACCGGCCTTAGCATCAGGACTGTATTTCAATTTGAGTTGGCAGGTTAACCCGAGTGTGCCTGCTGTTGGGCCGGTTTGGTTTCTCTTAGCGCTCTTCTTTGCCCGATCGTTTAGTGTCCCCAGGCATTTCGCAGGTTTTCTCTGCTATCGCATATTTGATATTGGGATATATGCTCCGACAAAACAATTCATTAGATTCCAGAGTCAGGCATATGGGTATTTCGATGTATTCGCTCGTGGGATTGCTTGTGTTCTTTGCGCGTGCCGCGTTTGATATTTTGGTTTATAAATCCCTCGCGGCTAAATAAGAACGCAACCACTGGCCCCTCGGCTAATAACCGCGGGGCCTCTTTTTGTATGTATGTAGAACAAAAGGTCGATTCTTGGTTACAATAAATTGAACTGCGCTTTCGGCGCACGGTTTGGATTGCTCGGCTGGCGGTAGCGCCAGCCGTCGAATATGTATCTGTTAACTCCATCGAGAGGATTTGTGCCACAAATGCCAAAGAAAGAAATTGCCCTGAAGGTCATTCCGCTGGGTGGCCTTGATGGTATTGGCAAGAACATGACCGCCTTCGAGTACGGGGACGACATGGTCCTCATTGATGCCGGACTCATGTTCCCCGACGACAACATGCCCGGAATCGATCTCATCCTGCCTGATTACACCTATGTTCTCGAAAACGAGCACAAACTCCGCGGCATCGTGATCACCCACGGCCATGAGGACCACACCGGCGCTCTTCCATATCTGCTTATGGACCTCACGAAGAAGGTCCCCATTTACTCAAGCAAGCTCACCCTTGGCATGATCGAGGGCAAGCTCGCCGAGTACAAGATCAAAAGCCCGAAATTTCGTGAAGTCCAGGATGGCTCGAACGTCAATCTCGGAGCTCTCAACCTCACGTTCTTCTCTATGACGCATTCCATTCCCGGCGCGCTCGGCGTCTATATCCAGACGCCTGCCGGCACCGTTATGCACACGGGCGACTTCAAGCTCGACAACACACCCATCGACGGCCGCAGGCCCAACTACCAGGCCATCAATAAGTTCGGCGGAAACGGGGTCGACCTTCTGCTCTCCGACTCCACGAATGCCACCAGGCCCGGTTACACACCCTCCGAGGCGGCCGTAGGACCCAATCTGCGCCACATCATCAAGAACGCCCAGGGGCGCGTCTTCGTCGCTTGCTTCTCGTCGCACATCCACAGGCTTCAGCAGGTCTGTGATGCCGCCACCTCAACGGGCCGCAAGGTCGTCGTCACGGGTCGCTCCATGGTCACCAATACAAAGGTCGCCCGCCAGCTCGGCTACCTCAAAATCGCCGAGGACGACATAATCGATGCGTTTGACATCGACAAGCTCGACAACGACCAAGTCGTCGTGCTCTGCACGGGTTCTCAGGGCGAGCCGCTCTCTGCTCTGGCCCGCATGGCTAACGGCGAGCATAAGTCGCTTTCCATCAACGCGAGCGACACCGTGATCATCTCCGCGACGCCGATTCCTGGCAACGAGAAGAGCGTCCAGGCAATCATCAACTCGCTGTCTAAAATCGGATGCGCCATTTACGACAAGAACAAGACGCTCGTGCACGTCTCGGGCCACGGGTCCCAGGAGGAGCTCAAGCTCATGCTCTCCATGGCCAAGCCCCGTTATTTCATGCCTGTTCATGGTGAGGCTCAGCATCTTCGCGCCCATGCCCAGCTTGCGGTCGAGCTCGGCATGGACGAGAAGAACATCTTTATCCTCGACAACGGCGACTCGCTCGAGATGGTCAACCACAAGGTGCGACAGGGCCACGCTGTGGAATCTGGAGTCGTTTACGTCGACGGAGGGACGGTGACTGAGGCCGACCCCGTTGTTATCCGGGATCGCCAGAAGCTCGCGCAGGAGGGTGTCGTCACCTGCACCATCGCCCTCACGGGCAAGAAAGGTACCGTCAAGGCCATCGAGGTCAACGCCCGGGGAGTATCCTTCTCTTCCGATCTCACGGTCGTCGAGGAGGCCCAGCAGATTATTCGCCAGCAGGTCGAGAAGGTCACGAACTCCGATGGCGTCAATATCGACGCGGTTCGCCGCAACGTTCGCAACCAGATCTCCAACCTTCTGTGGACTAAGACCCATTCTCGCCCGATGGTCATCCCGGTCGTCCTGGAGGTCTAATAGATGCCTTCCAACCGCAGCAAAAACGCAGCAAGGAAGGGTTCCTCAAAAGCTCGTTCCAAGACAGCTCAGCAGCCTCGTGGCTTGACGCTCACCGATGCTCAACGTGATATCGCGGGCGTCATTCTCGCCGTCGTCGCCGTTGCCATGTTCGTTTCTGTGGTCGCGCCTTCGGGGGCCGTTGTCACAAGCGCGGTTGGCCACGCACTCACCTTGTCGTTTGGCGCCGGGGCGGTTCTCGTGCCCATCGCCCTTTTTCTCTTTGCAACGACGTTCTTCATGGGGGAGGACGGCCCCTTCTCCGGGCATGTGGCCGCCGGGCTTGCGCTCATTGTCTTTGCCGCCCTAGCGATGATTTCACTAAATCAGCCTGGGGTTGGAAACAACCCGGAGCTCGCGCTCTCCGTCGATCTCGTTTCCGGTGCCGGCGGATTCGTCGGGGGCTTCGCGGCCTTTTGGCTGATAAAGCTCGTCGGCGTTGTTGTGGGCAACGTTCTTCTTATCGGCGTGATCGCCAGCGGAGTTGTGGTTTGCGGCTTTTCCATCTCGGGGGCGGTCTCGCGAGTGGGGGAGCGCGTTGACTCAATTCGCGAGGGGGCGGCGGCCAGGCGCGAGGAACGACTGGCCGAGCGCGAGGAGGCAAGAACCGCTGCGTGCGCACAGCAAAGAGTCCGCCTGGCATCGGCACCCGAAAAGCCTCTTCAACAGTCCCTCTTTGACGAGACCGGGGAAGGGGAGACGAGGTTTCTGGGAGACCGCAAGACGAGCGTGCTCAAGCGCGGGCGCGCCGCAAAGGCTGAGGACAGCTCGGTGGATAAGGCCAAGAGCTCTATGTCAGATGATTTCAAGGAGCTTGAGGATTTCTCCGAGGTTGAGCAGGCCGCGAATAACCTGCTCGAGCCTCGCGCTTCCCGCAAGCAGAAAGCTGCGAGCCGCAAGGGCACCGAGCGCTCTATCGCCGATAACGCCGCGCCTGAGCCTGTGACCGAGAAGCTTCGCAAGGACGTTCCGGACTTCTTGGCCAACTCGAAGCCCTCCGCCTCCAATACCCCCAGTATCCCGTCGCCACCGGCTGAAATCAAGCGTCCCGGGGACGGAAACGAATCCTACGAGCTCCCGCCACTGTCCATACTCAAGGAGAACACTGGATTTTCGGGTAGCTATGCAAACGACTCTGAGCTCGGCGCCACGGCGCAGAAGCTCCAAGGCACGCTTGAGGAGTTCGGCCTCACGTCCCGCGTTGAGGGATGGATAGCCGGGCCTTCTGTCACCACGTTCAAGATTTCCATGGGCGAGGGCGAGCGCGTCAATAAAATTGTTAATCTCGAGGACGATATTGCGCTTTCGCTTGCCGCTAAATCGGTGCGCATCTTTGCCCCGATCCCCGGGACCTCTTTGGTCGGCATCGAGATTCCCAACGATAAGCCGCAGCCCGTATATCTCTCTGATGTTCTTCCGTTCGCCAAGGGAGGCCCCCTCGAGTGCGCCTTCGGCCGTGACTCGGAGGGCAAGCCGATCGTTGTGGACCTCGCTGGCTTGCCTCACCTTTTGGTGGCGGGCACAACCGGTTCGGGCAAATCCGTCTTGCTCAACGCCATCGTCATGAGTATGCTCATGCGCGCGACTCCTGAGCAGGTAAGGCTCATCATGGTAGATCCGAAGCGCGTCGAGTTCACCGGATATGCGGGGCTGCCGCATCTCTATGTCCCCGTGGTCACTGAGCCTCGCCAGGCGGCAAGCGCCCTACAGTGGGGTGTGACCGAGATGGAGCGCCGACTCAAGGTCTTCGAGCACTATAAGGTTCGCGATATCAAGACGTTCAACGGTAATGTTGACGGCGATAAGTACACCGACATGGAAAACCCGCCTAAGCATATGCCGTACTTCGTTATCGTCATCGACGAGCTCGCCGACCTTATGATGGTCGCCGGCAAGGATGTCGAGAGCTCGATCGTGCGAATCGCCCAGCTGGGGCGTGCCGCCGGAATCCACCTTATTGTTGCGACGCAGAGGCCATCCGCGGACGTCGTCACTGGACTTATCCGCGCGAACATCGACAATCGCGTTGCACTTTCGGTCGACAACTCGCTCAACTCGCGAATCATCCTTGACCAAAAGGGCGCCGAACAGCTCCTGGGCAAGGGCGACATGCTTGTCAAGCTTCGAGGAAAGAAGCCTAATCGAGCGCAGGGCTGCTGGGTCTCCGATTCCGAGATTGAGCAGACAGTCAAGTTCATCAAGGAGCAGGTCACGGCAGACTACCATGAGGATATTCTTACCGCCGTCGTCCCCAACGCCCCCGGAACGCCCACAGGTCCCGATGCGGCCAAGGATGACGACCCGTTGATCTGGGAGGCAGCTCGCATCGTCGTGGATTCTCAACTTGGTTCCACCTCTAGTCTTCAGCGTGCCCTCTCGGTTGGGTATGCTAGAGCAGGCAGAATTATGGATATGCTTGAGGCTAAAGGCGTGGTGGGTCCCGCGAACGGTTCCAAACCTCGCGAGGTCCTTCTCGACAAGGACGGTCTCGAGGACCTGAAGATGGCAGATTCGGTTTACAGGGAGGTTTAGCAGACGATGTCGCGCCCTCGCTTCAGCGAGATGCTCAGCTCGCGTCGCCGCCAGCTCGGTCTTAGCATCGATCAGGCCTCCCGGATCCTTCGCCTCCGTGAGGATGTCCTCATCGCTTTTGAGGAAGGCGATTTCGACCGCATGCCCCAGAGCGGGTACGCTCAGGGAATGCTCTCTTCGTACGCCCGCTACCTCGGCCTCAACCCCCGTCAGGTCTCCGATCTGTTCCAGGAAGAGCTGTACGCGTACGTGAACGGCTCGACTTCCCATGAGCTGAGGCGCCGTACGCGGGATATGCAGGCTGGCAGGGGCGTTAGGGGCTACGACGTCGTTAACGAGGCCGGATCTCGTCCCAAGGCCTATATCGAGTATCACGGCCTGCTTCCGACCGCCGGTGGCCCGGCGGGCGATCTCGGCGCCTTCGCGACAACGACCCCCGCCCGCCCTCGTCGATCTGTGCCCGTTGCCGGGAGCGGGCCTTCCGCCGCAGAGGCCTACAACACAAGAAACCACGAGTCAGATATGTATGGACAGCGTCGTCATCGACCCTACAACGGTTCTGGCCAGAGTGCCTCACGCGAGCGTTCCGCCGTCTCGCGCGGCGAGAGGCAGCGTCGACGAAACTCGCAGCGCAGGCGCTATGAAGAGGACCCCTCGAAAAGAGGTGTTCCCTACGACGCATATCCTGCGCGCGCAGGCGCCTCAAGAAGCGATTGCTATATACGTGATGAGGTGAGCACGCGCGCCGTACGGCCGCGAGAGTATTCCGACGACATGCGCTATGACGAGGCGGCCAATCCATATGAGCGGGCCTCCACCATCAACGGAAGGCGCTCCTCGAGAAACATCGCTAGGGTCGAACGTCCCAACGTAAGGAGACGCTCTGGCTCTGACTATGCCCCTTCCGGGCGCATCGGCTCTACCCCTCAAGATAAGAGGAGTAAATCCAATTCGAGGGGAATCCTCGTCGATCCGCAGCAGAAGCTGTTCATCGGCATCGTCCTTCTTGCCGTTATCCTTACGGCAATTATCGTTTTTTCCGTCACCTCATGCGTGAACAACGGCGGCGGCAAGGGCGAATCAAAGTCCTCCTCGACGAACACGGCCACGCAGACCACGCAGACGAGTAACTCCGGATCTGGCACCAACTCGGGCTCGGCGGCAGCGATAGGCGACACCGCGCAACAGACGCCGCAGCCGACCGGATCGAGCGATTCGGAGCAGACGAGCGGGGGGCAGACGGCATCTACGTACGTGCCCACGGTGGTTAAGGTGAGCGTTTCCGCGGGGTCTTATACTTGGCTTGAGGTTACGTGCGACGGAACTAGCGACGTGGCGGAGTCTGTCACAGGGCCTTGGGAGAAGGAATACACCGTCACCGACACTTTGAGCGTCCAGGCAGGCACCCCGTCCGCGGTTACCGTTACCAATAACGGCCAAGCCGTGCAATTCACCTCGAAGGCTTCCGGGCTTGGCTCTCTGTCCGTCAAGGGGACCAAACCGCCCGAGACTACGGACGCAAAGGATGGCGATAAGGCTCAGGCCACCGATACGGACTCCCAGTCGGCCGAAGGCGCCGCCGTCAACGAATAATCGCGCCTGTGAGCTTTGGGCGCAAAGGATCCAGGAGAGGAAACCATGGCAAAGGAATGCAGCTTCGACGTTGTATCGACTGTAGATATGCAGGAGGTGGACAACGCCTATCAGCAGGCGGCACGCGAGCTCACCCAACGATACGACCTGAAGGGCACGGGCGCCTCACTCGAGCTTTCTAAAAAGGACGGCTCTTTTAAACTTGAGGCGCCTTCTGAGTTTGTCGCCGGTCAGGTACGCGACGTGCTAAGCAGCAAGCTTACAAAGAGGGGCATCGACCTGTCGGCGGTTAACTGGGATAAGGTCGAAACGGCGAGCGGTATGACTGTGAGACAGTCAGGAAAGATCATCCAGGGCATCGACCAAGACACCGCAAAGAAGATCTCTAAGGACATACGCGACCTCAAGCTTAAGTGCAAGCCGACGGTTGAGGGCGATAAGCTGCGTGTTTCCTCCGCGTCCAGGGATGTGCTTCAGGAGGTTATCGCCTATTTGAAGCAGCAGGATTATGGTCAGCCGCTTCAGTTCAACAACTATCGTTAGGATTCTTCCGATGACTGAAAACTCATCGCTCGGCCGCATCCTCTTCATCACGCTTGGCTGTGCGAAGAACGAGGTCGATACCGATCGCATGCGCGCCCTTCTCATTTCCTCTGGTTTTGAGGAGACCATCGACGTAGAGAACGCCGACGTCGCCATCGTCAACACCTGCTCATTCTTGGCGTCCGCTACGGAGGAGTCCGTCGAGGCTACGCTCGAGCTCGCCGAGGGCCGAGCACAAGGGGTGCGTTCCTGCCCCATCATTATGTGCGGATGTGTTCCTTCTCGCTATGGGGATGATCTGCCCGAGCAGCTTCCCGAGGTCGCCGCATTCGTAAAGGCGGATGACGAGGACGGCATCGTCGATGTCGTTGCCGATGTTCTTGGCATTTCCGTCGGTTCTCCCGCCTTGGACGCCAGCGCCATGCTGCGAACCGTCCAAGGCGCTTCGGTTTTCGTGAAGATATCGGAAGGTTGCGACCGATTCTGCGCATTCTGCGCAATACCCTATATCCGTGGCCGTTACCACAGTCGACCTTCAGACGAGATCGTTTCTGAGGTTTCCGCGCTGATGGCGCGGGGCGTCCGAGAGGTAGTGCTCATCGGTCAGGATACCGGCATCTGGGGATCCGATTTCGATGGCGATGAGACCTTGGCCAAGCTCCTCGTGCGCGTAGCAGAGGCGGTGCGCCCGTATAACGGCTGGGTTCGCGTTCTCTATCTGCAGCCCGAAGGCATGACAGACGAGCTCATCGCCGCAATTCGAGACACTCCTGAGGTACTGCCCTACATCGATATTCCCATCCAACACTGCTCCGCCAGGATTCTGAAGGCCATGGGGCGATCGGGCGATCCGCAGCAGCTCCATGAGCTCTTTGACAAGCTTCGCTCTGAGATTCCCGGCATGGTCCTTCGGACCACCGGCATGGCGGGTTTCCCCGGCGAGACGGACGAGGAGGCGGACGAGCTCTACGATTTCATCGAGTCGGAAGAGTTCGACTACACTTCCGTTTTCGCATACTCGCAGGAGGAGGGTACACGCGCCGCGGCAATGGATTGCCAAGTCGACGAGGAGACGAAGCTTGAGCGCACCCAAAGGCTGATCGACCTTGTTGAGGAGCTTGGGTTCTCGGCCACCGCCAAGCACGTCGGCGAGCGCGTCGAGGTCATCGTTGACGGAATCGAAGAGACGGAGGATGGCGTTGAGCTCATCGGGCATGCCTGGTTCCAGGCCCCCGATTGTGATGGAGCCGTGCATATCGCGAGCGGCGAGGCTGCCGTTGGCGACATCGTGACTGTCGACCTTGTCGATTCGTTCTGCTACGAAATGGTCGGCGAGATTGTCAAGGAGGCCCGGTAGCGTGAGCGAAAACAAGCGTAGGGACGCCGCCTCTAATCCGGGCCTTTGGACTCCGGCAAATATCGTGACCACTGCCCGAGTCGTTCTCGTGCCGTTTTGGCTGCTCGTAGCCGAGATGCTTTGCCCCGAGGGTCTTGCGGGTTCTTCAGCCGATGCGGGTATGCTCGCGGTTTTCGCGTTTTACGTCATCCTCTCTCTTACCGATAAGCTCGACGGCTATCTTGCTCGCAGCAGGGGAGAGGTAACCACATTCGGAAAATTCTTAGACCCTATCGCCGACAAGCTTGTGGTCATCGTCTCCCTCTGTTTTCTTCTCGAGCATGGACTGACCACCTCGTGGGTTCTTCTTGTGGTCGTCGCTCGCGAGTTCCTTGTGAGCGGCTTGCGCATGGTAGTGGCTTCTAAGGGCGTGGTCGTTGCGGCGAGCAACCTCGGCAAGTGGAAGACCGCCACCACCATGGTCTCCATATCTGGCCTTCTCCTTTGCATGGCCTTGCCGCACGGCGCGCTGTTCACCTGGCTCGCAATCATTTCTCAATTGATGCTGCTCGTTGCCGTTGTGCTTACGGCATGGAGCGGAATCGACTATTTCATGAAGAGCTGGAAGTATCTCGCGGAGGATTGCTAGCCATGTCGTGCGACAAAGCCATTCTCGAGCAGGACGACGAGCTGTTCGACGTTGCCGGGGAAGTTGTGAGGCTTGCCGAAGCCGCGGGTCTGACGCTCGGCTGTGCCGAGTCGTGCACAGGTGGGCTTGTCTCCGGCTGCCTCACGGCGATCCAAGGCTCCTCCGCCGTTGTTCGAGGAGGAGTTGTGAGCTATGCGATCCCCGTCAAGCACGATGTTCTGGGCGTCCCCTACGAGGGCGTTCTTTCGGTGCCGAAAATCGGGGCGGTCTCTTCAGAATGCGCTGAGGCTATGGCTATCGGCGCCAAGGATGTCCTGCGCTGCGACGTTGCCGTGTCAACCACGGGAATAGCCGGTCCGGGAGGGGAAGAGCCCGGCAAGCCCGTTGGCACCGTCTGGTTTGGCGTTGCGTGGTGCGGCCAGTCTCGCTCTCGAGTTCGTTGCTTTGAGGGTGATCGAGCTGATGTGCGCAGGCTTGCTTGTCGTGAGGCCCTGTCGCTAATGCGTGAGGTTATCGTGAAGCTTTCGAATTAATTAAATTTCTGCAAGCGTCTTCCTGTTGGTTTCATGCTCATATGACATCCCTTACCTGCATATATTAGGCATGAGAATAATTTTGGCAGCATCCTGCTTGTTGCGTGGCAGCATACCGCCAGTTTCCCGAAAGAAGCTGGCGGTAATTTTATCCTTGTCCGTTGACCAAGAACGGCTGTTCGATTAGTATCAGGTCTGTCAACCACAAGGGAGTTCACATGGCTAAGGCAAAGGCTACGCTCAGCAAAAGCATCAGGCCTCGCACTGAGGGTGAGGACCGAGAGAAGGTCATTGAGGAAACCACTGCCGAGATCGAGAAGCGTTTCGGCAAGGGCTCTATCATGAAGTTCGGAGACGGGGGTCCCGACTATGAGGTCGATGCCATTCCGACCGGGTCCATCGCTCTCGACAACGCTTTGGGGATCGGCGGCATCCCTCGTGGCCGCATTATCGAGATTTACGGCCCCGAGTCCTCCGGCAAGACGACCCTATCTCTCGAAATCTTGGCAGAAGCCCAGGCCCTTGGCGGAGTCGTTGCTTTTATCGATGCCGAGCACGCCCTCGACCCCGGCTATGCCGCGCGCATCGGCGTCGACATTGATGAGGTGCTTATTTCGCAGCCCGACACCGGTGAGCAGGCGCTCGAGATTTGCGACATGCTTGTTCGCTCCGGCGCTATCGACGTTGTTGTCATCGACTCCGTGGCCGCCCTTACCCCTCGAGCGGAAATCGAGGGCGAGATTGGTGACTCGACGGTCGGCCTTCAGGCGCGCCTCATGAGCCAGGCGCTTAGAAAGCTCGCCGGTTCCCTTTCGAAATCGAACACAACATGCATCTTCATCAACCAGCTTCGCGAGAAAATCGGTGTTATGTTCGGAAATCCCGAGACAACACCCGGCGGTCGTGCCCTTAAGTTCTTCTCGTCGGTCCGTCTTGATATCCGCAGGATCGACACACATAAGGACTCTCACGGCACGCCGATCGGAAACCGCGTCCGCGTAAAGGTTGTTAAAAACAAGGTCGCTCCGCCGTTCAAGCAGTGCGAGTTCGACATTATGTACGGCGAGGGTATTTCCAAGGAAGGCTCCATTCTCGATATGGGAGTCGACTACAAGATTATTCAGAAGTCGGGCGCATGGTTCTCTTATGGCGACGAAAGGCTTGGCCAAGGCCGCGAAGCCGCCAAGCAGTTCCTTGCCGAAAATCCCGACCTCCGCGATGAGCTTGAGCACAAAATCAGGGTCGCCTGCGGCTTGGAGCTTGGTGACGAGAGGGTGGGCGAGCCGATTGGCGATATCGAGCTCGACGGCGGCACCCCCGCGGAGGATTAGGTATGGCAACTGCCCGTCAGTTCAATGACGGGGCTAAATGGCGCGTTGAGCTCCCGGATCGCTCTGAACGGTTTGGGGGCTCTCGGCCTAAGGCCACCGTCCGCATCTTCGATTCGGAGGGTGAGCAACGGTGGGTTGTCCCGGTCGCTGTTGGAAAATCGCTTTCACTATTCTGCAGGGACTGTGAGGGCCGCATTGGATCTCGCGCCGAGCTCGCTTACGAGGTTGAGCGGGCCTTAATGTCTGCCGGCAAAATTCGCGTTGAGTCGCTTTTGAATAGACGTGACTACTCGACCGCGGAATTACTGAGTAAACTCAAAAACGATGGTTTCCCCTCTGCCGTGTCCGCCCAGCTTGTTGATGAGGCCGTCGCCTCCAACCTTGTGAACGATGCCAGGTTCGCTGAGGTCTTTGTTAGGTCCAAGTGTTATGCCGGTTGGGGCAGGCTTCGCATTGAGCGTGAACTGTCGAAAAAGGGAATCGAGGCCCGCAAGTTACCAGGCTGGCCTGAATCATACTTTGAAGACGAAGACGAGAAATCCCGTGCGCTAGACCTTGCGTCGCGACGGCGTCTTACCGGAAAGAATGATTTTCAGAAAATGGTTCGCTATCTTTGCGGGAAGGGCTACTCAATGGGCGTGTCGATGGATGTCGCCAGACAAATACTTGAGGAAAGATAACCACTCCGCACAGAGCAGCCTTACGTTCGTTTGACAATTCACCCATGCACGACATAGGATATATATGCCGTTAAAGGGCATTCTTCTCGCTGGATTGACCAGCTGACCATATTCTGTATCTAGGGTTTGCTACTTCAGGGACATAGCACAGACGAGGATTGACGATTGCACCTCTGATGGCGGAACCTCGGGATGTATCCGAGGCTCCTTATTCAATGATATTGAGATTCTGCTATCTGAGGAGTTCGCATGGGTATCGAGATCATCGTTGGCATAGTTTGCCTTGTGGTTGGTGCTGGCATCGCTTATGCAGTGCTGGCGGGACAGTCCAACTCTAAGGTTAAGACCGCGCAGGCTCAGGTTGAGAGCGCTCAGCTCGAAGCCGATCGCATCACTACCGAGGCTGCCCACCAGGCGGAAACCGCAAAGAAGGAAGCAGTTCTTGAGGCCAAGGAGCAGGTTCTCGCCATCAAGCAGGCCTCTGAGGCTGAAGAGAAGAAGCGCAAGGGCGAGCTTTCGTCCATGGAGAGCCGAATCATGCAGCGCGAGGAGTCTCTCGACCGCCGAAACGAGGCTCTCGATCGCCGCGACCACCAGCTCTCGAGCCTTCAGGGCCAGCTCGACAAGCGTAAAATCGATTTGGATGCTCTTGAGGCCAAGCACACCTCCGAGCTCGAGCGCATTGCAGGCCTCTCCAGCGAAGAAGCCCACACCGAGCTTCTCGACCGAGTGAGGGCGGATTCGGTTCGCGAGGAGGCACAGATTCTCCGCGAGAGCGAGCAGAATGTTCGCGCCCAGGCCGATAAGACTGCCAGGGAGATCATTTCCACGGCGATTCAACGTTGCGCAGCCGACCAGGCCGGCGAGATTACAGTGACCTCTGTTCACATCCCGTCCGACGACCTGAAGGGCCGCATTATCGGACGCGAAGGACGAAATATCCGCACCTTCGAGCAGGTTTCTGGCGTGTCTCTTGTCATCGACGACACTCCCGAGACGGTTATTCTCTCAAGCTTCGACCCCGTTCGCCGCGAGACCGCTCGAGTGGCGCTTGAGAACCTCATTGCCGACGGCAGGATTCACCCCGCTCGCATCGAGGAGCTCTACAAGAAGGCCGAGGCTCTCGTCAACGAGCGCGTCCGTGAGGCTGGCGAGCAGGCCGCCTTCGATGCCGGCATCCACGACCTTCATCCCGAGCTCGTAAAGACCCTCGGCGCGCTTCGTTACCGCACATCCTTCGGACAGAACGTTCTCACCCACTCTATCCAGGTTTCCGCTCTTTGCGGGATCATGGCTTCCGAGCTCGGTTTGGACGAGACCCCTGCCAAGCGAGCCGGCCTTCTTCACGACCTCGGCAAGGCTATTGACCACGAGGTTGAGGGCCCGCACGCGGTTATCGGAGCCGATCTTGCCCGTCGCTATGGCGAGCGCCCCGAGATTGTCCACGCCATTGAGGCTCACCATGCCGATGTCGACCCCGACACCGTTCTTGATGTTCTGGTCCAGGCGGCAGACGCCATTTCCGCTGCTCGCCCGGGCGCACGCAGAGAGTCTGCTGAGAACTACATAAAGCGTCTTGAAAAGCTCGAGGAGATCTCCAACGCGCACGACGGCGTCGAGCGCACCTATGCCATGCAAGCTGGTCGCGAGCTTCACGTCATGGTCGAGCCCGAGAAGATCTCTGACGCCCAGGCAACCGTTCTCGCACACGATATCGCCAAGCAGATCGAGGACGAGATGGAGTATCCCGGCCAGGTTCGCGTTGTCGTGATTCGCGAATCCCGGGCCATTGGCGTCGCGAAGTAGCAAAACATGGGATCGGCCGATACAGACCTTTTAGGATTTGTCGCCTCAATGGGCGGCGAGCGTAGCCTTCGAGTCGAGGAGAACCTCGGCGAGGGCTACGTTCGTCTTCGTGTTGCTGAGGCCGAGAGGCGCCAGGCGAAGCATGATATTCGATGCATTGAGGATGTTGTCATCGAGATGCTACGAAACTCTCGCGACGCTGGTGCGAAACACATCTACGTTGCCACTTCACGTGAAGGCGATCTTCGAACACTCGTGATTCTGGATGACGGCTCGGGAATCCCCGAGGACATGCAATCACGTGTGTTCGAGGCTCGTGTCACCTCTAAGCTCGAGAGCGTGCACATGGACCGCTGGGGCGTCCATGGCAGGGGTATGGCGCTCTATTCGGTCAAGGAGAACTCCCTTTCTGCCGAGGTTGTATCAAGCGGTGTGGGCAAAGGCAGCTCCATCCGAGTCACTACGAGCGCCACGGCCCTTTCGGAGAGGACCGACCAGTCCACCTGGCCCTCCACGACCGTAGACGAGAAAGGTCAGCTCATTTGCGAGCGGGGGCCGCACAACATCATTCGGACCTGCTGTGAGTTTGCCATCGAGGAACGGGCGGTTTGCGAGGTCTATATCGGATCTCCGGCCGAGATCGCCGCAACCGCTCGCGTCAAGGCCGCAAAAACGGTCGGAGCCTCTGACCTTATGTTCCTCGACGACCTTTCGGCGCTTCCCGTTCTCGAGAGACTCCGCGCTGCGGCCGATGCCTCCGAGCTCAAGCGCGTGAGCGAGAGCCTTGGCCTCGACATGAGCGAGAGGACTGCCCACAGAATCCTTTCCGGTCAGGTTAAACCTCAGCGCAGCGTGATAGCGAGGCTTACGCATCGCGCTGGTCCCAAGGTTCCTAAGGACGTTGATATCACGCGCGATCACAGAGGCCTTAGACTTTCCAAAGAGGACTGCGCGGACTTCTCGAGGGCCATGGAGCGTGGTTTCGCCGAACTTGCAGAGAAGTACTACCTCCAGTTGACGGACGCCCCTAAGGTGAGGGTCGGAAAAGGAAAGATTACCGTTACCTTTGATTTAGAGCAAATCGATTAATTTTTTACAAGGTCCCACTCTTTCCAAACATGCGTTTTACCAGTAGAATATGCCCAGCTAAACGCAGCCTGACTAAATACCAATGATAAAAAACGCACCAGGAGCGCACTACATGGACTACCTGAAGGTCTCCAGCAAGTCATCGCCGGCATCGGTTGCCGGCGCTATCGCCGGTCTTGTAAAGGACGGCGAACCGGTCAATATCCAGTGCGTTGGCGCTGGCGCCGTAAACCAGGCAATAAAGGCTGTTGCCATTGCCAGAGGTTTCCTGATTCCTACTGGGCTTGATATCTCCTGCGCTCCAACTTTCTCTGATATCTCCATTGGCGGCGAGAGCAGGACCGCTATTCGCCTTGCCGTGTACGTTCATCGCATCCAGGCTCCCGGCGTTTCCGCCGACGCGGCCGCTAACTTCGCTTCATAGGAACGGTTAATGAATTCTCTAGTCGGTAAAACCTATTATGTAAAAACCTTCGGCTGCCAGATGAATCTTCACGATTCAGAGCGTGTTGAGGGGCTCCTTGAGCAGAACGGCTGCATTTGCGTGCCTGAACCCGAGCAGGCGGATATTGTTGTCTTCATGACATGCTGCGTCAGGGAGAACGCGGACCAGCGCCTCTATGGGCAGGCGTCGGCCATGGTGAGCGCTCCAAAGCCTCCTTGCGGAAAACGCGTGGTCGCCATCGGCGGCTGCATTGCTCAACGCGATGGCGAGAAAATTCGTGAGCATATTCCTACCGCAGATGTTGTTTTCGGGACGAGTGCGCTCGCCAGTCTCCCTGGTCTTCTTGAGGAGGCTTTTGCAGATTACGGTAAAAGCGTTGAGGTCGATACTCTTGAGGAGGGCCGAGGATTCTCCTGCGACCTGCCCAGCCGTCGCGCACAGAAGTTCCACGCATGGGTCCCCATCATGACGGGATGCAACAACTTCTGCACTTACTGCATTGTCCCTTATGTTCGCGGCCGCGAGAAAAGCCGCACCATTGAGGCAGTGGTGGGGGAGTGCAAGAAACTTGTGGCCGACGGTGTGCGAGAGATTACGCTTCTAGGTCAGAACGTCAACTCGTACGGTCGCAACATATATGGCGAGCCCAAGTTCGCTGAGCTGCTTCGCGAAATCTCGACCACGGGAATCGAGCGAGTTCGCTTCACTTCCTCGAATCCCCACGACCTTACCGACGAGACTATTTCCGCAATGGCGGAGCTTCCATGCGTCATGCCTCATCTTCACCTTGCCGTGCAGAGCGGTTCCACTCGCGTTCTCAAGGCGATGAACCGTAAGTACACGCGAGAGCAGTACCTTGGGCTTGTTGGGCGTCTAAAGGCCGCCATGCCTGATCTCGCCCTTTCTACCGATATAATCGTCGGTTTCCCAGGCGAGACCGAGGAAGATTTCAAAGATACGCTTTCGCTCGTGAAGGAAGCCGCTTTCTCGAGCGCCTATACCTTCATATACTCACCTCGCCCCGGCACCCCGGCGGCAAAGATTGTCGACGACACCCCTCACGAAGTCATTCAAGACCGTTTCGATCGCCTGGCTGATCTGGTGGCGGAGCAAGCACACGACGCAAATCAGGGCGACTTGGGCAAAACCGTCTCGGTTCTCGTCGAAGGCTCCTCGAAGCGCGACGACTCCGTTATGGTTGGGCACAGCGAGAAAATGCGCACCGTGCACTTCTCGCTTCCTGACGGGGCGGATCCCGAAGATTACGTCGGCAAGATCTGTAATGTGAAAGTTGAAGAAGCGCGTACCTGGTATCTGCGCGGCAAGATTGAGGGCGACCCTCGATGACCTTGCCGGGACCTGTAATCGCCCTTGTGGGGCCAACAGCTTCTGGCAAAAGCTCGCTATCCGAAGCCGTCGCTACCCATCTCGGCGGCGAGGTTGTATCGGTTGACTCTATGCAGGTGTACCGCGGGATGGATATCGGCACCGCAAAGACTCCCGCGTGCAAACGAAATGTACCGCTCAGAATGGTGGACATTTGCGACCCTTGCGATGATTACTCGGTCCAGCAATTCCAAATAAGTTGCCGAGATTGCGTTGACGGTCTTTTAGATTCCGGAAGACCCGCGATTCTATGCGGAGGTACTGGGCTCTATTTAGATTCCGTAATCGATGAGATGAACTTCCCATCTGGAGAGAAGGGCGATCAGGCTCGATCTCGCTACGAATCCTTGCTCGAAACGAATGGCTCCGAAGCGCTCCATGAGCTTCTGAAGGATAGGGATCCCGATAGCGCGGCTCTGATTCATCCCAATAACTCTCGAAGAGTAATCCGAGCGCTTGAGTTGCTCGATGAAGGCAAAAGCTATGCCGCGCACCATGAGGGCCTTCTCAAAAGGACCCCTCATTATGATGCGCGCATCTGGGCCATCACCATGGACAGAGAGCGTCTCTATACACGCATAAACGCCCGAGTCGACAAGATGATCACCCTGGGCCTGGTTGATGAGGTCACACGCCTGCGCACTGCCGGTTTATCTAAAGAACGTACTGCAGGTCAGGCAATTGGCTATAAAGAAATCCTTGATTACCTCGATGGTCTTATTTCGATTGACTATGCCATCGAGCTTATCAAAGCCCGAACAAGGCGCTATGCAAAAAGACAACTGTCTTGGCTACGTCGCGATGGACGCGCCAAATGGCTCGACTACGATAGGATTAGTGAGGCGGAAGCCCTGAAACTAATCGTAGATGATTTTCGTAAAGCCAAGGAGGCAAGGTAGCGTGGGTCGTTTTAAGCCGTTCGAGACCGCTCCTGTTCCCGAGAGGGCGATTCTTGTCGGTGTTGACCGCGGCGGCTCAAAATGGAGCTGCGACGATTCTTTGGCTGAGCTGGCGCGTCTTGCCGAAACTGACGGGGCTGTTGTCGTCTTGATAATGAAGCAAAGGCTCGACGCCCCGATTCCAAAGACTTTCATTGGTAAAGGTAAAGTCGAGGAACTCGTAAGCTATGTAAAGAATCTCGACGCTGACATTGTCATTTTTGATGACGAACTAACTCCATCCCAGCAGTCAAATCTTGAGCGTGCTGTTGGTGAACCGGTCAAAATCATAGACCGTACAGCCCTGATCCTTGATATCTTTGGTGAGCACGCTAAAACAAAAGAAGGACGTCTCCAGGTCCAACTTGCTCAACTTCAGTATGTGCTTCCACGCCTTCGGGGTATGTGGAGCCATTTGGTTGGCGAGCAGACCCGAGGTGGCATCGGCAGTCGTTTCGGCCAGGGAGAAAGCCAGCTTGAGGTAGATAGGCGCCTTATCCGCGACCGCATTTCCACGCTTCGCAAAGAGCTGGCAGCGCTCGAGAAACGTCGTTGCGTCCAGAGCAAGGCGCGCTGGGATTCCGGCGTTTACCGCGTTTCTCTTGTTGGATATACAAATGCGGGCAAGTCGTCGCTGCTTAATCGGCTCACGGGTGCGGGCGTCTATGCCAGAGATGAGTTGTTCGCGACGCTCGACCCGACTACCCGTTCTCTTGTTTTGGAAGAAGGCCGCAAGCTGACGCTGACCGACACGGTCGGGTTCATCCAGAAGCTGCCCACTACGCTAGTAGAATCATTCAAATCAACGCTAGCCGAGGCTCGCGCTGCAGACTTGCTTCTTCTTGTAGTTGACGCCTCGGATCAACGTTGGCGGGACCAGATGGCTGCAGTCGTCGAAATCTTAAGGGACATCGATTCTGATGGGATTAAACGGGTGCTTGTTCTCAATAAGATCGACCTGTTGACTCAAGAACAAAGACTTGCCCTTAAGACGGAGAATCCAGACGCTGTTTTAGTGTCTGCCGAAGACGGCGCCGGTATCAATAATCTTTTATACCGAATCGGTAAAGAGGCGTCTGAGGGCGATGAGACCATCACCGCCTTGATTCCCTACAGCAAGGGACTCCTGCTGAAGATGTGTCATGAGCGATGCCAGGTTATCCGAGAGCGTTATGTAGATGAAGGCCTATTGGCAACTTTAAAGGCATCTGAGCGTATGAGAGCGACGCTTGAGCCATACCGCGTAGACGATGGCCTAGAAAGCAACGCCGCTCAGTAAAAGCAGCACAGGTTGATGAACCACATACACTGCTAGTGCGTGCCTGCCGATAAACTCAAGGGGCGGGCAAGAGATCTTATCTAATGGTTGCGGGGTTCTCGCGTTGCGTAATATGGGACCGGCAACAGAACCAGCCAGAAACAAAAGCGAATAGGGGAGAAGCGGATAGTAGTCCCCAGACGAAAAATTGGGACCCGGAAAGCCAAGCCAAGAAATCCATCCGGTCGAGTAAAGATTTGCCGGAAGATCAATTTTCAGACTACCCAACTGGAGATATCCATTAGGGAGCTTTAACATAAATAGGAATAGGAAGACGAGGGCCACTAATGGCACAGTGCCTCTTGGTTCGATGCGAAGCTTATGAAGAATCGCGAACAGAAACGTTGACGCCGACATGCAGAAGATGATCCCAAAAGAGATCGGTATATCAACTGCAGCAATATAGGTAACAACCCAAATAAGGAAAGCAACGAACCCATACTTGATGGCACGCTTAAAGTTATTGAGCGAGTACGAGCACATGATGCCGGCAAGAAACAGAAATGTCCAAGAAATGCTTGCACGCCAAATATCCTCAAAAGGCGGTTTGAACCACGGCAGATCAACACCGGCCAACTCAACTAAATCGTAACAGTAGTGAAAGCCGACCATCGAGACAACGCAGAGCCCACGTATAACGTCATACACATGGACCCTGCGTTGGGCACCGCGGCTCTTTGACTGATTGTTTGCAGGCAATTTTTCAATCATAGCTATGAAACAGAACGGATCAGCGCCGTCACCTTACCGATAATCGTAGGGTTTTCAGCATAAATCGGTGCCATGGCATCGTTTTCAGGCTGCAATCTGATCCTATCTTTTTCGCGGTAAAAGGTCTTTACGGTGGCCGAATCATCTATAAGGGCGACGACAATCTCGCCATTATGAGCGTCACTTTGCTCTTTGACGACAATATAATCGCCGTCAAAGATCCCAGCATTAATCATCGACTCACCGCGAACTCGAAGAATAAAGGAGCTCGAGTCGCCGACAATGCTCGTAGGAAGCGAAAGCGTCTCCTCCACGTTCTGCTCAGCAAGAATTGGAGTGCCGGCGGCAACGCAGCCTACAAGAGGCAAAGAAATGATGTTGTTGTTCGCATCCAGGCTGACCGTAGCCAGCTTATCTGAGGATTCTCCAGATTCCTCTGGCACAACTTCGATAGTGCGAGGTTTCTTTGGATCGCGCTTGATATACCCAGCCGTCTCCAGGGCCTTAAGGTGCATATGGACCGTCGAGGGACTTGCGAGACCGACCGCAGCACCGATTTCGCGCACTGAAGGCGGATAGCTATGTTCTTGCGTGTAGGCACAAATGAACTCGTAAATAGCGAGTTGACGCTTCCCGATTTTCCCATTTGCCATGGCTGCCTCCTTTGTCCGTGCGACTATGCTACCGCAAACATTTGTTTTCTGCAAACGAGCGTTCGATTTCTATTGACGCAAACAGATGTCCGTTATAGGATACATACAGATGTACTAGCGAACAGAGGTACGTAACGTATTCCTGTCCCAACCTATTCGTATAAATGAGGCAATCCAAACAAACGGAAAGGTCTCACCATGCAAGCTGCCATCTCTCGCAACTCTCATTGTTTTGTTGTTGACGGCACCAGCGCTCTCAAAACAGAAATCCAGACCCGCTTATATGTTATTGATGGCGGACGTGCAAGCATGTCCGAGCAGAAAGCTCGCTCGAACGCTGGAGCCAGCGCATTTCCATTCTTTGCTACCGTTGTCTTTGCCGCAGCGTCTCTGCTAATTGCCGCGATTTTTATTTCGGTAGACGCAACTCGCGCAGCATCTACCGCAGATACTCTGGGGTCAACCGGAATTGCGCACGTCGTTGTTGCCCCCGGCGATACCATTTGGGACCTTGCGGAAAGTCATAGACCCTCCGGCACGCAGACATCTGATGTCGTTGACTGGATTCGTAGGGAAAACAACCTCATGTCCTCGAACTTGCGCATTGGGCAAAACCTCATGGTGCCGAATTGCTCCACACTGTGATACCGTATGGGCAGCCTAGGCAAGGAGGATGATCGTGCGCTGCCCGAAATGTGGCTACGACGAGAGCAAGGTCGTAGATTCTAGACCGAGCGAAAGCAACGATGCCATTCGCAGAAGACGTGAATGCACCGGTTGTGGTTTTAGATATACAACTTACGAGCGCTGTGAGGAAATGCCCCTTATCGTGGTCAAGCGTGACGGGCGCAAAGAAACCTTCGAGCGCCAAAAGCTTATGCGTGGGTTGTTTGCGGCCACTGTCAAGCGCGATGTTCCAGCAACAACCCTCACGGAGCTTATAGACGATATCGAGAGTGAGCTCCGTGACGGCGGCGTGACCGAAATCTCATCCATTGATCTAGGAAGCATGGTCTTAAAGCGCCTCGTAAAGATCGATAAAGTTGCCTACATTCGCTTTGCATCCGTATACCGCGAATTCAAAGATGTTGATGAATTCAGCGAAGAGCTAAGGAGCCTGGAGAATGAGTAGCGATCGACTAGTCCTTCCCATTAAAAGGCTTGATCCCGACGTTGAACTTCCCGGCTATGCTTACGAGGGCGACGCTGGGCTTGATTTAAGGGCAAACGTTGATATAGACATCGCTCCCTTCGAAAGAAAGCTAATTCCGACGGGACTTGCCGTTGCCATTCCCGAAGGGTTTGCCGGTTTTGTTCAACCTAGAAGCGGCCTTGCCCTTAAGTCTGGTCTTTCCATGGCAAACACTCCGGGTCTCATTGATGCGCATTATCGCGGCGAGCTCAAGGTTATTGCAGTAAATCTAGATGCAAATGAGCCTATCCATATTTCAAAGGGTGAAAGAATCGCTCAGCTGGTAATTCAGCGCGTTCCCGTGGTTTCACTCATGGAGGTTGACAGGCTCGACGAAACGGACCGTGGCGCAGGCGGATTTGGTTCCAGCGGAGTCCAATAAGATATCAAGACGGGCCGCTTCGTCGGCCTGTTTTTAATAGGACTTGGTTTCTCCTAATTGCGAAGGAGCGACAATGGAAGTTCATGATCTTGTTGTTATCGGATCCGGGCCAGCCGGAGATACAGCCGCTCTTTATGCCCAAAGGGCAGGCATACAAACACTTGTCCTTGATAAGGCAGCGTTTGGCGGCCAGGTGACGCTCACCTCAAAAATCGACAACTATCCCGGCGCCATCAACATAGACGGTTATTCGCTGATGGAATCAATGCGATCGCAAGCCCAGGGATTTGGAGCTATGTACGAGAACCGCGAAGTTCTCGAAGTACGCCATAGCGATGATCGCAAGCTGTTCAGATTGACGACAGCAACCGAGGATATCGCATCTAAAGCTGTAATTGCTTGCCTCGGTTCCAAATACGCTCTTGCCGGCTTTAAAGGCGAGCGAGATTTTACAGGACGTGGCGTATCTTATTGCGCCACGTGCGACGGAATGTTTTATCGAAACAAACAGGTGTTCGTATGTGGGGGAGGGAATTCCGCTGCTCAAGAGGCACTTCACTTGTCCCACATTGCCTCTCGAGTCGTGATTCTTGTGCGCAAGAACCAAATGCGAGCCGATCGATTCTTGGTCCGCCAGCTCGATGAAACTGAGAACATTGAGATACGGTATAACGTCAGTCTCGTTGAAGTATCCGGAAACGAGCTTATAAGCTCGTTGACCATTCGGGACAACGTCAAAGGCACTCTAACTAAAACTGCCTTTGACGAGGGTTCTGTGGGAGTATTTGTATTTGTTGGTAACACCCCTCAAACCGAACCTTTGAAATCGATCCTTGATCTCGGCGAATCGGGCTATATCAACACCGACCAAGAAATGAGAACTAGCGTCAGGGGATTATTTGCCGCTGGCGACTGCAGGGCCAAAACTTTACGCCAAATAGTAACCGCGACGTCGGATGGGGCCATAGCTGCACACGCAGCCGCCCAGTATTTGACTGATATAAAATCGTGATAATATATCTTATGTAAAGTAGGGCAGAACAACGAATATGAAGAGGCCAGACCTCTCCACTTCTATTTGACAACCGATGGTCGAGTCATTAAGTCCAGCTTGAGCATTGCGTCAGCTTCCGCCCCAGCATCCATAATCATGAGCAGCTCATCCAAGGCCTCCAACTTGGTGGACCCATCGGGAATCAACTCGGCAGAGGCTCTTTCAACCAAGATGACGCGTGAACCATCAGGCCACGGCACCTCTCGTATAAGCATTCCTTCGAGCCTGCTTCCCGACCCAACATGAACCTTCTTAACTACCTTCTGGCCCGCGAGACCGGTAATGACAGGATTGTCGATCGCAACGTCTAGTTGTTTGGAAAGCAAGTGCTCATAGAACGGATCTGTCTTTGTCAGATTGGCCACCATATAGGAAAGAATCGAGACAAGAGACACGGAAAGCATCGCATCGAGAGAACCCGTGAGCTCGAAAACCAAGACAACACCGCAAACTGGGGCCCTGACAACGGAAGCGAAAAGCCCAGCGATTCCCAGAGCGATGAAATTTGGGTAAAACGCTAAATCAAACCCAAGTAGGAGGTTGGCAATCAGCGCGAATCCGCTACCGATGAGCGCTCCCATCACTACAAGCGGAAATAGTGTTCCGCCAGGCGCGCCCGAGCCAAAGGAGATAGTAGTAAATAGATACTTGCCCAACAGCAATGCAATAACAGATGTAAGAGCGATCCCCTTGGGTTCAACGATTCTCTCAAAAATCGCGTCCCCGCCGCACATAAGGTCAGGCCATACGAAAGCAACAACGCCAGCAAGCATAAAAGGAACAATTAGCCGCAGGTAGGGAGTGCATTTATTAATCCTATTATATAAATTCTGACAAGAAAACATTCCGCGGTTGTGAAGCGCCCCCAAAAGGCCGCAAAGCACACCGAGGGCAACGACAAGCAGATAGTCCCCATGAGGAAGGTCGCGTACAAAGGAAAGTCGCATGACTGGCTCAACACCAAGAACTCCCGAAACCAGGTAGTCTGCGGCAAGCGAAGAGCACATCACAGAAATGATGAGAGAAGCCGTGAACTCCTTATGGATCTCCTCAATCGCAAATAGAACACCGGTGAGCGGAGCATGAAAAGCTGCGGACATACCTGCCGCAGCTCCACAGGTCACGAGCAGACGTTCTTCTCCCCTCTTTAGGCCAATTGCGCGGGACACTGCTTTTCCGGCCATTCCGCCGAGCTGAACGCTTGGGCCCTCACGACCCATGGAAAGACCTGCGAATGCGCAAGCAGTTCCTTCTAAGAACTTTGCAAAAATAACCCGATGCCAGGGCATATCAAGATGATCGATTACCTCAGCATCAATTTGAGGAATACCAGAGCCAACCGTAGCAGGTTCCCAACGCATGAGAGTGCCAACAAAAATCAAAAGAACCAAAAGGACTACGAACCAGAGGGCCATTTGCAGCGCGTTTCCAGATATAGCGCCGGTAATAGTTCGCAGCAGATTCTCGGCATGGAAAAGGGAAAGTCGATACAGCGTCACTACTCCCCCGCCAAAGAGACCTACGAGAACCCCCTCGAAAACAAGGTCGATTTGATATCGTCGAGAAAAACGCCTCGACACCGCTGCCGAGGCGTTATTTGAATTGGCTTTGTCCATTATGGACTCCAAAGAATCAGATGAACAGGAAGACTAGTAAGAGCCACCCCCGATAAATGACCAAACATTCGTGGTGCAAACGGAATAGCCGGGCCTTGGCGCATGAACCATGGTCCCGCCACCTAAATAAATCCCAACATGACCATAGTCAGTGAAAACTAAATCACCATAGCTCAACTGACTAATGTCGGTTTTCCAATTGCCCGAGGCCTGGAGCGAAGAAATCATAGCGCCGGTGGTGCGACCCCTAGCATAACCGTAGCTATAGCAAACGAGGCCAGAGCAATCAAAGGAATTCGGACCCGTAGCGCCGTAAACGTATGGTTTTCCAATCTGGGCAAGAGCCGTCGAGACTCCACCGCCGCCAATCGATGAGGCAGAGTTGTTAGTGCTTGAGTTGCCGGAATTCGAATCCGACTTATTCGAGGGAACGGTTGGCTCAGGGACATTCTCGGCGTCGTGATCAGCCTGATCCTTGGATTCCTTTTCGGAGGGAGCCTGCTGCTCTGCCTGCTGGGACTCAGAGATACGGTCGTTGGCATCTTTCGCTGCTTGGACAGCGGTAGAGACGGCGCTGTTGTTCTGCTTTGTTGCAGCCTCGGCAACTTGCGCCTGAAGTTCCGAATCGAGCGAATTGTAGTATGACATGGCCTCGCTAACGCGAGAATCGTACTCGGATGCCTGGCTCTGGAGCAGCTCGACCTTGGCAGACTGCTGATCCTGCTTGTCCTCAAGCTCAGCCTCTTCTTGCTTGAGCTGCTCCTCCAGCGACTTAACAGAAGCAATTACGTCAGCTCGTTGCTTAGAGACCTTGTCCATGTACGTAACGCGACTTACGAGGTCGTCAATACTGGTGGAGCCGAGAATGAAATCAAGCGTAGAGGCTGAGCCTTGCTTATAGTTCGAGCGCATGATTTCCGACAACTCATTCTTTTTAACCTCAAGATCGCCATGGGTTTGCTCGACCTCGCTTTGCTTGTCGGAGAGATCTTGGGAAGTTCTTACGACGTCATCCGTCGCACTTTGAAGTTGAGACTGGATGTCCGACAGCTGGCCTCCGAGTTCCGAAAGCCTTGCCGCGGCTGAATCCACATCTGTCTGCGTAACGGCGAAAGCGGGCGCAGCCCCCAAACCAAAAGTAAGCGATGATATCAAGCCAAAGGCAACTACCGACTTACGAATGCGCATAAAAGAATACAACTCCCTGGAGATGGGTCGTCAAAACAGTCAATCACTAGTACCTAAACAATACTACAAACCCCGTCAAACAGAAGCATTTGACGGGGCGTTTCCATGATTGGGCCAACGCCCTATCTTACCCGGAGGCAACTATTTAACCTGAATAAGCGAGAACACATCGATTCCGGGGAACTTCTTTGAAATAGCGACTCTAGGAGAAAGAAACTCAAGCTCGAGGATAAAGCCGAACCCGGAAACCACGGCGCCCGCCTTGCGGCAGAGCTCGGCGGCGGCCTCGATGCTTCCCCCGGTTGCGACAAGATCGTCGACAAGAAGTACCTTATCGTCAGGCGACAAAGCATCCTTGTGCATCTCTAAGGAATCGGTGCCGTACTCAAGGGAATACTCCTGCTTGTTTACGGCACGTGGGAGCTTTCCGGGCTTGCGGGCGGGAACGAAGCCGACACCAAGCTCGTAAGCAACAGGGGCGCCGATCAAAAAACCACGAGCCTCGGGGCCGACAACCTTGGTCACGCCAAGATCCCGAAAATGGTCAGCGATATCCTTAACGGCAGACCTCAGCGCCTCAGCATCCCCGATAAGCGGCATGATGTCCTTGAAGATGACCCCGGGCTCGGGATAGTCGGGAATATTGACGATTCGGCTCTCGTAATCGAAACCAGACATGCAAACACCCTCTTTAACACGCATGGGATAACTCCCCTACTCGCCCATTCCTTTGAACTCCTCGCGGACCCGACGCCCAATGAGTTCGTTTCTTACCGCGTTGGTAAGCCCGAGCATCCTTGAAAACGCCATCTCAAATTGATGGCGACTCTCCTCGGTCTGCTCGACCTCGACGCCGCCGCCCTTCTTTGCAAAGACCATGAGAGCCTGCTCGAAGGTTGAGGACTCGCGATTTGCTGCGATAACGTACTGCCTCAAGTTCTTTGCCCCGAAACCAAAACGCCTTAGCTCATCACAAATGCGAATAAGCGACAAATCCCGCCCATCGACAAGATCGCGTCCGTGAGGCGACTTCTTAAGCTGAATAACACCCGCCTCAGAGAGCTCGCGCACGAAAGAAACCGTTGTCCCACATAGCTCAGGAATACGATCAATCGAGTGAAGCCGCTCGGCGACTTCATCATCATCGCGCTGAACCTGAATGATTTCCGCGCTCATATCAGAGGAGGTTCCGGACAAGCGTGAATCGTTAGGGTGGTCAAGCTCCTCTTTGATAACCGAAAGCGGCATGAAACGGTTCTTCTGAAGATAAAGAACAGTCTCAAGGCGCTTGATATCCCTTTGGGAATACAAGCGGTATCCCCCAGGTGTTCTGGATGGGTTGATAAGCCCCTCGTCCTGCAGATACCTGACCTTGGAAACAGTGAGATCGGGATACTGGGACTGCAGGCGCTTAACTACTTTGCCAATGGTTAGGTAGCCGGCGTCAGGCATAACGTGGCCTAAATGTCAGTGGCGATGCGGGACTTCCGAGCATTGGTGTGAAACACCATTCGGAACGTGCCGATCTGAATGGTTGAGCCATCCTTGAGGCTCGCCTCATTAACAATAGCGCCGTCCACCCAGGTGCCGTTAAGACTGCCCAGATCCTTGATGCTAGCGAACCCGCTCGACACGTTAGAGAGATCCAAATTGGCGTGATGGCGAGAGACCGTCATATCGTTCAGGAAAACGCTGTTGCTCGGATCGCGCCCAATGGTGATGGTCGGCGCGTTGAGCTCGAACGTTTCGCCAATCTGAGGGCCCTTGACGATGGTCAGCGTGGGCTGGACGGGCTTAGAGACGGCCATGATATCGGGCACGGTAGCGTCGGCGGAAGGCATGCGGAAAATCTGAGTCGCGCCGTTGCCCGCAGGAATGTTCTCGTTATCCATATGCGTTGCTCCCTTCGGTGTGGAAACGCAAATAGCGAAGGTCTATTAGAAACAGTTTATACCGCTTAGCGACAAGCGACGGCGTCCATCTGGACAAGGGCGCCGAACGGCAGCTCCTTGACGCAGACTATAGAGCGAGCCGGCATTGGCGGGATCAGCCGGTCAGTGTACACCTCGTCGAACTCCTCAAGATCATCAAGGCTTGTAAGATAAACGGTTACCTTTGCGATGTCGTCAAGGTCAAGGCCGACTTCGGCGAGGACGGCCTCGGCCTGGTCGAGTATACGAGAGGCCTGCGAAGTCACGTCGGCGCCGATGACGGCGGTGCCGTCATCGGAAAGAGAGACCTGGCCGGATACGAAGACAAGACGACCTGCCGTCGTTCCCTTGGATGCCGCGCCAACGGAATCCGGGCAACCCGTTGCGTTGACTTGATACTTCATGGCTAATCTCCGAATCTATCCTCAGAACCCGCGTTTAGCTGCCGCCGCGTCAAGACGGGTAAGCGAATCCTCGAGCACCGTGGTTGGGCAAGCAAGGTTGAATCGCTCGAAGCAACTGCCCGCCTTTCCGAACATCTCCCCTTCATCGAGCCAGAGAAAGGCCTCGTTTCTCATGAAGTCTTTAAGCTCCAGCGGTGTAATCCCCCAGGCTCCGAAATCAACCCATGCGAGGTAGGTACCCTGAAGCTCATAAACCACGAGCTCGGGATGACTGCTTGAAGCCCAGTCGACAAGCACCGAGAAGTTCGTCCAGACAACATCGATGAGCTGCGAGAGCCATGCCTCGCAGCGATCATAGGCGGCCTCGCAGGCGACGTACGCAAAGGCATTGAGATTGGAGAGCTTCAGCGACTCGAACCCAGCCTTGAAACGAGAGCGGAGAACACCATCGGGGATGAAGATGACGGAGCACTGGACTCCGGCGAGATTGAAGGTCTTTGACGGGGCGGTGCAGATAACCATGCTCCGGAGTTCCTCATCGCTCGCAATGCTGCCAAGCGTCACGTGGGAATTGCCCGGCATAATGAGGTCGTTGTGAATCTCGTCAGAGAGAATCAAAACGTCGTTTGCCATGCAAATGTCGATGAGCTTCCGCAGCTCCGCGACTGTCCATACGCGGCCGACCGGGTTATGAGGGCTGCATAAGATCAAAAGCTTTGCCTCGGGGAGCGCGGTCTTGCGCGAGAGATCCTCGAAGTCCATCTCGTAGCGTCCGTCGACGACCTTAAGCGGATTCTCGATGAGAGTCCTCCTGCCGGAAAGCACGGCCCACTCGAACGGATAGTAAACGGGAGTCTGGATAATGACTCCGTCTCCGGGATTCGTGAGCTCACGGACGGCATTGAAGACTGCCGGCACAACGCCTGGCGTAGTCACGATCCAATCGCGTTGGGGTACCCAGCCGTGGCGACGAACCTGCCAGTCGATTACCGAGCTATAAAAGCGGTCCGTAGGCCTCGTGTAGCCGAGAGGACCCGCATCGATGAACTCATGAAGAGCCCGCTTGACCTCGGGAGGATTGACGAATTCCATGTCCGCGACGGAAAGGGGGATAACATCCGAAGGGATCGACGGGTTCTCGCGGAGCATTTCGTCCCATTTCATGGCGCCGACGCCACGCCTATTCACGCGGGAGGTGAAGTCGTACTGCATGAATCTCCTTGTTATGAGAATTGCAACGATGGGTTAAGACAGACAACGCGAGCCTACAAAATCTCGCGTGCTCCTCAAAAGCCCCCAAGACTCGAGCTGGGCGGCTGAGGGTAAGACCTTATCCTTCTCGGATAACAGGCCGCCCCAAGGAAGCATTTCGGCTATGGCACGACATACGGCAACGCAGCCAACGGGAGAAACCTCATTGAACGAGAGGAAGCTCCTCCACAAAACAGAAGCCTGCGCCGGAGGGACGAGCAGCACGAAAACCGGGAAAGAGATGCCGGGGATGGCGACCCTCGAAGCGACGGCAGAGATTTTATCAAGGTAAACGTTCTTGACCTGGCCCAACGCAGGGAGATCGCGCGGATGCGAGACGTAGTCGGATAAAACAGCCGTGGCCGCGTTGCCGGCCATCAGAAAAGGCGTGAGCATATCGGTGGCGTCTTCAACCTTAGTCCCGGCATAGGGGGCAAAGCCGTTCTGCTCAATCTGCGAGAGGAAGTTGAGCCAAGCCACGACGACGTCACCGCGATCGCTTGGATCCAACAGGACGTATTCGTTGGCACCGGTACGAATAACGAGAGGCACCGAGGTGAGGGCCCCCTCAGCCGTGAGAGCACACTGCCATGCGCACTCCCCGACCGAAATCTTTGGCCCACAAAAAGCCGCCTCGATCAAATCCGAAGCGTGGGGCCCGCTCACAAGAACATAAGACGACCCCGAGAGATCGTGGAGGTAGGCGCGCCCAGAATCGACCGGACCGCCCTTCTCGCTTGGGTACGAGACGACGCGGATGACCGAGCCGTCATCTGAAGAGGTGAAGCCGGCGCCAAGAAGCGCGTGCTCTTCGTAAAGTACGCCCATGCGAGCAATATAGTCAGACTTACTGCCCATTGAAAGAACCCCTATTCATGCCTGTCTACGCCAGCGAGGCTGCCTTCTTGTAGCGAATGCCTTGCACTGTATAAACTGTCGCAGTGATGAGAGAGCAAACAACCCCAATATAGACAAAAAAGACTCCGAGGCACGCCGACTGAGCGTTGAGGCCGGGAAGCCAAGACGCGCAGACCAGTCCAAGCCCGTCGATATCGGGAACGCCGAGAAGGCAAAGCGAGAAGCCCGTCATAAGAAGCGCAGTGGTCACCTTCCCGATGAACACAACGTCAAGCGGACGGGTGCGGTACCTCGTGAGAATCGCGCTGCCAATGGCAAGATACACGTCCCTTCCTATAACGACGACGGGAACCCAAATGGGAAGCTCGCCAACCACGAGAAGTCCAAGGACACCGGTGAAGAGCAGGATTCGGTCCATTATCGGATCCATAATCTTGCCGAGCCAGCTCACGGTCTGGGTACGTCGAGCGAGCTGGCCGTCGAGGAAGTCGGTGACTGCCGCGGTCGCATAGCAAGCGAGCGCGACGTAGCGATTAACGCGCCCGCAGAACAAGACGAGGAACACGACCGTAAGGATGAGCCGGCAGAACGTGATGATGTTGGCTGGCGTGAGAATCTGCGTCGAAGGATTGTTCGCGCTTCCCACGGGGTCAGTTGAGATTCCCATCGCCTGGTGCTCCGCGGCGTCGGCGTCGGCGATCTTCTTAATTCTTTCTTTAAGCTGGTCAAACCTAGTGGACACGTTGTGCCTCTCGTTAAATCCTATTTCCTGTAACTCTTAAATATTACCCGAGATCTGTTTTGCTATGCGCCAATCTTGAGCATCGATGGTGTCACTCGCGGCTAAAAACCGCCAGAGAAAGCCGTGTTCTCGAGCAGTCTGACGAGGACTCGGATTCCCTGGGCGTAGACGCGCCTCGAGATTCTCTCGTTAACCCCATGAACGCCACGCGACTCTTCCTCAGGGGCGGGGCGGAATGGGCAGACTCGAAGAATCGAGCCGCAAACCTCCTCGTAACGAACCGAATCCGTGCCACCGCAGACAAAAGACGGAACCCATACGACGTTCGGGTGGTAATGCTCGAGGGCTTCCTTAAGCTGAAGGTACCCCGCGCCCTCAACGGAATCGATGCGTCCGGCAGGCGTCTCATGAGCGATACGAGCATCGACGCCTGTCCCGTCGACGAGCTCTTTGACGCGGGCGAGTACTTCTTGCCCCGTTATGCCGGGGAGCAAACGATAATTAATGGTCGCACGGACATTGCCAGGCATGACGTTTGCCGCGGCAGAGCCGCCCTCGAGGCAGTCGACGGCAACCGATGTGCAAACAAAAGGGTAAAGCTCGCGAAGCCTAGAGGCCTCGCGGGCGATGATCGTGGCGTTTCCGCAAACGTCGCCGACAAGCTCCGAGAACGGGGCCTCGGTAATGTAGGGCGACAGGGCCTCGAACGTGCCTGCAACGATGCTGCCGAGCTCCGGGGCGGGCTTGTTGTCGGAGACGCGCGCCACTGCGCGGCAGACCCTCTCTAGAGAAGTTCCGCCGAAGGGGTTGGAAGAATGCCCTCCTTCGCCGAAGGCATAAAGCTCTATGTCGAGATAGCCCTTCTGAGAAATGCAGATATCCGACACCATCGTGCCGGGAGCGCCGTAGGCAGAGCCATCAAATAGCGTCGTAGTCCCCTCATCGACAAGAAACGCCGACCGCGCCCCTCGTTTTGCGAGCTCAGAGGCCACGGCAGCAGCTCCGTGGCTATGGACCTCTTCGTCTTCGCCAAAGGCAAGGTAAATTGTGCGACGAGGCCTTAGTCCCTTTGACAAAAGGTATTCGGTTGCCTCGAGCTCGGCCATGAGCATGTCCTTGATGTCGAGCGCCCCGCGACCCCACACCCACTCATCATCAATCTGCCCAGAGAAAGCATCGTGGATCCATTCGTCCTCGGTTCCGCAGACGACTGGGACAACATCTTGATGGGCAATAAGCTGAACGGCCTCGAGATCTGGATCGCTGCCGGGAACCGTTATGAGGACGGAGTGGCCAACGAGCTCGAAGGTTCCGACGGACATGATGCAGGGGAAACTCGTTTGCATAAGGTCCTGGAGCTTTTGGAACTCACCCCAATCGGTACCCTCGGCTGACGTATAGACTGTCTTGCAGCGGAGCGCCGCCGCAAGACGCTCACAGGCTCCCTCGTAATCGGCGTCAGGGTATTCGTCCTCGTGTGCGAAGTAGTCGTACGGGTCTATGTCTTTAGGCATAACTCTCCCTATGGCTATTGGCTCAATGTTTTTCTCGCCGCTCGCGCCTACGCATGCGAAGCCTCGAAACGCGCCATAAAATCAACGAGGGCGTCCACGCCCTCGGGAGACATGGCGTTGTAGATGCTCGCGCGCATGCCTCCCACGAGCCTGTGCCCCTTAAGATTGACAAGCCCCTCGGAAGCGGCGGCGGAAATGAACTCGGCGTCGAGGTCCTTATTGCCCGTCACGAAGGGAACGTTCATGATCGAACGATCTCGCTCGGCAACGGTTGACGAGAACAATGATGATTCGTCGAGGAAGTCGTAGAGAACCTTCGCCTTAGCACGGTTGCGGGCGGCCATTGCCTCAAGACCGCCGATGCGCTTAATCCATTTGAACACAAGCCCACAGACATAGATTCCCCAGCAATTGGGCGTGTCATAGAGAGAGCCCGCGTCCGCATGGGTCTTGAGCCGGAGCATGGTGGGAACCCCGGGAAGATCCTCGGGAATCAGGTCTTCACGAACGATCACGATCTGGACACCGGCCGGGCCAACATTCTTCTGGACCCCGGCGTGAATCAGCCCGTACCGAGAGACGTCGACGGGCTCAGAAAGAAACATCGACGACTGATCGGCGACGAGCACGTGACCGCAGGTATCGGGGAGTTTGGGATAGCGAGTTCCCGTGATGGTCTCGTTCTGGCATATGTATACAAAGCTTGCGTCTTCGCGGACGTCGAGATCGGAGATCTCGGGCACGTAGGAGAAATTCTTATCCTCAGAAGAAGCGAGCAGCTTCGCGTCCCCGAGGATCTGCGCCTGCTGAAACGCTTTCTTGGACCAATTTCCAGAAACGATATAGTCAGCCTTGCCGTTGGGGGCGAGGTTCATAAACACGGTAGAGAACAGAAGCGAGTCGCCGCCCTGCAGGAACAGGACCTTGTAATTGTTTGGAATGCCCATAAGGGAGCGGAGGTCTGCCTCAGCCTCGTCGAGAATGCGTTGAAAGGCGGCTGACCTGTGGCTCATTTCCATAACCGACATACCCGTGCCGCAGAAATCCATCATGGACGCAGCGCACTCGCTCAGAACTTCCTCAGGCAGAACGGCAGGGCCAGCAGAGAAATTGAACACGCGGGACATAAAACCTCCGGTAAAAACGCAGGCAATTTACTTGTCACATTCTACATGCCAGGTATATCGGCTATTGTTTTTTGAAACAGAGGGGAGATACATATGTCCACGTTTCTCAACAACTCGCCGATATTTGGCCCCGTGCGCAGTAGGCGCCTGGGAATTTCCCTTGGCGTGAACATGATGCCCGCGTCCGGTAAGATATGCACCTTCGATTGCCTGTATTGCGAAAACGGCCTAAACGCTGAGCGAAGGTGCTCGGATAACCACAATTCCGCAACGCTTGTTGCCGATGCGCTCGAGAAGAAACTCCTGGAGATGCGTGATGAGGGGACACTCCCCGACGTCATCACGTTCGCCGGAAACGGCGAGCCGACCGCGGCACCTGAATTCCCCGAAGCTATTCGAGCGGCAGTAGAACTAAGGGGGAAAATCGCCCCCCAAGCAAAGATCGCGGTTCTCTCCAATGGAACAAAAGCAAGTGAGCCCAGGGTTCACGATGCGCTCATGCTCGTCGACGACAACATACTCAAGCTCGATACCGTTGATGCCGACTACATTAGGCTGCTTGATCGCCCCGCGGGAGCCTATGACGTCGAGAAGCAGATCGAAACCTTCGCCTCGTTCCAGGGCCACGTGATTGTGCAGACGATCTTTTTGAACGGCGAATGGAGGGGGCATGACATGGATAACACCGCCGATCGCTACGTCGCGCCATGGCTCCAAGCGCTCGACCGGATACGTCCACAGGAAGCCACTATATATACCATTGCTCGTGAGACGCCCGTAACAGGGCTTCGGAAAGCACCCGCTGACGTTATGGATGGTATTGCCGCGCGCGTGAGGGCGCTCGGCATCCCATGCCAGGTATCGTACTAGCTAAAGCACGGCTTCCCAAAGATAGCGATTCATGTCGACCCTGCCGTCGGGCAAAAACCCAACGCCTTCCGATTCAAGAAGGCTGCGCTGTGCCCCGGGCCCTCCGAAGGCAAAGCCGGGAGCAAGACGCCCGTCTTTGAACACGACCCGATGGCACGGCACCCCACCCATGACCCCCGGGCTGGCATGCATGGCAAAGCCCACATACCGGGCGCGCCTCGGCTCTCCAAGAATCCTGGCGATCTGCCCATATGAGGCGACCCTGCCCGCAGGTATTTGCTTGACTATCGAAAAGCAACGCTCGAAGAATGAATCAGCCACGACAACCTTCTAATAGAAAAAAAGAACCAGAAGCCGAGGCTTCTGGTTCTTGAACAATCTGGTCGGGTGGACTGGATTCGAACCAGCGACCCCTTGACCCCCAGTCAAGTGCGCTACCAAACTGCGCCACCACCCGAAATCTTTGCGCCTGTGCGCGAGAAAAGATTATACAGGCATTCATCGATGAATGCAAGCGAGATTTTTGAAAAGAAGAATCAAGACTTCGAAATTGTGTCGTTCTCACTGAGTAATCCGCTTTACTCTTTATAATTTCTAAAAGGGGAGAGGACATAACACCGAGTTCTAGGAGGTAATTTCATGGCAAGCATTTACGATCGCATAGCCGACGCATTCAGGTCTGACGACGACAGCGTAGTTAAAGAGGCCGTCCAGGCAGCCGCAACCGCCGGCAGCATCCTCCAGGCCGTCGGAGGAAAGGACAACGTCGAGTCTGTATCCAACTGCGCGACGAGGCTTCGCCTTACCCTTAAGGACACCGCAAAGGTTGATTACGCCGGATGCATGTCCGCTGGCGCAATCGGTATCGTTAAGCCCGAGGACGAGATCAACGGCGTTCACGTTGTCCTTGGCTCCGATAGGGTCCAGAACATCGCAGACGCCTTCAAGAAGCTTCTCTAATTGCCTTTACACCAAACAGCGCCGCCCGTCTTCTTACTGAGGATGGGCGGCGCTTTGGGTCAAAAGGGACGGGGGATTTTGTCCCAATATGTGGATCAACTCCACAAGTTGGGACAAAATCCCCCGTCCCTTTTGACCCAAATCAAACGGATTTAGTTGCTATGAGGTCGGCACCGGTGTTCGCGATGTCTCGGGCGATCACGTCGCCTATAGATACCGGCGCATGGGCGACAATGGGCTGAGCAGCCCGCATCACGTCCATGACCTTATTTTTAGGAACGTCGATCGAGGTCTTTACGCTTACCATGCGCTCGCAAGCCCCCACCACGACAGGCACCGTCGTGGTAACAGTGCGCACGGGGTTGCTGACCTCGGAACGAGCGTAAATCTCACCCCGCTTACACGACTGCCCTTCTATTGAAACTATATCGGCGCCCTCGAGCCCAACAGAAATCTGGCACCCACGAGGACAACGAATGCAGGTGAGAAGGACCTCTTTATAAGCCATTAGCTGCTCTCCTCCTCAAGGCACACGACAATGCTCTCCACGTCCCCGCAGGCAAGAAGCTCATCACGGTCGAGAACAACCTCCTCCATCTCGCCAGGGACAAGTATCGGGCGGCGCCTATGCACAAGCCTTGTGCCATCAACCAAAACGTCAACCCAGTGATCCTCGAATATACCGGCTACGCGAAAGCGTACGGTGAGCTTTTCGGGCATGCGCAGTGGATTAATTGACTGAGGCACCGTGTAGCGAACGCCGCCTTTTGCAAGCACGGGGATTTCTCGACCCTTGCTTGGGAGCAAGCCCTTCGCGAACTCGGCGGCATGAGCCCCGGCGACCATGGATTCCTGAGTAACGAAGTCCACCAAGTCGTGAACGTGAAGAACGTTGCCACAGGCAAAGACCCCAGGAACACTCGTTTCGAGCGACTCATTGACAACGGCGCCCTTGGTAACGGGACTGAGCTCCACGCCGGCACCCCGCGACAGCTCGTTCTCAGGAAGAAGCCCCACCGAGAGGAGAAGGGTATCGCAAGGGTACCTTACCTCGGTACCGGGTATCGGCCGACCCTTGGCGTCAACCTCAGAAAGCATAACGGCCTCGACCCGCTTCTCGCCCTCGATGCGCGTAACCGTGTGACTGAGCAGCAGCGGAATGTCGAAATCCTCGAGGCACTGCACAATGTTGCGCTTAAGGCCCCCGGAAAATGGCATGAGCTCGGCAACGCAGGCCACATGCGCCCCCTCGAGCGTCATGCGTCGGGCCATGATAAGACCGATATCTCCCGAGCCGAGGATCACGACCTCACGACCCGGCATAAGCCCGTCGATATTGACAAGCCGCTGAGCGGTTCCCGCAGTGTAAACGCCAGCCGGGCGGAAGCCCGGTATACCCAAGGCCCCGGCTGGGCGCTCTCGGCAGCCCATGGCAAGAACCACCGCGCCGGCACCGATCGCCTCCAGTCCGCATCGCTCGGAAACGCACGTGACTACCCGGTCCTCAGAAATATCGATGACCATTGTTGCGAGCTTGAACTCGACACCGGATTCACGTGCCAGCGCCTCATAACGCGCTGCGTACTCGGGGCCCGTAAGCTCTTGTTTGAAGGTGATCAGCCCGAATCCGTTGTGTATGCACTGATTTAGAATTCCGCCCAGGGCGTCGTCGCGCTCTATGACAAGGACCGTGTCAGCGCCGGCTTCGCGTGCGGATGTGGCGGCGGCAAGTCCGGCAGGCCCTCCGCCGATAACCACTACGTCATATCTTGAGGCAATGTTCATCGCCCGTCCTCCTCGTGCGCCGGACGCGTCCTACCGAAGCACAATTCCGACCCGGGACCCATCTTTGTCACATCCTCCATCTGAAGGCCATCTATCTCGCGAGCAATGATTTCCATGACCTTTGGGGAGCAGAAACCCGACTGGCAGCGACCCATGCCCGCCTCTGTGCGGCGTTTAACGGCATCAAGGCTGCGTGCGCCGAGTGGAGCTCGGATTGCGTCGACGATCTGCCCTTCCGTGACATGTCGGCATCTGCAGACGACGCGCCCGTAATCGGGGCGCTTTTCGATGAGGCGGGCCAATTCCTCTGCGCTCAGATGCTCGACGTCGGGGATGCGAGCGCGAGTAGCCTGCCAGTAAGCCTTGCGCTCGGGAAACACAAGGAGACCGCGAACGATATCGGCAACCATGAGGCCAATGGCGGGCGCGGCGGATAGGCCCGGAGACTCAATCGCGGCGCAATCGACGAACCCTGGGGCGCCGGCGACTTCGCCGATGATGAAGTCGTGGCCAGGCTGGTGGGCTCGAAGACCGCTAAAGGTCCTGATGGAGTAGCTGAGGGGGACATCCTTCATGGTTATTGCGCACTTGCGGCGAACCTCGTCAGTACCCTCAAAGGTCGTGTCGACGCCTTCTTTATCGTCGATGTCCTCGGCAGTCGGCCCGACCAGGATGTTTCCCGCAGTCGTCGGGGTAACGAGGACTCCCTTGCCGAGTTTAGTGGGAAGAGAGAAGACCGTGTGTTGCACGTAGCCGTCAACGGAGGTATCGAGAACATAATACTGCCCTCGGCGCGGCGTGATGACGAGCTGGTCGTCGTTCGTCGCCACAAGATTGTGGATCTCGTCGGCATGCACGCCAGCGGCATTCACGACAACGCGAGCGCGAATATCGCGTTTATCGGTCCTTATGCGCCAACCGCCACCTTCGTGCCGAGACAATCCGACGACTTTCTCGTTGAACAGGAAATCAACGCCATTGATGTTGGCATTCTCGGCGAGCGCGATAGTGAACTGGAAGGGGTTGACGATTCCCGCCGTGGGCGCCCAAAGCGCGGCAACGGCCTCATCCGAAACGTTGGGTTCCATCTCGAGCAGCTCATCTCGCTCAACAATGCGCAGCCCCTCGACGCCGTTAGCGACGCCCCTGGAAAGAAGCGCCTGCAGCCCCGGGCGGTCATCGTCGGAGGTACATACCACCAGTGAGCCTATAGGCTTATAGTCGACGCCGATCTCCTCGCAAAGAGAGGGCATCAACCGTGAGCCCTGCACGTTGAGTCGAGCCATGAGGCTTCCCGTCTGCGCGTCGAAGCCCGCGTGCACAATCGCCGAGTTGGCCTTGGAGGTACCGCAGCAGACGTCCTCCTCGCGCTCGACGACGCACACCGTGGCCTGAAAACGCGAGAGCTCTCGGGCGATGGAGCACCCGCTTACCCCAGCACCGACGACAACGACGTCATACCTGATGTCTGGCATACCTCTCCCCTCTTTGGGAACAGCTGCCAAATATAGTTCCCCACCAGCGTCTTGTTGAACACCACGGGCCGACGAGCGGTAGCTATTGGCCTGCAATTGGACACAAATAAAGCGCCCCGAGCAACGTCGGAATATACCGACGGGCTCGGAGCGCCCATACTGCCTGAGAAAACCGCAATCTAACGGCCCGGAGCTAGAGCTCTAGCCTCTCGGCCAGCTCGAGCCACTCCTCCTCAAGCGCGGCCTGCTCGGCAAGGCAATCGTCAACCTTGGCCTGGGCAGCCATAAGCTCGGCGTAGTTCGACGGGTCGATGCTCGACATCGCCAAACGCAGTCGGCCGGGCTCGTCTTCGAGCTTCTCGAGCCGCCTGCTGACCGCATCGTAGCGCTTCTTGAGCTCACGGCGCTCAGCGTTGGAGAGCCCTGATGGCCGGTTCTTCTTGTCGGTTTCGGTGGAAGGCTGGGCCGAAGACTCCTTAGAAGAGACGCCAGCGCTTTCGATGAGATTGAGGTACTCGTCTACACCGCCGGGAACATGTCGTATGTGCCCACCGAGAAGGGCAAATTGATCGTCGGTCACGCGCTCCATTAGGTATCGATCGTGGCTCACCACGAGCAGCGTGCCCGGCCAGCTGTCAAGAAGGTCCTCGAGCACGGCGAGCATGTCGGTGTCCAGGTCGTTGCCCGGCTCGTCCAGGACAAGGACATTCGGCTCGTCGAGGATGACGCAAAGCAGCGCAAGGCGTCGCCGCTGTCCGCCTGACAAATCACGAACGAAGCTCTGCAGCTCGCGCTGCTCGAAACCGAGCTGCTCACAGAGCTGGGTAGGGCTGAGCATTTTCCCGCCGACCAAATAGCTATGCTTGTAGCGCGAGAGAATCTCGAGGATCCGCCAATCCTCTTTGTCCGAGAGCGCGTCGAGATGCTGAGACATCCAGCCGAATTTAACTGATGCTCCGATTCCAACCGTGCCTCGCGTGGGTTGCAGGCGACCGGTCATGAGCTTGAGCAGCGTCGACTTTCCAGCTCCGTTGGCTCCAAGAATTCCGTAACGGTCTCCAGGCCCAATTAGCCAGTCGATGTCGTCGAGCACGGGCACCGACTCGCCAGGGTAGGAGAAAGTTGCGCCCTTCATCGTTATGACCTTCTTGCCAAGCCGACTTACGGCAAGGCGTTTGAGCTCGAGCGGGTTTCTGAGCGGAGGATCATTGGCAATGAGTTCTCGTGCGGCTTCGATGCGGAACTTAGGCTTGCTTGAGCGCGCCTTTGCGCCGTGCGCGAGCCAATTGAGCTCCTTGCGAAGCGTGTTCTGACGTCGCTCCTCCATGACGGCGGCCTGGCGATCGCGCTCGCAGCGCTGCTGAATATATGCGGAGTAACCGCCCTCGAATGGGGTGACCTCACGGTCGTGAACCTCCCACATGTGCTCACAAACCTCGTCGAGGAACCAGCGATCGTGGGTGACGACAAGAAGCGCCCCCTCCCCCGCGGGCCAACGACGCTTCAGGTGATCCGCAAGCCACTGAATCGCCTGCATATCGAGATGGTTCGTGGGCTCATCCATGAGGATGACGTCCCAAGTGCCCACAAGAAGCCTCGCGAGGTCGCAGCGGCGGCGCTGCCCGCCGGAGAGCTCGCCCACACGGCCATCCCAATCGAGGTCGCCGATAAGCTCGTCGATAATCTGGCGAATGCGGGAGTCGCTTGCCCAAACGTACTCCGGTATATCTCCGACGACGGCGTGGCACACCGTGTCGTCGTCGCGGAGGTTATCCGCCTGGCCGAGCCAGCCCACATGAACGCCGCCCCTATACGTGACCGAACCGGAATCAGGCTCAAGTCGGCGGCCGATGATCTCCAGCAGCGTCGACTTGCCATCCCCGTTACGGCCCACAACGCCGATCCGCTCGCCCTCATGAACGCCTATGGTGAGGTCGTCGAGAACTTTCTTGTTCGGCCACTCGTGCGCTACGTGCTCGAGACCAATGAGAATCCCCATTATTGAGCTCCCTTCCCGGCATATCCCCGCAGCATCGCGATCTCTTCCGAGTATCCGAGCAGGTCGTTCGGGGTCTCGAGGATCATCGGCAGGCCAAAAAGACGGGGGTTCGTAACGACGGCGGAAAACGCCGCTTTCCCGATATGCCCCTCACCAATCTTTTCGTGACGGTCTTTGTGGGATCCGCAAGGGTTCTTCGAGTCGTTGAGGTGCAGCGCCCGAAGACGATCGAGACCGACCGCTCGGTCGAACTCATCGAGAACGCCGTCGAGGTCATCAACGATGTCGTATCCCGCATCCCACACGTGGCAGGTGTCGAGGCAGACCCCGAGGGACTCGTCGTGGTCCACGCCATCGATGATGCGGGCGAGCTCCTCAAAGCTCCTACCCACCTCAGTCCCCTTGCCCGCCATGGTCTCCAGAAGAACCGTGGTGCGCATCCCGGGCTCTATCGTCGCGTTGAGCCCTTCGACAATGAGCTCGATGCCCCGCTCGGCACCCTGCTTCACGTGGCTGCCGGGATGGAAGTTGTAGTAGTTGCCGGGAAGCATCTCCATGCGCTCGAAGTCGTCAGCGATGGCTCGGCGGGCAAAATCAACCGTCTCGGCCTTTGCGGAACAGAGATTCATGGTGTAAGGCGCGTGAGCGACGAGCTTCCCGAAGCCGTTTGTCCCCATCAGAGAACGCAGGGCGGCGACGTCATCGGGGTCGATGGGCCTAGCTTTGCCGCCTCGCGGGTTTCTCGTAAAGAAGGCGAAGGTCGTGGCGCCTATGGAAAGAGCGGTTTTACCCATGGCTTCAAACCCGCCCGAGGTGGACAGGTGACATCCCACATACAAGTCGCCCACAGGCTAGCGCCTCCTCAGAAGGTCGCGGACCTTATCGAGCACAACGTCGGAGACGTCCGCGAGTGGCATAGTCTCGTGTTGCTCAACGCCATCAGCCGAAACCACGGCGACGCGGTTCGTATCGGAGCCGAAGGTCGAGTCGGCACGGCTCACGTCGTTGGCTATAATAGCGTCAGCGCCCTTGCGTGCCAGCTTAGCCTGCGCGTTGGGGATTAGGTTGTCCGTCTCCGCCGCAAAACCGACCACGACGCGGTTCCCCTTCGAGGCGCAGAGCTCCGCCAATATGTCGCCTGTCTCCACCAGCTCGATGGCGTCAATGTGCTCATGGGCTTTTTTGAGCTTATGGTCGGCTGGATGAGCAGGCGTGTAATCTGCGACGGCGGCGGTGCACACCGCGGCGTCAGCGTTTTCGAAGGCAGAGACCGCAGCGTCGCGCATCTGGGCCGCCGAGACAACATCAATGCGGCGAACCCCCTCGGGACAAGGCAGCGCGGTGGGGCCCGACACGAGGATGACCTCAGCGCCGCGCTTGGCCGCCGCCCCGGCGATCGCATAGCCCATCTTGCCCGTGGACGCGTTCGCAATGAAGCGAACGGGATCGATGGCCTCATGGGTAGGGCCGGCGGTGACGAGCAGCCTTGTGCAAATAAGGTCCTGCTCAGGAGCATCGTCGGAAAGCCCGTCCAGCGCAGCCGCAACAATATCGCCGACGTCGGCGAGCTTACCCGCCCCCACGTCGCCGCAGGCGAGCCTGCCCTCAACGGGCAGCACAAAGCGGACCCCGCGGGACTCGAGCATACGAAGATTGGCCTGAGTCGCCGGGTTTCGCCACATGTTTGTGTTCATGCCCGGCGCGACGACCACGGGGCACGAGCACGCGAGCAGCGTGGCGCTTACCGCGTCGTCCGCAAGGCCATGCGCCATCTTGGCCATGACGTTCGCGGTGGCCGGCACGACGAGGGCAAGGTCCGCCCACTCCGCGTAGTCGATATGGGGGATATCGCTCGCCGGGTTCTCAAACAAGTCGTCGCAAACCGGGTAACGCGTGAGGGCCTCAAAGGTGGCTGCCCCGACGAAGCGTTCGGACGCGGCGGTGCAGGCGACGCGAACGGCGCACCCGGCCTTCTGAAGTCCTCGAAGGACCTCACAGGCCTTGTATGCGGCGATGCCTCCGCACACGGCAAGTAGGACCTTCTTTCCAGTGAGCTCGGCCACTGCTACTCGCCGTCCTGGGTCGTGATCAGGATGCGGTGGCAGTAGGGGCACTCGCAGATTTCGTCGCCATGGGCGATGTCGTGGTACTGGCTCGGCTGGAGTTTGACGCGGCAGGTGGACGGCACGTTTCCGACCAGGGTCTCGACCGCCAGGCCGCCGAAGCGCTTGCGGGCAGCCTCATAGCGAGCCATGACGTCATCTGAGATCTCGGCCGCGACAGCCTCGCGCTCATCCTTTAGAGCGAGGATCTGGTCGCGAACAGAAGAGGAGTCCTCCTCAAAGGACTTCTGCACGTTCTGCTCCTCGGCGTCCAAGCGCTCCATCATCTTCTGGGCGTTCGTCTCGGCGAGCTGAAGCTTGGAGAGCTGCTCGTTGAGCGGGCCGAGGCGGTACTCGCACTTCTCGGTGACCTTGGCAAGATGGGTGAGGGACTCCTCTACTGTACGGGCCTCGCGATGGGTAAGCGGCCCCTCCTCCGCCTCGGTCATAACGCGCTCGCGAACCTGACGATAGTAAGAGATGTCGGCATTCACGTCAACGACATCGATCTCGACGTCTTTACGCTGGCCGGTAATCTTCTTCAGCTCGACGGCGACCTTTTTCTTTGCAAGGGCAATGGTCTTGAGCTTGGCCTGCTGTGGAAGTTTCTGGAGCGTAGAGGCGTGGCGAAGAAGCTCAATGTCGATTTGCTGAAGGCGCTGGAGGGCGGATGCCTCGGTCATGGTGTCCTCTTTCTCTATGGTTTATCGGTTAGCGGTTGGACGAACGTGAGTTGACGATATTCAAAAGCGCATCCGCAAAGGACTCGAGGTCCGATGATTCGACGCGCTCGTCGAAAGAAACGCGCAGGGACCCCAAGGCCTCCTGCCGAGGGATTCCCATGGCGGAGAGCACATGGGAAGGGTCGAGGGAGCCGGAGGAGCAGGCTGAGCCAGCAGAGACCTCGTAACCCGCCTCATCGAGGGCAAGCACCAGGGTCTCGGAGTCGAGGGAGGGAACCAGGATGCTCACCATACCGGGGAGCCGATCCGGCCCAACCTCAACGCCGGCGGTGGCCTTGATACCCGTACCCGGGGCGCACAGGCGCGCGTAAAGCCCGCGGGCACGTCGAGCCGTGACCTCACGAGAGACGCTCAGAGAGCCTTCGCACTCCTTTGCCGCCGCGGCGAACGCGAGGGCGGCGCGTACATCCTGGGTACCGGGCCTGCGACCAAGCTCCTGACCACCGCCGAACTGACGGGGCCTGAGGGGCGCGCGGCCCCTCACGGCAAGAAGGCCCACACCGACCGGGCCCCCGATTTTATGGGCGGCGCAGCTCACGGCATCGACCGCCGAGAGATCGAGGGGAATACGACCGAAGCCCTGCACCGCATCCGTGTGAAACAACGCCCCAGACCTGTGCGCAATAGCGGCAAGCTCGGGAACAGGCTGAATCACTCCGGTCTCATTGTTCGCATACATAATGGAAACAAGGGCGGTATCCGGGCCGACGAGAGCCTCCAGGGTCTCGCAAGACACCTTACCGTCACGCCCCGGGCGCGCGAGGACCACCTCAAAACCGAGCGCCCTAAGAGGGCTCGCGACGTCGAGGACGGAGTCATGCTCGATCGCCGAGACGATCACTTTTGCGCGCTTGCGGTCTCGTTCACGTGCGCCCTCGGCCAAGCCAAAGAGGGCAAGGTTGTTGCTTTCGGTCCCACCGGAAGTAAACGTCACTTCAGCCGGGCGAAACCTGCCGCCCAAGCAGCGGGCAAGGTCGGCGCGGGCCTGATCGAGAGCCCGAGCGGCAAGCCGGCCCATGCCATGCAGCGAATTCGGGTTTGCTCCGGCATAATCAGCCGATGCATAGCGCCGCTCCGCCTCAAGGGAGCATTCCCTAACGGGGGCGGAAGCGGCGTAGTCGAGATATACGGTTTTAGCAGATGACATAAGCTCCTAGGCCTTCTTCGAAAGACCGGACTCGGCGGCGGCACGAATCTGAGAGATTGCGTCAGCGCGATCCTGCTTGCCAAACACGGCGCTGCCGGCAACAAGCACGTTAGCGCCGGCCTCGCAAACCTCGGCAGCGGTCTGGGCATTCACGCCGCCGTCGACCTCGATGAGCGGGCTTACGCCGTGGTCGGTGCACAGCCGACGAAGGCGGCGAAGCTTTGCGCCGGAAGACTCAATGTACTTCTGTCCGCCGAAGCCGGGATTTACCGTCATGATGAGAGCCATGTCGAGGTAATCGATGATGTCTTCGAGCAGGCATACGGGCGTTGCGGGATTGAGTGCGACGCCCGCCTTGCGGCCGGAAGCGTGGATGAGCTGAATCAATCTGTGGGCGTGATCGGTAGCCTCGTAGTGGAACGTGACGATGTCGGCACCGGCATCGATGAAGGCGGGAATCAGCTCGTCGGGATTCGAGATCATGAGATGCACGTCGACAGGAAGCTTGGTAGAGCGCTTGACGGCCTTGAGGATATCGATGCCGAACGAGATATTGGGAACAAAGTGCCCATCCATTACGTCATAGTGAACGCAATCGGCCGAGGCAATGTCGTCGAGGTCGGCTCCGAGGCGAGCGAAATCGGCGGAAAGCACCGACGGAGCGATCTTGATCTGGTTCTGCATCCTATTCCTTTCCGGTCTTTACGGTTATGCCGTAGAATTCCTCGCGGGGAAGTCTACCAAGAAGAGATTCCTTGGCAGAGTCAATATCGAGTTCGTTCACGAGGACACCATGTACCGCCGCCGTGATGGGCGCCTCGATGCCGCGCTCCACAGCGAGCTCGTGGACGCTCATGGCCGCGCGGGCGCCCTCGACGACCATGTTCGTTCGGGCCTCATACTCGGCGAGCGTCTCTCCATGGGCAAGCGCTTCGCCGAACGTGCGGTTTCGTGAGTGCTCCGAGGTGCAGGTCGCCACGAGGTCGCCCATGCCCGCGAGGCCCATGGGGGTGAGCGGGTCTCCCCCAAGGGCAGATGAGATGCGGGCGACCTCGGCTATCCCGCGGGTCATGAGCGCCGCGAGCGTATTGTCACCGGCGCCTAGGCCCGCCGCGAGGCCGCAGGCGATAGCCACCACGTTCTTGACCGCGCCGCACACCTCAACGCCTACAACGTCGCTTGAGACGTAAGACCTGAACGAATACGAGAACAATAGGTTCTGCACGCGCTCGGCCACAGAAGTATTGCTCGCAGCCACGACAGCGGCAGAAACCTGCCCGCAGCTTATCTCCTCGGCATGGTTCGGACCCGATACCACTGCTATGCGGGAAGCGTCACCGAACTCGTCCGCAGCGATCTCGTGCATGAGCTTATGGGTATCAGGCTCCATGCCCTTAGTAAGGACAACAATAATGGCGTCGCAGGCGACGTGGGGGGCTATTGCGCGACAAACGGCGCGCAGATGCGCCGAGGGAACGGCGAGGACGACGACGCCCGCACCGTCAAGGGCAAGCGCGGCGTCCGCTGTGGCAGAGACGTTCTCGCAGAGCTCATAGGAGCAAAGGCGTCGCGGGTTGCGGCGCTTCAGGTTGATCTCCTCTGCGACCTGAGCGCTGCGGCACCACAGAACCACCTCGCCGACGTTCGGCGCCAAAATTCCCGTAAAGGCGGTGCCCCAGGAACCCGAGCCCACAACGCACGCCTTCGAGATCGAGCCGCGGCAAGCCTCCAAAACCGTCACTCCCCTACCGAGTCCGCATTATCGCCGCTTTTGTGGAACGCAAACTTGCGCTCCTCGCCGGCAATGAGCTTCTTGACGTTTGACCTGTGCGCCCATACGACGACAAGGGCCACCGCGGCGACGACGCCAACGGACACAGGGGCAAAACCCCATGCAAAGCACTGTATCGGCAACGAGATGGCGGCGCAAACAGAACCGAGGCTCACGTAGCGGGAGGGGACCGCAAAGAGGATAAACACGACAAGAAGCCCCAATGCGACAGGCCACCACAGCCCGAGCGCCGCGCCGAAGCCGACCGCGATGCCCTTACCGCCATGGAAATCGAGGTACGGGCTGAACACATGCCCGAAAACACAGAAGAGGTAGATCACCGACATGGAGATTCCGGCCTCGGAGGCGAAATCAAGCTCAGGCGCAAAGCCATGGTGCCCGAAGACGATCAGCGAGAGCATGAAACGCGAGAGCATCATCCAAAGCAGGCCTTTGCCCAAGTCGCACAGCAGGGTAAGGCCGGCGGCGAGCTTCCCCACGCTACGCGCCACATTGGTCGTGCCGATGTTGCCGGACCCCGTCGAGCGGACGTCGACGTGCCCCAGAGAGCGGGCAATGATGAGGCCGAAGGGGATTCCGCAGACGGCGTACGCGCCGAGGGCGAATACAACGGTCCAGGCAACAAGTGCCGGGGTGTAGACCTCAGCCACTAGCGATCGCCCCCGTCGGTGGACTTGCGACGGAACTTAAGGCGAATGGGGGTGCCCGTAAGGTCGAAGCGGGCGCGAAGGCGATTCTCGATAAAGCGTTGGAAGTTGTCGTCGGCAAGATCGGGCGCGTTGCAGAAGAAGCTGAACACCGGAGGCTTCGACCCGGTCTGCGTGGCGTACTTCATCTTCAGGCGGCGGCCCTTGTCGGAAACGGTGTGGCCCGACTCGGCGATCTCGGCAAGGAGCTTATTGAGATCGACGGTGCGGATTTCCTGTTTGCGCGCGTTGGCGGCCTTCACGGCAAGCTCGAGGACCTTGTCGGTGGCGCGGCCGGTGAGCGCGCTGATGTTTACAAACGGAACCCATGGGGCGAATGCGAGGCGCTTGTCTATCGAGGCGACGATCTCGTCGCGCTGGCGCTCGGTCTCGACCAAATCCCATTTGTTGATAAGAAGGACAAGGGCACAGCCGCGGTCGATCGCCATGTTGGCCACCTTCTGGTCCTGCTCGGTCACGCCGACGGTGGCGTCGACAACGAGCATGGCGACGTCAGCGCGGTCGATTGCCTGCAGCCCACGAACCATGCTGTAGTACTCGACGTCCTCATGGACCTGGCTCTTCTTGCGCATGCCGGCAGTATCGACGAGCTTAATCGTCTGGCCCTTCCACTCGATGACGGAGTCGATGGCGTCGCGCGTTGTACCCGCGACGTCGGAGACGATGGAGCGCTTCTTGTTCGCGAGGCGGTTGGCAAGGGAGGATTTGCCGACGTTGGGTCGACCGACGATGGCGATGGACAAGACGTCGTCGTCCTCTTCGAGCTCCTCGGGCTCGGGGAACGCCTCAACGACCAGATCGAGCAGGTCGCCGGTTCCGTGGCCGTGCGTAGCGCTGATAGGCATAGGCTCGCCGCAGCCAAGGGCGTAGAAATCCCAGAGGTTGTCCTGCTCGGTGGAGGGGTTGTCCTTCTTGTTCACGCAAAGGAAAACCGGCTTGTCAGTCTTCCGGATAATGCGGGCGACCTCCTCGTCCTCATCAGTGATGCCCGTGGCGCCGTCGACGACGAAGACGATGACGTCGGCCTCTTGCGTGGCAAGAATAGCCTGCTCGCGAATACCGGGGGCAAAGACGTCCTTAGACTTGATGGACTCGATACCGCCGGTGTCGATAATCACAAAATCACGGCCGTTCCAGTCCGCCTCGTGATAGCTGCGGTCGCGCGTGACGCCGCGGGACTCGTGGACAATGGCGTCGCGAGAAAGCGCGATGCGGTTGACGAGCGTGGACTTGCCGACGTTGGGGCGGCCGACAACTGCGACAATGGGCTTGCTCATGAATGCTCCTAGCTATTAGACATACAGAAAATAGTTTACCATGCACCCCAGCTGTCTGGCCCGCCCTTGGCCAGCCTCCGTGCTCAGACAGTCCTATTCGCACGAACGCCACATTAAGTGGCGTTCGGCTCATGCGGAACTGCGCTCAGAGGCTGGCCAAGGGCGGGCCAGAGGCGAACGGCAAAAGCAATTAAGACGGAATTAAAGAGCCAACCAAACAATCGAGGAGTTTGCCGGGGCTAGGCTCGGAGATGAGGGGCATCGCGCCGCGGCGACGGAGTTCCTCAAGGATGTGCTCCTGCGTGTCGCCGTCGAGCGAGACGTGATCGAAATTGAACATGACCTCGGGAAGAACGACCACGGCGGACGCAAGGTCCTCAGGAAGCTGAGCCAAAAGATCGCAGCTCACTATGAGACCGGTCACATTGACGTCTCCGCCGTAATAGTCGTTGCGGATGGAACGGGTGAAAATGCGCCCCTCAGGAGAGACGAGCGAGCAAAACACAGAGATGGTCTTCTCGGCAGCCTCGCCGCAGACGAGCATTACCCTTAGATGCCGCTCACCGAGGACGTCGTTCAGCGCCACGCATTCGCCCGCCCTCTCGGAGCGAACGAGCGCAGACTCATCGAGGAAGCTGCGGAGCATCCCGATGCCGTCATAGAACTGCGGGTAGCCGTCATAGGTCTCGGCGGGCGGAACAGGAAGATCGGCGTCGACATAGAACTCGTCGGACAACTGAAAACGCGTCTCCCCATAACGCTCCCTCGCGCGCTCCTGATACGGCTCGATGAGCTTGACCACGGCGCGGGAGGCTTCGACGTCGTCGGAGAAACTCCTATCGAAACGCTTCGAGTGCTTCGTGTAACCCATGGGGACCACCGCGAGGCTCGTGACCTGCGGATGGCTCTCTGCCCAGGCGAGCGTCTTGTGCAGCTCCTCCCCATCGTTGATTCCAGGGCAAAGAACGATTTGGGCATGGATCTCAACGCCGGCCGCGCAGAGCCGTTCAAGGACCTCCTTGCCGCGAGCGGCATGAGGGCCGATCATTTGCCTGCGAACGTCGTCTGAGATTGCGTGAATGGAGACGTTCATCGGTTCGAGGCCGTGTGAAATGATGCGCTCGACGTCTTCATCGGTAACATTCGTGAGCGTGACGAAGTTGCCCTGAAGAAATGAGAGCCGGTAGTCGTCGTCGCGAAGGGTTAGGGTCGCTCGCGCGTCCTTGGGGAGCATGGCCATGAAGCAGAATACGCATCTATTGACACAAGTCTGAATTCCGTCGAACAAGACATCCGTGAACTCGATGCCCCAATCCTCGCCAGGCTCACGCTCGAGCTCACAGGCGGTCGTCGTATTGTCGCGAGGGTCGAAGACCTCGAGCTCGCACCAGCCTCCGTCGGCTTCCCAGCGCCAATCGATGATGTCGCGAGGAACAACGCCGTTTACGGAAAGGATCCTCATGCCCGGCTCGATACCGATTTCCCATGCGGGGCTCCCTTCAGCGACGCTGGCGACCCAAGCACCGTCGGCTTGCGGCCTCGTGGACGCGTAATCGGCTCTTTTCTGTTCCATGTTCACCTCCCAAAATCCAGGCTCAACGCCGTTGAAGGAATGACTCGAGGCAAGTCCCCGGCGGGCTCCTAGATAGCGGCCTCGATGGCAAGGCGGACAGCGTCGATCTGGCTCGCAGGAGTGCTCGCACCGGCGGTTATGCCGATGAGGACCGCCCCGTCGAGCCAAGAGGGGTCGAGCTCGTCGGCCCCCTCGATGTGATATGTGCGCGGGCACAGCTCGGCCGCGATCTCCGCTAATCGCTTGGTATTGGCGGAGATCTTTCCTCCGATAACGATCATGACGTCAGCACGGGCGGCCAACTCTGCGCAAGCGCCCTGATGGCCGCTCGTGGCGTCGCAGATGGTGTTGACGACGCACACCTCCTCGGCCTTTCCAAGAAGAGCGGAGACAACGCGCTCGAGATTCGACCTCGACTGCGTCGTCTGGACGACCACGCCGATCTTTTTGCATGCGGGAAGATCGGCGACCTCGGACGCGTCGCCCACGACGACCGCCCCGGGAGCATGGGGAAGCGTGGCCTCGACCTCAGGATGACCCGCCTCTCCGACAACAACGACCTGATAGCCCTCTCGGTAAAGCCGGGAAGCGGCAAGGTGGACCTTCTTCACAAAAGGACAAGTGGCGTCGAGGACGTCATGGCAAAGCTTGCGCGCTTGGCGCTCCTCATTGGGTGTGACGCCGTGCGTTCGCAGAAGAAGCGTATCCCCCGCGGACTCCTCGGGCGAATCGACGACGGTGACCCCTTTCAGGGCAAGGTCGGCGACAACGCGCGGGTTGTGAATCAAAGGGCCAAGGGTATGAACCGGGACGGGGGAAGTCTTGGCGGCGTCTTCCACCATGCGAAGCGCGCGCTCTACGCCATAGCAGGCCCCCGCCTCAGAAGCGATCTGAATATGAACGGCCACAGCTACTCCTTAAGCTCGGGGTAATCAGCTCGGAGCTCGTCCCGAAGGGCGAACACGGCGGACATGCCGCGGCTTTCCATCTCGGCGGCCTGGTCCTTGCGCTTAGAGGAGGAGAGGCCAGACCACTCGATGGCCTCGCCGCACCTCATGACGACGCGGCTGCGGAGCCTGAGAAAACGAGCACCGACGACGGCGGTCGGCTGCACCGGAGCCTTAGCCAGCTGGGCCATGATGACATAGCCGCCGTGGAGCTCGGCGTCCTCGTCGCGCTTCACTCGAGTCCCCTCGGGGTAGACAAGGAGGCATTCTCCGCGCTGAAGAGCAGTGCGCGCGCGCCTCACGGCCTTCATATCGGCGCTCCCACGATTGACGGGAAACCCCCCGACGCGCGAGAAGAGCCAGGCCGCGGGAAGAATCTTGTCAAACTCCTTCTTGTACACGGTGCGGGTGTGGATGCCGGCGCGCCATAAGGTGACTATCGTTATCACGGGTTCGAGCATCGACTCGTGGTTCTGGATGATCACGCGGCCCCGAGCGTCCTTGGTAAGAAGCTCAGCTCGCTCGACCTTCCACGGCCAAAGCAGCTTAGTAACCACATAGAGAACCGCAATGATGAAGTTCATGAGCCAGCGCGCAGTCCAAGGGAAATCAGACATAGCGGAATCGTAGTAGTCATCGAAGGAGTTGCCGGCAAACGCGCGGAGCTTGCCTTTGGAGGCGTTGTCTGCTTGGCCCTTCCTTTTAGCGGATCTTGGGGCGCCGGCGATGTCGTTGGGCTGGTCAGACATCTATACCTCCTTGGCGAGTCGAGCGCTCAGCTCGTCGGAAAGTTCGCAAATGTTTTGAATGACCTGTTCAAACGAAAGGTCGGAGGAGTCGATAACGACAGCGTCCTCGGCCGGTCGCAAAGGCGATGCCTCGCGGCTCGAGTCATAATCGTCGCGTCGCTTAAGATCGGCTAATATCTTTTTCTCAGCAGCGGGATCCACCGTCGCGGAAGCGTCCTCGGCGAGATTTCCGCCCTGTCTTTGGACGGCGCGACGGCGTGCGCGCGCCTCGGGGCTGGCCGTGAGAAAAACCTTGACGTCAGCCGCGGGAAACACGACCGTGCCGATATCGCGGCCCTCGGCGACAACATCGGCCCCCTCGCCGACCTTGCGCTGCAGGGCAACCATAACCTCGCGAACCGCCGGGGTGGCAGAAACGGGAGAAACCGCGAGCTCGACCTCTGGGGTGCGGATCTCGGATGTGACGTCTCGGCCGTTGGCGAATACGCGCTGCCCGGACTCGGTGGAGACGAAGCGGATATCGATGTCTCGCGCGACGTTCGCGACGCGCTCATGGTCCTCGGGATCCACGCCGGCACGAAGACACTCAGCGGCGACGGAGCGGTACATCGCCCCCGTATCGAGAAACGTGAGCGAGCATCTTTTGGCGATGGCCCTCGCGACCGAGGATTTACCGGAACCGGAGGGCCCGTCGATGGCGACGATCATACAAGATCCTTTCAAATGAGCGCCTGTTGGGCGCTGGGTTCCAGACACATTCGTTGGGGCAGCAGCGCCTCAAGAGCCGTTTTCCCTGCTCCTGCACAGAGCTTCGATGGCCTCGACCTCGGACGGGTCAAGCAATCGCCAGGCCCCTTCGGCGACGTTTCTCAGCCTAAGCGGGCCGAAAGCGTCGCGGTGAAGCCGCAAGACCTTGTGTCCGCAGGCCATGAGCATCTTCTTCACCTGATGCTTCCGGCCTTCATGGATGGTAAGCCCGACAACGGAATTTGGGTTCCCCCCTCGATCGCTGCCGGCGCCTCGCGGCGCAACGATGCGGTAGAGCGGGCTGTGGTCGTCGAGCAGCTCAGGCTCGGCCGGGCTCGCAGGCCCATCCTCGAGCATGATGCCCTTGCGCAGCCGGTCGAAGTCGCGCTCATCGGGAACCCCCCGCACAAGGGCAACGTAATGCTTGTCAACATGGCTCGATGGATGCAGGAGGTCCTGGCCGACGTTGCCGTTAGTAGTGAAAAGAAGCAGCCCCGTCGTGTCGAAATCGAGCCTGCCGACGGGATAGAGGCCCGGATAGTCCTCAGTCGGCACGAAATCGGCGACCGTTGGCCTGCCCTGCGGGTCGCTCATCGTAGTGAGACATCCCGCCGGCTTGTAGAGCATGAGATAGCAAGGCTTCTCCTGGATGCGGCATTCCTTTCCGTCAACGGTGACGACGTCGCGCAACGGGTCGACCTTGCTGCCGAGCTCGCAGACGATGTCGCCGTTGACGCGAACACGGCCGGAGGTCATGAGTCGCTCAGACCCGCGACGCGAAGCGACGCCCGCGCGCGCCAGGAATCGCTGAAGGCGCATAGGGTACAGCTCATCATTCATCGCAAAGAGCCTCCCCGTCACCTGGCAAGCCATCTGCAACCTCGAGTTCGTTGCCCAAAAGGTCGCGCTCATCTTCTAGGTCTTCGGCGGCCTCTTCAAGCGTTGAGCCGATCTGCCTGCCCGAGAGGCGCTCGCGAATAAACCTCTTGGACTCCTCGTCGGGAGCGAAATCCTCGAGCGGGGGAAGCTCGCGAAGGGACTTCAACCCAAAATGCTCGAGGAAAAGACGCGTGGTGCCGAACAGCACGGCCTGTCCGCGGTCGGCCTCGTGCCCCGCCTCGCGCACCAAGCCCTTCTCGCGAAGGGAAGCGATGACGCCATCGGAGTTGACGCCGCGAATGGCGCGCACACCCTCTCGAGTCACCGGCTGGTGATAGGCAATGACGGCGAGCGTCTCGAGAGCCGCCTGAGAAAGCTTGCGAGCATCCCAGGACAAGACATAATCCCCCACTTGATCGTGGTAGGCGGGATGGGTGTACAGCCGCCAGCCCCCTGCGACCTCTCTGAGCTGGAACCCACGATTTGCCGACTCGTACTCTGCGGCGAGCTCGGCCAGGGCCTGAGAAACTTCGCCAGGCGCTGCGCCGGTCGCACGGGCAAGCTCGGTAGCGGGCACAGAGTCGTCAGAGACAAGAAGCAGCGCCTCAAGCAAAGGCTTCAGCTCACCGGATTCAAAGGACTCGAGTTCTTGCATCCCTACTCCTCACCAATGGTAAGTTCATTTGGCTCAAGGCCGTCGGCCAGGAGATCCTGCGCCGAGGACGCCTCGATAACGAGGTCCCTGGTCTGCTCATCCAGATCGGCCAATGCCGTGGCATCGATTTTATAGGCTTCGGCACCGGTTATGTGCTCCACGTCAATCTCCCCGAAGACCTCGCTTTGGCTCACGCGAACGAGGCCCCGCTTGAAGAGCTCGAGAATGGCGAGGAAATTAGCGACGACCACCTCCGGGGTCGAATCCTTCCCAACGAGCTCGCTGAAAGTGACGCGTCGGCGGCTCCTGACCAGGCGGTCAACCGAGGCGATGGTGAGCGCGACGGGCAAACGCTTGGGGGCGATGTGTTCGCTTTCCAAAAGAAACGTCTCGCGCTTCGAGTCGATGTCGGCGCAGATGACGGCCAGGCTGCGAAGCGTAATGCCCTCGAGATAATCAGGCATCAGGCCAAGGAACTGAGGGTCTGCCCCCACGGTTCTCGGGTGCATGCGCGACTCCGCCTCGCTTCTCGCGGCCAAAGCCGCCGCCGCTCCGCGGAACTGCTTGTACGCGATGAGCCGCGCGATGAGGACCTCGCGGGCCTCGTCGGGATCCAAATCCACAAGGTCATCGTCCTCGTCCTCAAAGTCGTCGTCAAAGGATCGCGGAGCCTCGGCGGGAACAAGCGAGGCGGCCTTGATATCAAGCAGGGTGGAGGCAACGAGAACGAAGTCGCTCGCCACGTCGAGGTCGAGGTCGCGCATGCGCTCGACCTCCTCGAGGTATTGATTGGCGACCTCCGAGATCGCGATAGAGCCGATCATGACTTTTTGCCTGGTCACGAGCTGGAGCAGCAGGTCAAAAGGCCCGGAGAAAGCCTGGGTCCGCACCTTATACGACACCTACATCACCGCCTGCACCAGAAGGTCGTAAAGGTTTCCTGCGGTAAAGTCCAGGAAGGCGCCGACGGGATCGATGCCGAGGAAACTCGGGAGAACGTAGAGCGCAACGATCAAGACGGGCATGGCGTACGCCTGAACCCGGCAATACTCCTCACGCACCCCGCCGTGGAGCAAAGGCATGACGATCTTCGAGCCGTCGAGCGGCGGGAAGGGTATGAGATTGAAAAACGCGAGGGTAAGGTTCACGTAAATGTAAGTTGTGAGAATGCGCACAACCCACATAAAGCCAGTTGACCCCAAAAGCCCAAAGACGGCGATTCGAGATTTCCGCGCGATGCCGAACAAGGCCGTGCCAAGAAGTGCTTGAAGGAGGTTGGAAACGGGCCCGGCAATCGCAACGAGCACCTCGTCGCGACGCGGGTTCTTCAATCTATAGGGGTTGTAGGGCACCGGCTTGGCAAAAGCGAACATAGGCCCGCCCATAAGCGCCATAAATAGAGGAAGAACGAAGGAGCCGAATCCATCGAGGTGAGCTCTCGGATCAAGAGACAGTCGCCCGGCCTCCTTGGCTGTGGCGTCCCCGCATTTGAGGGCGACCCAACCGTGGGCAACCTCATGGATGGTCGCGGAGAACATCACGAGCAGCACAGACATCGCGATGCTCGCGAGCTGCTCGATGGAAAACGTCTGGAACAATCGGACCCCTCTCTCGCGGCGTCAGCGCAGCGAGGCGACGACCTTGCAGATCGCCCAATCGATAATGAACAAGATTACAGCAAAGAGCGCGAAGTCGCCGCGGAAGGCGCCTCCGAGCGGGGTCTGGATAACAAGAAGACCCTCAAGCCCAGCCGACAAAAGCCGAGATAAAGCGGTATTGAGCGGCAAGACTGCAGCACGTGCGGGCCCCGTGGCAAGGACGTCGGCGACGACGAGCACGACCACGGCCCATCCAAGGAAACGAAGAGCGAAAGCGGCGGCGCCCAGCAAAGCCTTCACGGGGTTGTCGTGAGAGGCGCTAGACATCTGCAGACTCGATCTTCTCGGAAAGCTCCATCCACTCCTCCTCGAGGGAAGGGATCTTTTTTGCGAGGGCGTTGTACTCCTTCATGCACTCATCGAACTTGGCGGAGTCGTTGTAAAGGGCCTCGTCGGCCATAAGGGCGACGAGCTCGTCATAGCGCTTCTGGGCGGGCTCAAGGGCGGCCTCGACCTCTTTCAGGCGCTTCTTTTCCTTCTTGAGCGCCTGATTAATGCGCTTTCGCTCTTCCGCCTCGGCACGGCGCTGCTCGCGCGTCTTCACGTTACGCCCGCCGGCAGGCTCGGAAGTCGCTTCGATGGGGCGCCTATCGGATGATGAAGGGGTCTCGTCAAGGGCAGCCGCCTCGAGCTCGGCTCGCTTGAAGAGGTAGTAGTCGTAGTCTCCGTCATAGAGGGTCACCCTGTGGTCGCGAACCTCGACCACCTTGTTTGCGACGGCGCGCACGAGGTGCTCGTCGTGCGAGATGAGCACGATGGTGCCGGGGAACTTGACAAGCGCCTGTTCCAAGACATCGACGGAGTCGATGTCGAGGTGGTTCGTAGGCTCGTCGAGCATAAGCAGGGGGTCGGGAGCGACGAGCATCTTTGCCAGAGCCAGACGCGCGCGCTCGCCGCCGGAAAGGACGCCGACGCGCTTCTCGACGTCGTCGCCGTGGAAAAGAAACGCGCCCAGAAGGCGACGCTCCTCGGAACTGGTCCAGCCGCGGGCAACGGTGTCCATCTCGCCGAGAACGGTATTCGCCTCGTTGAGCTCCTCCAGCTGGTGCTGGGCGTAGTAAGCCTGCGTCACGTTCTGGCCAAGCTCGACCTTGCCTGCGTCAGGCTTGAGCTTGCCGTTGATGAGCTTCATAAGCGTCGACTTGCCGGCACCGTTGGGACCCACGAGGGCCACATGGTCGCCTCGGTACAGCTTAAGGTCAACGCCCTCGTAGACGCGGTTATCGCCGAAGAACTTCGCGACCCCGTCGAGGCCGATGACCATGTCGCCCGTGCGCGGAGGATCAGGGAACGAGAAGGACATGTGCTTGTTGCCCTCAGGAAGAATCACGAGCTCGCTTTTGATCTGCTCGATCTTCTTCATGCGCTCCTGAGCCTGAGCGGCCTTGGTGGGCTTATAGCGGAACTTGTCGACGAACACCTGCATATGGGCGATCTCGCGCTCCTGAGCGGCGCGCTTGGCCCGCATCTGCTCGAGATTGTCCTCGCGCTGGTGCAGATACTGTGAGTAGTTGCCTGTATAGGTAGTGATGCGGCGATTCTCAACCGCGGCGACATGGCTCACGCACGCGTCCATGAAGGCGCGATCGTGGCTGACGAGGAGCACGGCGCCGTCGTAGCTCTGGAGGAAGGACTCGAGCCACTTGACGCTCTCGAGATCGAGGTGGTTGGTGGGCTCGTCGAGCATAAGCAGGTCAGGATGACGAAGCAGAAGCTTGGAGAGGCTGATGCGCATCTGCCAGCCGCCCGAGAAATCCTCCGCGGGCTTGTCGAAGTCCTCCACGGGAAAACCGAGACCCGCAAGGATCTGCCTCGCCCGCGCCTCGAGCTCGTAGCCCCCAAGCCGCTCGAATCGGTCCTGGGCATGGCCATACTCTTCAAGAAGACGGTCGAGCTCAGGCCCGTCAGCGGTCGAGATGCGACCCTCAAGGTCCGCGACCTTGCGCTCCCAGGTCTTGATCTCATGTGCAGAATCCATGACCTCAGCCAAGGCAGACCTGCCGCCCATAAGCTTGGATTCCTGCTCCAGATAGCCGACGGTCGTGTCCTTAGCGAAGCTGATGGTCCCCTCGTCGCAGGACTCCAGGCCCATGAATATCTTCAAAAAAGTCGTCTTGCCGGAGCCGTTAGGGCCAACGAGAGCCCAGCGCTCGCCGGCGTTGAGCTGAAGGGTGGCCCCGGTATACAGAACCCGTCCGCCGAACGACTTGGAAACTTTATCTGCTAGCGCGATCAAATGCGATGCTCCTCAACCACATCGTGAATTCAACCCTTTGAGTCTACCATTCAACGTTCATTAGTGTCTGTAATGCTGTGACCAGCGAAAATAGTGTCTATAGTGTCTGTAATTCCGACAACAACGGAGAATTGGGACGCATTAGGGACACGTTTTCTGCATAAAAACCCTCCCCGCCGAAGCGAGGAGGGGTCACGGTAGGTACGAGCTAGGTCACAGCTAGAGCAGGCCCATGAGGCACATCGGCACCGCTACAAGGAGCAGCCCGATGTCGATGAGGAATAGCGCCAAGTTCAGGCAATCTCCGTCGTGCTCGTCGGCCGGCGACGGATACGGCATCAGAGCTCGCCTCGGTTGAGGGCGCGCTGCATCGCCTTGACGGTGACGGAGGCGGCGTCGAGCTTACCGTCCAGGACGGTCGCGCCGGAGGACGGCATGTACCTCTTGATTAGGGCGTTGATGGTGTCCTTGCCGCAGAGCCCGTCGGCCGTCACGCCGATGCGCTGCTGCAATCGCGCGATGGTCACGGAGCCTTCGCCGCTGGAGTCGTGTTGGAAGCTCGTGCACGCCTCATGGCGCCATGCGTCGCCCTGCCACTGGGACGAGATGACCCCGTCCTTGTACGGGCAACCAAGGAGCTCCTGCAGGCGCAGGGTGGTCTCGCGGCCCCAGTAGCCGTCGACCACGAGCTGCTTGGACGAAGCCGGGGCGACGGAAGGCGCGGCTGTGCCGTCAAGCTGCGCGTTGACCACCTCGGCCAGATGGGCCATGTTCGCGTGCAGGTAGGGGCCGGGGCAGTCGGTCGACGCGAACATGCGATGCTCGGTCAGCGAGCCGTTGCGCGTGCCGTCGTAGGACAGGCGGAAGCCGTAGCGTCGGCAGATGTCGACGCAGAGGGCCACGAGCGCGTTCCAGGTGGCTTCCGTGAGCGCGCCGCGCGCGATGTTGCCGCACTCGATGGTGATGGCGCGGTCGTCGTTCCACTTGCTGGCGGAGGTCCAGGGGCGGTCGTCCTCGTCGACCGACATGGCGATGTCGCCGTTCACGCCGATGCAGTAGTTCGAGCTCGCCTGCCGCGCCGTGCTCGCGAAGTAGTCGGCGCACTGCTTGCCGCTCCAGGCGGCGCACATGTAGTGCGGGGTGATCTTGCAGACGCGCTGGCCCCCGCGGCCGCGCGAGTGGTTGGACGTGATGCGCGTGTAGGTGCACAGGGAGGACCTAGTCATCGTCTTCCCCCTTGTTGTCGTTGAGCTCCGCGATGGTCTCTTCGTCCATTGCTAGTCTCCTTCCCTTGTGATTGTCTCGATGCCGCCCGGCGCGACCGTCCATGTGCGGCCGGTGGGCACCTCGATTACGATCTTGGCCAAAGGCCGGTCGTAGACGATGGTCTTGCCGGGCGACCAGCAGCGCTTTGCAGTTGGCTGCGACGTCGCTATGAGCATGGCCATGAGCGCAGCTTCCAGCGCGACGGCAAGGGCGGCGACCTTGCATGCCGCGAGCAGGCGCCGCCTGGAAGCCTTGGCCATGGCTACTCGACCGGGGTGGTCGCCAGCGGGGACTTGCCGTCGGCGACCTCCGGCAGGCCCGCCACAGAGGTGAGCAGGCTTACGACGGCGGCGACACCGGCGACGGATGCGATCTGCATCCAGTCCAGGTCGGTGAAGCCCACGGCGCCCGTGCCGATGAGGGACACCGCCGTCTGAGCGGCGGTCTTGACGGCGCGCGTGGTGGCCGCAGCGGCCCATGCCTTGTATTCGTTCATGTTTCTTCCTTTCCTTGGTTTCCTATGCCACGCCGGTGAAGCCCAGCGCGTATCCAATGAGGGCCGACACAACGGCGGTCACGCAAAGCCACATGACCTTGCGCCACTTCTCGGCATCGGCCTCGTCGGGCGCGTCCTCGACCTTGTCGAGGCGCTCCCTGATTGCCATGACGTCGGCGGCGGTGCGCGTCGTGGTCGCGTTGATCTGGGTGAGCGTGAGGTCGACCCTCTCGCGGTGCAGGCGCAGCTGGTCGATTTGCTCGCCGTGCGCATCGAGGCGCTTGTTGGCGCTCTCCACCTTGGCCTCGACGAGACTCAGACGTCCATCGAAGTCCACTAATCTCCTCCTGCTCCGGAGTGCCTGCTTCGCATGTCTCCCCTTTCGCCGAGCGGCGGTCGCCGCCTGTCTTCACGACCATCGTCTTCCGCCGGTAACGGTGAAAAATCCCAGACGCACACCTTGGCCAAGGGGCCGCGCTCGTCTGGGATTTACGCCGTAGAAAGGACCGAGATGCTTGTGAAGGAAGCTGCCGAGAAGTACATGGTCGACAAAGGGAAGCGCCTGCGGGCATCCACGCTGGAGGGCTACCGCAGCGCGCTGGAGCTGCACGTGCTGCCGAGATGGGCCGACGTGGAGCTCGACGCGATCACTCCGGAGGGCGTGCAGGCGTGGGTCGACGACTTCGAGCTCCCCGGCGCCGCCGAGAAGGCTTACAAGACGCTGCGACAGGTCATCCGATGGGCCATCCGACGACTGGGCGTCCGCATGTACGACCCCACGGCGGCCGGCGTGGAGCTCCCGCGCAAGGAGACGCACCGGCCCCGCACAATGGAGGCCGGCCAGGTCCGCGACTACCTCCGTGCCCTGTGGGGCCACGAGTGCGAGGCGGTCGCCATCTGCTCGGTGACGCTCGGCCTGCGCCGGGGCGAGGCGTGTGGGCTGCGCTGGTCGGACATCGACCTGCGCACGGGCGAGGTGCGCATCCGGCGCTCGCGGCAGGTGGTCCATGGCCAAGAGGTCGTGGTGGCGCCTAAGACCGAGCGCAGCGCCCGCTCATGCTGGCTGCCACGCTTCGCGGTGCGGCGGCTGCGCGCCCTGCGTAAGGGCCGCTCGGGCTGGCTCTGCGACCTGACGCCAGACGCCGTGGCGCGGCGCATCCGGTCGGCCTGCAGGCGGGCCGGGGCCGCCTGGACCTCGATGACGGAGTGCCGCCACACGTGGGCCACGCTCGCCGTGGAGGCAGGCGTGGGCATCGAGACGGTCGCGCTTATGCTTGGGCACACGGACATATCGACGGCCTACGAGCACTACATCGTGCCGAGGCCGCGCATCTGCAAGGACGCGCAACGCGAGGTCGAGCGACTCATCATGCGAGCGTGAGATTCCGTATCCCCGATTGAAGAGCAGGTCTTCGGCGGCCTCACCGTC
>UQIF01000002.1 GCA_900540955.1 uncultured Olsenella sp.
GGATCGACAAAATACAGCAGTTCATAAGCCTTCATGTGGTCACCTCCTCTGGGCTGATGGCTCCGGGAAGTGAAGGTGCACCCGGAGCAGGAAAGGTCCGAAGGTGGATGTTAGCACATACCAGGTCTTTTTCCGCAAAGAACCTGCTATTACGCCACATTTCCTTAGCTTGACCCTCCACAGCCCACGCTTTTTCATTACCTGATGAGCCTATCAGAGGGTTCTCTCGGAATGCTGACGGATAACTTTCCGCAGGCCAACGGCTGTTTTGCGTCTCTGCAGGCCAAGGGCCCCGCAGCCATATCGACGGCTGCGGGGCCCTTGGGTTTATCTCATTGTTTCTCCACGAACTACTGCTCTTCGCCGGTCTCCGTTGGCTCGGATTGCATATCTGCAGGCTGCTGCTGTATATCTTCGCGATTCTGCGAAAGGACGTCGACAGGCGCCACCGCGATGGGCGTCACCATGATGACATCGGAGTTGTCGTCGGCAGCTTCCTCGTCCTTCTCATCCCCGGCGCCGGGCACAGGAGGCTCGTCTGGTGCGGCGGCAGCAACGGCGCCATCCCCTGCGGGGGCTTCGGGCTCGGGCTCGGGCGCAGCCTCAGCCGCGGGAGCCGACACCGCCGCGCCGCACTCGATGCAGAATTTAGCATTCTCGGGCAGCTCGGACCCGCAAGCGGCGCAGGTCTTCTTTGCGTCGGCAGAAGAAGGCGCCGGCTCGCTCGCCGCGGGAACGGGCTCGGCGGCAGCCGGCTCATCCGCAGCGGGAGCGGGCACAACGGGCGCCGCAGGGGCAGCGGGCGTCGTCGGCTCAGGCGAGGAGCTCACGGGAGCCACAGGAGCCGCGGGCGCGGGCGGCTCGGCCACGGGACTCGCGGGAAGCTCGGACACTGAGGTCTCGCCGACGCTCGTCTCGGGCAGCGGGTCCTCGTCCTTGCCCCAGGCGGGAACATCGAACTGACGCAGCCACAGACCGATACCGCAATTAACCAGCAAACCCACGAAGGAGCCGGCCACGAGGCTGACCAGGAGCGTCGCGAAGAAAGCGGGCGCGAACTGCTGGACAAAGAACCCCAGGACCTCAAGCGCGAGGCGCATCTCCTCGGCCTCGGTCATGTAATAGTAGTAGCTGTTCATATGGTCGGCGAGGTCAACGATGAACCCAAGGGAGCCGAACAGCGCGGGCATGAACACCATGATGGTGACGGCGCCGACAATCAGCCCGGTAACGAGTTTGATGACGAAGATCTTCACGAGGCCCCACGGATCTCGCGAGACCATCTGCCACAGGTTCTTTGCCCTATAACCTGCCTTAAAGTTCTGGTAGATCGTCGCGCGGGCCGCGGCGGCAAGGAAGGCCACGTTGAGGAAGAGCGAGAAAATCCACCAGACGCTGCCCAGGAAATCGCCGATCAACGGAAGGTTTCCGACGATGGTGCCCACAACGCCAGCGATGATGCTCCAGCCGGCGACGACCACAAAGCCGCGCCAGCCGGACTTGATGAGCCCACCGATCTTTACCCGGCGAGAAGGACCCCCGGTAGAGCCCCACGCGACGCGGCGGGACCACTCGAGGCCGTAGCCGAGCACGGCAAGCGGGCCGACAATGGGCACAAGGGCGCCGAGAGCACAGAGCAGGACCGGCTTCCACCAGCCCTTCTCCTGAGTGAGCATGGCCCACGCGCGTCCAAAGTAGCGGTCCTTCTGGAATCCGCCGAGGTTGGCATCGTTAGACATGTTTCTCCTATCCTCAAAGGTTAAGGAGAGGATACCCCACGGGCCTTAAATAGACCAGAACCTGCAGGTTTCATGGCGGTCGTCACATCCGACGATGGAGATGAACAAAAAAGCCCCGGCGAGAACGCCGGGGCTGCTCAATCAATGGCGGAGGAGGAGGGATTCGAACCCTCGTACCCCGAAGGGTAAACGGTTTTCGAGACCGCCGCATTCAACCACTCTGCCACCCCTCCGTAAGGGCGACGGGGGCCCGAAGGCCCCCGTTAAAGATTCTGGCGGAGAGTCTGGGATTTGAACCCAGGATACGCTTTAGACGTATACACGATTTCCAATCGTGCTCCTTCGGCCACTCGGACAACTCTCCAGTTGAAGTGGTGCGGGGGTTATTGTACCGGAAGATTCGGCGCGTCGCCACTTCTTTTTTGATTATCTTGCTAGGATTGTTAAGAATTCTGCACATCTTCCGCTTCAGGAGCCTGATGTTCACCTTATACGCCCAAACAAGCACCCAAATCGCCATGAGCCTTCCGGCTTGGCTTGACCTCGCCTCCGTTACCGTCGGCGGAATCTCGGGGGCACTTGTTGCCAAAGAGCGCAAGCTCGACCCCATCGGCTTCATCGGGCTCTCGATGCTGTGCGGCCTGGGCGGGGGCCTCGTCCGCGACATGGCCATGCAGGTCGGCGGCGTATATATGCTCGACAACCCCTACGCGATTCCCGCAACGGTAGCAATCGGGCTCGCCGTGTTCTTCTTTGGGCGTCTGTTCGAGAAGGTCCCCAACCTGCTGGAATGGGTGGACATCATATCGGTCGGCCTCTTTGCGCTCGGCGGAACCGACAAGGCGATCGTTCACGCGCTTCTTCCCGTCTCGGCGATCCTTATGGGCACGCTCACGGGCGTCGGCGGCGGCATGCTGCGCGACGTGTTCCTGGGCGACGTGCCAAAGATCTTCAAGCCGAGCAACTACTACGCCATCTGCGCTCTTGCCGGCAGCACCGTGTACTACGCGCTCGTCGTCTGGGGCGGGTTCGACAAGTTCGTCTCGTCCGTTATGCTCATGGCCGTGACGGTCGGGCTGCGCCGCTGGTCGCTCTCGCACGACGCGACCACCCCGGAGGAGCACGACCTCACGCCCGCGATCAAACGCGCGATGCAGCGCCACAGAAAGTAAGAAGGGCGCCGACGCGACGCGCGCCACAAAGAAGCGCCGTCGCCACGAGCCATCGCCGCCAAGACACAAGAATCGAGCCGCCCGGCGCCAAATCGCCGGGCGGCTCGATTCGCTTTGGCTCGTTTAGCTGACCGCTAGTCTTCCCTGCGGCGGTGGAGCGCCGCCGCCACGAAGGCCAGGCCCGCAGTTGCCGCGGCGGCGGAAAGCACGCTGCCGGTCACGTCGCCGGTCTGCGGGGTCTTTCCGCCCGTCAAAGCATCGGGGCCCTTCGGCGCCTCGGGAGCCTTCGGGGCAGCGGGCTGCTCGGGCACGCCGGGCTTCTCGACGTTCACGAACGAAAGCCCCTGGTCGGTACCCTCGTCGGCATCCACATCAATCGCAGACGAAGACTTGACCGTCACGGACTTAACCTCGAAATCGCGGGCGTTCTCGGTGCCGTCGTTCTTCTTGCCCACAACATAGGTCACGGTGTAGACGGTGGCGTCTCGCTCGATAGTCTGAGCGAGCGGCGCGCAGACCGCGCCCTCGCGTACCTGGTACGTATAGGTTCCGGGCGCGCCGAAGGAAAGGGGATCAAAGCCGGCGGCGCCGTTCGCGTCATTGAACTTGGTCTGGAGCACCATGCCGGTAGCGTCACACAGCTCGAAGGAGAACTGCCCAGCCTGCATCTGCCACGCACGGCCGTCGTTGGTCTTGACGGTTTTCAACACGGACGGCGCCGCGGTAGCAGGCACAACCTCATAGATGTTGTCGAACTCAGCCGCGACGGCATCGCCGGGATAGGACGCCTTCGCGCTAAGGGTGCCATCGTCGTTGTCGGAGACCTCGACACTCACGGGAACGTCGGAGGCCGCGGTCCAGCCGTTGGTATTGTGGCCGACCTCGTGGACGATGTACTCGAACTTCTTACCGGCATCGGCGAAGCTGTACTTCAGGCCCGTGAACTCGGCGGTGCCGCCGGCCTGGACCTTGACGTTGTCAACACCCTCGACTTTGCTGCCGTCCTTGTCCAGGAGCTCGAACTCGAAGAACTCACCTTCCTTGGCGTCGCTTCCCCCGTTGACGGTCTTGGAGACCTTAATGGTCGCCTCACCGGAGGCGGCGTAGGTGTCGTCAAAGCCGGCGACGCCCTCCACGGGGTTGGAGTAGGTGGTCTTGAGCTCAAGGGTGCCGTTGCCATTATCGGTTGCGACCACGGTCACGAGCACGTCAGACGCCGCGGTCCAGCCCTTGTCGTTGTGACCCGTCTCGTGGATCACGAACTTGTAGGTGCCCTCGGAGGTGAACTTACGGGGAGAGAAGTTCTTGACCTGACCGGCCACGGTCTCCACCTTGTCGAGCGCCTCGCCGGTCTTTTTGCCGTTCTGATCGGCCTCGTACAGCTCGAACGAGAACACCTCGCCCGGTTTGGCTTCGGTGCCGCCGTTGACGGTCTTATACACGCCGAAGGTCGCCTCGCCGGAAGTCACGTAGGTGTTGGTGAACTCGGCGGAGTTCGTGCCGCGGCCGTAGCTGACCTCGGCCACGAGCGAGCGATCGGCGCGCTCGTTTACCTTGACGGTGACCTTAACGTCAGAGTCGGCCTTCCAGCCGTTGGTGTTGTGGCCGATCTCGTGGACGGTGTAATCGAAGGTCTTCCCGGCGTCGGCGGTGGTGTACTTCAGACCCGTGAACTCGGCGGTGCCGCCGGCCTGGACCTTGACGTTGTCAACACCCTCGACTTTGCTGCCGTCCTTGTCCAGGAGCTCGAACTCGAATGCCTCGCCCGCGACGGCCGAAGTTCCTCCGGTGACCTTCTTGCTCACCGCGATGGCGGCGGCAGTGGAGGTGCTGAAGGTGTTGTCGAACTTGGCTGCGCCCTCATACGCCTCGGCGCCCTCGGCGTCCTGCCTGTAGGAGACCTTGGCGGTCAGCTTGTTGTCGGCCGTGCGCCCACTCACCGTAACGGTGGCGATGACGTCCGCCGCGCGCGTCCAGCCGTCGGCAAGGTCGCCCGTCTCGTGGATGCGGTAGGTGTAGGTCTTGCCGGCGTCCTTATCGGCAAGAAGGGCGGGGGCGAACGATGCCTTGCCCTCGGGATCGGTGGTCACGTCCACGAGCGCAGGAGCGCTATCGGCGTTCTCTCCTTCTGCGGAGGCAGAGAAGCCGAACGTCTCGCCAGCCTTGGGGGCGGTGCCGTTCACGGTCTTTGCCACGCTGAGCTGGAACTCGCCCGACGCCTGGCTGTAGGTGTTGCGAAAGGTCGGGGACCCGCCGTCCTTGTACGTCGCCTTAGCGGAAAGAAGCCCCGTAGACGCATCCTGCATCACGCTGACGTGGGCCTTGTAAGGCGTGCCGTCATAAGCCATGCCGAGCTCGCCGCCGGCAACCTCCGAGATCGTGTAGTCGTGCTCCCCGGGGGCGGTATAGCTGATCTGCGGGAAGGAGACGTTACCGTCGGCGTCGTTGCTCGCGGTTGCAACGACCGTCTCGCCCTCCTTGACCTGGAAGGAGAACTCGCCATCCGTGAGCGCGCGCCCGGTGAGGTCTTTCTTCGCGCTCAGGGCGACGGACACCGCGTCGGGAGTAAACTTGTTGCCGAACTCGAGCGCCTTGCCGCCCTCCACAGTAGGAGTCGCGGTCAAGGTTCCGTCGCCGTTGTCCGCGACCTCAACGTCGACGGTGTACTTCGCCTCGCTGTACGTGATGTTCTTGTCGGCGCCGGCGACCTCCGTCATCTCGTACTTGTGCGAGCCGGCTTCCGTGTAGGTCAGCTCGGAGAACACGATCGCGCCGCTGGCGTCGTTCGTCCCGGTCGCGACAACGCGACCACCCTCACGGACCTCGAATTTGAACTCGCCTGCCTTAAGTTCGCGCCCCTCGAGCGTTTTCGACGCGCGCAGAACGAGTCCACCCTTTGCTGCATAAGAATTCGTGAAGACCGGGGTCTCGTCTTCTCCGTCATAGCTCACCGTGGCGGAGAGCGCGCCGGAACCGGGATCTTGCTTCACCGACACATGGACCGCAACCTGCCTGCCGTCGTAGGTCACGCCCTTTGCCTCGACGCCGGTCTTGGTGACCTCGGAGATGGTGTAGTCAAAATCGCCCGCCTGCGAGTACCCGATCGCGTCGAAGGCGACCGAGCCGTCAGCGGCGTTGGTTTTGGTCTGGAGAACGTTTCTCGACGCGTCCTTGAGCTCGAAGGAGAACTCGCCCTCAGTGAGCGCGCGCCCGGTGAGGACCTTACGCGCCGCAAGGCTCACGCTAGTGGGCGCGACCTCGGGCTGATCGGACCTCTCGTCGAACACGTTGAAGCTCGTGCCCGCGTTCGGGGTGATTCCGAGCGCCTTCGCCTTGGTGAACGCGGCGGCATAGTCCTTCTTGTCCTGCGCGCTCGTGCCGGAGAACATGACGTAGGTCGGCTCGGTGTTGCTGATCTTGTAGCCGGCGGGCGCCTTGGTCTCCACGAAGCAGTACAGGGTGTTCGCGGCGAGGGGGTTGTCCTTATCGCCGAAGCCCACGAGGCCACTCGCGTCGGTTGCCTTCGGGTTGGCTCCCGCTGTCTCGACTCTCGACTTCACGAGGTTGCCCGGCGTAGAGGCATCGAGGTCGACTTGATACAGCTCGAACTCCGCGCCTTCGAGCGCAATATTGCCGTCATCGTTGGCCTTGCTGATCGTGATGCCGTAGCTCGTGGCGTCGGTGCCGGCGTTGGACTTGTTCACGGTCCACTTCTGGCTGTGTTGTGCGGCCGACGAGGCATAGCCTTCGATGACCACGTTGTTGCTGATCTCCACAGCGTCGCCAACGGCGCCCTGAGGTGCGACGTTGTAGGTGATCTTCAGCGCCTTCGAGTTCGGCACCGTGATCGTGAGCACCGTGGAGGTGCTGCCGTCGTCGTTCGCCTTGTTCTTCAGAGCATACGAGACGCCATCGGTGACCTCATTGCCGGCCGCGTCCTTAACCGAGAGGGTGCCCTTGGTAAAGCTCGCGGCCGCGCTCATCGTGTCGGTAAGGGTAAGCGTGTCCGCATCGCCGATCGTTTGGGCGTTCGGGTTCACGCTGATGGTGTAGGTAACGTGCGAGCCATCGCTTGCGCGTTGAGCCTGTTTGTCGAGGACCTTGTTTGCCACGGAGGTCGTCGCGGCGGTAGCCGGGAAGCTCTTCTCGCCGGCGTAGCCCTCCGCGTTGTTCGAGAACTCCCTGGTCTCGCCGGGCTCAACGGCAGAGGGCTTGATGGCGGTCTGGTACTTGAGCTCGACGTAGCCGTTCCAAGAACCCTCGTCATTCACCACGTCGCTTGTCGGGATGGTGAAGGTGGCGACGTTTCCGTCGGTTGCCGGCTCTGCCGTGAGCGTCGGCCAGTCGCCAGCCGGCTTGAAGCCGGTCGCGGCGCGGAGCCAATAGCGAGAAGAACCGGCAACGTACTCCATGCCCTCACCGAGCGTGTCCTTGATCACGACGTCGGCGCCCTTGAGGTCGCCCGCGGCGTTGTGGGTCCAGTCGTTCGGCTCGTCGCAGTTGGCATGGATCGTCCAGTCCGCGATCCAAGCACCCTTCGTGCCGTCGGCCCACACGTAGTCGGCCTTCCACCAGGCGTTGCCGGAAGACTTCTTCGAGAAGGGGGCCTTCACCTCGGCCTTCACCTCATAGGAGGCCTTAGCCTCGCCCTTCTTGACGTTGTCGATGACAACCGATGAGGTGTTGGTGTAGGTGCCTGCGCCCGTGCCGCAATCCGTGTTGTAGCTCACGACGACGTCGCCGGAACCGATAAGGCCGCGGGTCAGCTCGCTGCTCTTGAAGGTGATCTGCAGGTCGTTCCACTGGCCGTCGTTGGTGATCTCGTAGTCGGTGCCCGCGGTCAGCGTCTCCCCGGTGCCGGCCACCTTAAGGACGACGTCTGAAAACTTGATCTGCTGCCAAGGATCCTTCTTGATGCCATCGCTGAACACGACCTTGCCCGGGTCGGTGTCGCTCTCCATTGCCGAGAAGTACACGGTCGAGGTCCAGGAGGCCTTGCCACCGTTTTCGGCGTTGCCTTCCTGAACAAGTTCCTTGGAGATATAGGTGCGGCTATCGCTCGGCTGATACGTCGCGGTCGCGCCGCCGCCGACGCCCGTGCCGTTCGACGGGGTGACCGTCGCGGTATTGGACACGCTCTTCGACGAGGCGGGGTCGGCCATCTCGGTCGCGTACGTGACGGTGAGCTCTTGCTTACCGAGGTTCGCGGGAAGCGTGAAACTGAGCTTGTTGCTGCTCGGGTCGACACGGCCGGCGGCGACCACCTTTCCGGCGGCGTCGGTCACGGTGTATTGCGTGCCGGCCTTGAACCTCTGGCCGGCATCCAGCGTGTCGGTGAACACATAGCCGGACATATCGACCTTGAGGGTGCCGGTATTGAGCTTGACCGTCCAATTGATGTTCTCGTTCACGCTGCCGTCGGCGGCGTACTTCGAGACCATGGAGTACTTAGCAGTCTGGGGATATACGGGGCTGGACTGTCCTTCTTGCTGATAGCTCGTGCCCCACGTCCACCTGACCGAGTTTCCGACGTCGGACAGATTCTCCCCGTCCTTCAGCGCGTCAAGGGCGGATTGCTTGACCTTTGTCTTGTACTGGACGTAGTAGTCGCCCTTCGTTAGCGTGCCGAGCGAGATCGTCGCCTCTTTGCCGTCGACCGATGCATCGCAGGTGCCGGAGACGGGGTTGCCGTCCTTATCGACGAGCGCAAAGCTGCCGCCTACGAACTCGAGGTTTGATCCGATAGTGTCATATATCTTCAGGTCATGCGCGATGGTCTGCGGCGAGACCTTTACCGTCCAGGTGTAGGTGTTATCCGTGGGGTCGAAGGTCGGCATCTCCCATTCTTTGCTGGGGTTCGCGCCGAACTTGCTGCCGGCGACGTCACCGTCCTTGATATTGACCGTCACGGAGGTCCCGGTGCCGGGGAAGTTGATGATCACCTGGTCGCCATCGCCCTTCCCGCTCTCCTGAACCGAAAAGTCAAAACCGACGTAGGCGGTGCATCCAGAAGGGTGGGTGCGAAGCCAATCCTCGTTGTAGTGAAGATACGCCACGCCGTTCTCAATGCGCCAGGCACCAGCAACGTTGTTGCTGCTGTCATAGAGGGGCTGTTCGCCTTTGTTGGTAAAGTTCACGTTGTTGGGGAACACGTACTTGATGTTCGGGGACTCGAGCGTCGGCTGCTCTTTCTCGGCGAAGTCGATGTTCAACTTGCCATAGAGGTGCGCGCCGTCGACAACCGGCTCATCCCCGAGCGGCTCGTCCATCGCCGCATCCTTATAGACGGTGACCGAGATCCCGCTGGCGATCTCGCGGAAATCAGCGGCTCCGTTGTAGCCGCCTGACCGCAGAGCCTGGTCATCGGTATCGCCGACAACCGCGCTCCCTTCGTTTACGGATAGGCCGTCGACTCCCTTCTGTGACGCGAACGCGCTCTGCACGGGCATGGCATACATCTGTGACACCATAACCGCGCTGAGCAGGAAGGCAAGGAACTTCTTGCCACCTTCCCTTTTGTGCTTCATATCACTTCCCCCTCTTGTTTTAAGAACGTAAAACGACCCGGAAGCGCTTTTCCGAGCCACAACACCTCGGCAGTCGATGACCGCCGAAGGAGGTTGCCTAGATTGATGGATTTGATTCAATAAAGACGCAGGTAGTAAACCCGCTTAGTCACATAGTCCCAGAAATCAATACATGCGGAGCCGATTCCCCTTCGCTCGCAACAGGCAATAGTCATCGAATTATTGGACTGAATCTAAGACTGTACCCCCGGGTACATAATAATGTTCCCGTCTTGTAATCAACCAAAACGTGCATCCAGCGAGACAATCACGCCCTGAGGCGCCGGAAAGCGTCGCTAGGTGCACGTTTTGCTACAAAGAAGTGCCCACCGCCCTGCGCACCGCGCAGCACGAGGCGCAAAAAAAGCGCCCGGAGCGTGAACTCCGGGCGCTTCAATCAGCCGATGGCTGCGAGTTTACTTCTTGACCTTGCCGTTGCGGACGGCCCACTTGCGGCGTTCGGTCTCGTTGAGGATACGCTTGCGCATGCGGATGCTCTGCGGCGTGATCTCGACGAGCTCGTCCTCCATGATGTACTCGAGCGCCTCCTCGAGCGAGAAGGTCTTGGGCGGGGTGAGCTGGACGGCGATGTCGGCGGTGGAGCTGCGCTGGTTGCCGAGCGACTTGGTGCGCGCGATGTTGACGACCATGTCGCCGGGCTTGGAGCGCTCGCCCACGAGCATGCCCTCGTAGCACTCGTCGCCGGGGCCGACGAAGAGCTGGCCGCGCTCCTGCAGGGTGCCGAGCGCGTAGGCGACGGCCTTCTCAGTGCTCATGGAGATCATGGCGCCGTTCTGGCGGACGCCGATCTCGCCGGCGTAGGGGCCGTACTCGAGGAAGGTGTGGTAGAAGACGCCCTCGCCGTGGGTCACGTTGAGGATGCGGTTCTTGAGGCCCATGATGCCGCGGGTCGGGATCTTGAACTCGAGGTGGGTCTGGGTGGTGCCGGTCTCCATGCTACTCATGGTGCCGCCGGCGTTGCCGAAGACCTCGATGACCTTGCCGGAGTACTCGCCCGGGCACTCGACGACGGCCTGCTCGACGGGCTCGACGGTGTGGCCGTGCTCGTCCTTCTTGAACAGGACGCGCGGGCGGCCGACCTGGAACTCGAAGCCCTCGCGGCGCATGGACTCCATGAGGACCGAGAGGTGCAGGATGCCGCGGCCGGAAACCTCGATGCCGGTCTTGTCGGGCAGCTCCTCGATCTTCATGGTCACATTGTTCTCGCGCTCGAGGAACAGGCGCTCCTTGAGCTGACGGCCGCCGACGATGTCGCCCTCGCGGCCGACGAGCGGGGAGGTCGAGGCCTCGAACACGATGGACAGGGTGGGCGGGTCGATCTCGATGGGCTCGAGCTCGACGGGGTTGTCGGGGTCGGTGTAGACGTCGCCGATGTCGGTGGAGTCGACGCCCACGACCGCGGCGATGTCGCCGGCAACGGCCTCGGTGCACTCCTTGCGGCCCAGGTAGTCGAAGGTAAAGAGCTGCTTGACCTGGCTCATGGCGCGCGAGCCGTCGTTCTTGACGACGAGGATCTTGTCGCCGTCGTGGATGGTGCCGGAGTAGATGCGGCCAATGCCGATGCGGCCGACGTACTCGGAGTGGTCGATGGTCACGCACTGGAGGGCCAGCGGGCCGTCGGGGTCCACGTCGGGGGCAGGCATATCGTCGACGATCATGTCGAGCAGCGGGTACATGTTGTCGTTGCCGTCGTTGGGGTCCAGGCGGGCAAAGCCGTTGACCGCAGAGGCGTAGACGACGTGCTCCATGGTGAACTCGAGCTGCTCGTCGGTGGCGTTGAGGTCGGCCATGAGGTCGAGGCAGTCGTTGAACGCCTTCTCGGGGTCGGCGCCGGGCTTGTCGATCTTGTTCACGACGATCATGACCGAAAGGCCGGCCGCGATGGCGTGCGAAAGGACGAAGCGGGTCTGCGGCATCGGGCCCTCGGCGGCGTCGCACAGAAGCAGGGCGCCGTCGGCCATGCGCAGCACGCGCTCGACCTCGCCGCCGAAGTCGGCGTGGCCCGGGGTGTCGAGGACGTTGATCTTGATGCCCTTGTACTCGATGGAGATGTTCTTTGCCAGGATGGTGATGCCTCGCTCGCGCTCCTGGTCGTTGGAGTCGAGCACGCGCTCCTCTACCTGCTGATTCGCGCGGAAGGCGTCGGTGGCCTTGAGCAGGCCGTCCACGAGCGTGGTCTTGCCGTGGTCGACGTGCGCGATGATTGCGATGTTCCTGATTTTCTCCTGGCGCATATGTCCCTCTCGATGTCGCAATGCCCGGTTATTCGGCAACTGGCCTAGTATACAGCGCGAACGGCGCCGTCACGGCATCTACAGGGGAAATGTCAAGTTGTTTTCGGCAAGAAGTACCGGCGTCCGCCGGGTTACAGCAGGGGCTCGACCTCGCCGGCAGGCGCGGGCTCGCTCCAGCCGAAGGTGTCCTCGTCGCCCGTGACGTCCACGAGCGAGTATGCCGAGTAGCTGCGCCAGCCGCGCTCGCCGAACTCGAGGATCACGGCATCCTGGTAGGCGCCCTCTTCGTCGGCGATGGCACCACGATACGCGAGCGCGTAACGCACGGCGCGCTCGGACTCAGCGGCCTTCTTTCGCGCGCCCTCAAGGCACTCCTCGGGACCGTCCTCGGCGAACTCCAGGCTCTCTACCTGCCCGGACTCATCGCCGAGCGCGAGCAGCACATGAAGGTCCTCCCCAACCGCAAGCACGTCGAGGGCGCGGCCAAGAAGCGCGCTCGCCAGCTCGTCGGTCTGCTGGGACACGCCGTCGCGGCGCTCGTCGGTATCTGCCATGGAGGGTTCCTTTCTTCGCGGCCCATCCCATTGATGGTACCGCAGAGCAGCACGCAGGGTCGCCAGCCGCCGGCCATCATTTCGCCGCGCACAAAAAAACGGGGCGAGAGCTCCCCCAAGCTCTCGCCCCGTCCCGTTCTCGCTAGCTATCTGTGCGCTTGCGAGCCAAGTGGGCCGCCGTGCCAAGAAGCGCCAGGCCGACGGTCGCGGCCGCAATAGCCGTCGCGCCGCTCACGCTCGCGTCGCCCGTCTGGGGCACGGGCCTGCCCGTCTTCTTTACGGTCGTGGAAGGCGTGGGCGTGCTCGGCTGCGCTGGCGGGGTCACAGGCGGCGTCGCAGGCGGGGTGTAGGTGTTCACGAACACCATGGCTCCCTCGGGCGCGTCGTTGCTCACCGTCGCGGAGAGCTTCCCGGAGCCGTCGTCTGTGACCTCAACGGTCACCGTGAAGGTCCGCTTGTCATACGTCACGCGCGCCTCGTTGTCGACAACCTCGGAAACCGTGAACGTGTAGGTCCCGGCCCTTGTGAACTCGAGGTTCGGGAACACCACGTTACCCTCGGCGTCGTTTGTGGCGGTGAGCTCGACGGGCTCGTCGTTGACGGTCCCCTTGAGGACGAAGGAGAACTGCCCCTCGGTAAGGGTCGTGCCCTTGAGGACCTTCTTTGCGGCGATGGCGACGTCGGCGGGCAGCGCCTTGTACGTATTCACGAAGGTCGCCTCATCGGCGTACTCGACGGTTGCGACGAGCGCGCCGGCCCCGTTATCGACCACCGTCACCTTCACCTCATGGCGCCTGCCGTCGTACGTCACGCCGCCGGCGTTGCCGGCGCCCTCGGCGATCGTGTAGGTATACGCCCCGGGCGCGGAGTACTCGATGGCGTCGAACGTCACGGAGCCGTCGGCGGCGTTCCTTGCCGTGCGCACGGTCTTTCCATCGGCGTCAAGAAGGACGAACTCGAACTCGCCGGCCGCAAGGTCGCGGCCCTCGAGGACCTTGCGGGCGTTGATCGTCGCCGTGGTCGCGCTCGCACTATAGCTGTTCTTAAACGTCAGATCGTCGAACTCGACGATCTCGGCGGTCAGGCGACCCTCGCCGTCGTCGGTGACCTTGATGTAGACGTCACGGGACGCATCCGGGTCGTTGGCCACGCCGTCGAGGGAGCCGGACTCGGCGACGACATAGTGGAACACGCGGCTGCGCGGGCCCGTGGGCTTGTCGGTCGGTGCCACGGGGTCAGCCGCGGCGTCGGCGGTGGCGGCGGCGTTGGCGTCGCGCTCCGCGCTCGCGCGGCGCAGCACGTTGCCGCGGTGGCACACCCAGCGTGCCACGGAAGCCTCGGGCTCCACGGACTCGGCGGGGACTTCCTTAACCACAGGCACGTCGGCAAGAGGTGCCTCGGGCTCGGCCTGGCCCTCAGGCTCGGCGTTAGGCTCCGCTGCGTCAACGGGCGTGGCGGCATCGGACTGCTCGCCGTCCTTCTTGCCATCATCGGTGGAGTCGTTCTCGGAGATCACGGGGGTGTCAAGAAGGACATCGCCTTCGGCCGCGCCGCCCTGCTCGTTCGTCTTCACCTCAGCGGCGAGCGCGTCAACCTCGTCAACCGCGCCGCCGGGCTCCTCGTCGGCCGTTGCAACGGCGCCGCCGAAGGTGTTCTCGAGCGTGAACGTGATGTTCCCGAAGTTGACCGTGCCGGAGTCGTCGTTCGTCGCGGTCGGGTGCTCGGGCATGGGCGCGCCATCCTCACCCGTCACGGTAAAGGTGAACTTGCCGGCGATGTTACCGGGGCCCTTGAGGCCGTCGGGCACGAGCAGCGTCTTTGTGGCGGCAAGGCCAATGGTCGCGGACTCCGCCTGGTACTCGTTCTTGAACGCAAGGCCGCCTTCGGGGTACTCGACGGAGCACGTCAAGGTCCCGTTGCCCGCATCGGTGATGTTGACGGTCACGCTGAACGAGCTCGCGCTGGCCGTGATGCCGCGCCCGGACAAGCCGTCCGTGACCTCACGGGCCACATAACCCACGGACCAGCCGGTATCGGTCTTTGCCGCAAGGCCATCTGCAACGAGCTTGGCCAGGCTCTCGGTGGTGTAGCCCAGCTTGCCGAAGTCCACGCCGCCCGCCTGGTTCTGGGCGCGGGCCACCACATTGGCGGGCCGCGCCGCATAGGCGAGCTCGAAGGAGAACTCGCCGTCCGTCATCGGCCTGCCCGCGAGCTCCTTCGTGCCATAGATGTCGGCCGTGGCGCCGCTCGCGGCGTAGCGGTTCACGAACTTGACGATGGCGGGATCGGCCCCGTCAGCGTCAGACGTATAGGTCCACGTCCGACTCGCGTCGCCGCCGGTTGCCGTGGTCGTCACGCTCAGACGGCCCGCAGCGGGATCGTCCGCCACGCTCACGGAGATGTTCCACGTGGCACATTCGCACGTGAATCCAGTGCCGGGAGCATTCTCGGTCACGGTATAGTTCCAGGTTTTGCCAGCATCCGCCTGCGTGAATACGATCTGATTCCTCGTTGCGGCGACGGTTCCGGCAACACCTTCTACAAGCCACGGGGAAACATAGGTCCCGGCGATGCCCAGGACGTCGTCACCTTCGGCGGTGACGGTGAAGCTGAACGCGCCCTCAACGGCGGAGGCGCCTATGAGCTCCTTAGCAATGGCGAGCCCGCCCTTGGCGTTGTAGTCGAGCTCGACCCCATAGCTGTTCACGAAGGCGTTGGAGCCGGAAACGAGCGGCGGCGTGGCCACGAGCGAGCCGTGGCCGTCATCGAAGACGGTCACGCGGATACGCGCGACGTTCGTGCTGTAGGTCAGGCCATTTTCGACCGTTCCCGCCTTCTGCTCGCGGACCTCGTACTCATAGGTCCCGGCCGCGGTAAAGCGGATCTTTCCGAAGCGGACGGCCGCGGCGCCGTCCTCGCGCAGGTCGCGCTTGGTCACGGACGTAGTGGTGGAGATAGGTAGCGGGGCACCGTCGATGGCGGCGATCTCGAAGGTGAACGCGTCGCTATCCGTCCAGTCGCGTCCCTCGAGGCGCTTGGTGATGCCGAAGTCGACCTCGGTCTCAAGCGGGGCGGCTGCGTAGTCGTTCACAAATGCGACCTCGTTGCCCTCCTGGCCGTCGACCTTGGTCATCACGGTAAGTGTGCCGTTACCCGCGTCGGCGACGGAGATCTCCACCTCATGTTCGGCCTCGTCGTAGGCGACGCCGGGGAGCTTGTCCGCGTCCTCGGGCACGATCTCCCTCACGGTAAACCTGTACGTCTTGCCCGCGTCGTCCTTGGTAAAGGTCAGGTCGTCAAGCTTTGTCATGACGTTCTTCTCGCCAGATGCCGCGGCGCCATTCGTAAAGCTGCGGTCAGACTCGGCAAGAAGTGCCTTGGACGCGTCGTCTACGCCCGTAATCGCGAAGCCGAACTCACCCGCAGCCATCGCACGGCCGTTGAGTACCTTGGACACGGTGATGCCCGCGTAGCCGGCATCGGCGATCTCGTAGACGTTGCGGAAGCTCGCGGTGTCGACCGCCTCGCCGTGTTCATTCTCGCCGACCTCGGCACCGGCGTCGTCGACCATCTTCTCCATCGTGGAGGCGACGGTCAGCTCGCCGTCGTGGTCGTCATCGGTCACTTCGACGGTCACGCGGTAGGTGGCCTTCGAGACGCTCACGCCGCCCAGGATGCTCACGTCGTAGCCGTCGTCCGCGCCAACCTCATGGATGGTGTAGGTATAGGTCCCGGGACGAGTGTAGGTGATGTCGCCGAACTCAAACGGAATCGCAGTCCCGTCGGTCGTCCCCTCGGGCGCCGTCACGTACATAACCGCCGTGCCGTCCTGCGCGCCATCAGGCATGGGAGCGTTGTCCTTGGCAGTAAGGACGAACGCGAACCTGTCCTCGCTTCTCCACGCGCGCCCGTCAAGAGCCTTCTCTCCCGCAAGGGACGTCTTGCCCTCGAGCACACCGGTCGCCGCATAGGTGTTGTCGAACTCCACCTCGGCGGCCTCGCCGGCAGAGATGGCGCCTTCGTCGTCCACAGACTCCGCCGTCCAGCCGTCGCGGGCCACCTCATCGACCTTGTATGCCCAGCCGTCCAAGAGGCCCTTGATCGTGAGCTTCTCGCCAGGCTTCAAGGTGTGCTTGTACGTGCCCTTCTCATCAAAGGTCAGTGAGAAGTTCTCGTCGCCCTGGACCTCGTCGCCCAAGGTCACAGTACCGGTAAAGTCCTTGCCTGCGGCCTCGGGGACGCTGACGGTGAACTCGAACTGCTCGTTCGCAAAGTCATCGGCATCGTAGCCGTCGGGAAGCTCCACGACCTTGGTGATCTCAAGGCTTCCGGGGCGCTCAAGCGTAAGCTTACCGTTGTTGCCGAGCCAGGTGAGGATCTGCTTGCCGGCCCACACGGGGTTGATGAAGCTCGCCGCGGTGGCGGTGACGTTGTCGGCTTTCTGGGTGTGGAGCTCATTGATGTAGGCGAAGCGCGGCGCGCCGGACTTGATATAGGCCTTCCCGGAAGCATCGGCGCCCACATAGCTGCCAGCACCGCCGTCACCGAGGCTAAACGAAGCCACGAACCGCTGCCGAGCCGCGGAGCCGTCGTCGGCCAAATCCCAATACGTGCGCCCGTAGTGGTACGCCCTGCCGCCCTGCAGCGGGTATGCCGCGCGGGTGGTCAGCGCGGCGTCCTCATAGACGGGCGTGTCCTCGCGGATGTAGTAGTAGCCGTTGGTGGCGGCCGGCGTAAAGCTCGCGCAGGCGTCGCCGTCCGTGCCGCCCGTGCCGCCCGACCACGCGTTGGCGAGGAACTCGACGCGGCCGTCAGAGGCCGTGTGGTTGGCCAGGTAGTTCGTCATGTCGGCGTCGGGGCTGGCAAGAAGGTCAGCCACCTCGTCCTTCAGGCTCGAGCCGAAGAACACGCGGATGGGGAAGGTCAGCATCGCGGAACCCGTGCCCTTCTCGGCATCGACGCTAAACGCGCGCAGCGGGATCAGAGATGCGGGAATCTTCACGGTCACGTGGTCGCCCGTGCGGGCGTCCTCCGCCCGGCGGACCTCGATGACGACGCTCGAGAGGTCGCCTGCGGGGTACAGCGCGGTTTGTGCGGAGCCGGAGAAGGTGTAGGTATCGACGTTGCCGCTCGTCGTCTTTGTATGGGCCGAGAAAACCTGCTTGGCGAACACGATGCAGCGGAAGTCGTCGACCTTCATGTAGTCGCCGAGCTGGTCAGTGAAGGTGACGTACCCGGACTCGTTCTCGAACCCGTCGTGGATCTCGGTGGGGTAGCCGGAGGACTTGAGGATTTCCTGCGAGATGTCCTCAAAGAGTGTCTTGAGGTCGTCGGATGTGGTGGCGGTCTTGTAGTACGCGGCGTTGCTCACACGGTCGCCGAGCTTGTTGTAGGCAGTCGCCTTCGGGTAGTTGCTCGACACGGCGTTCATAAAGGAGTTCTGGCGCCCGGAGGTGTCGGCCGGGTTCGCGCCGCTAAAGATGCCGATGGTGTAGATGGTCGTGCCGGAGTCCTTCATGGACTTCGCGGCCGAGACGGCGGCGTCGGCGACGCCGGACTCGAAGCCGTTCGTCGAGGTCGGCGCGCCGTCGGTAAAGAAGACCACAACCTTGGTGGCACCCGTGCGGCCGTTGGAAGCAAACTGGGAGGAAGCCAGCTCGAGGCCATAATCCGCCCGCGTGGAGCCGGCAGGCTTGATCGAGTTCACGGTATCCTCCAGGGATTTCTTGCCCGAGGAGTCCACCGGCGTCATGTTTTTCATGACCTGGCTGTAGTTGTAGGTGTATCCGCCGGAACGATAGGTGTCGTTTCCCACGCGATCGCTCTTCTTGCCAGAGAACTTCACGATGGAGACGCGGTGCCGCTGGGACTCGTCGGCAATCTTCCCGTTGCTCTCGGCGATCTTGTCGATAAAGGAGTTAGCGGCGGCCTTGAGCGCATCGATGCGCTTCGTGTTGTCGCCGCGCCCCATCGGGTCGTCCATGGAGCCCGAGGAATCGAGGACGAGCACGATGTCGAGGGGCGTCGTCACGGTATCGCGCAGATTCGACGTGGACGACAGCGCGCTGAACGCCGTGAGGAAGTCGGAGTCGTCCTTCCGGATGGTCATGGTACCGCCAGCGCCCGTAAGGTCGATGTCACCGGCAGATACCGACTTGTCGGTCCAGATGCGCCCCACGTTCTGGGTGGTGTCGTCCAAACCCCAGTCTTTCCACGTGCCCGTGGTTATGGGGTCGCCCGCGGCTTGGGCACCCTCGGTCGCCGCAGCCGCAAGTGTCGGCGGCGCGATCGAGAAGGCGCCCGTGATCGCGAGGATGCACGCGATCAGGCATAGCAGGGCGGTACGTACGGTCTTCTTCATAGGGCCTCACCGCTTTCTCTGTTGCATGAGCAGAGCTATACAGCAAAAGCGTAGGGGAGGTATATATGCCGCGGTAGTGAACATTCGTCCCAAAAATGGCCAAAAAATGTACCTCAGGGTCCCACTTACAAATGTTTCCTCCGCGAGCAAAGGGGCAAAAAGTGCCACGGCGGGGCAAAGTGACCAGATAAAAGAAAACCGCCGGGGCGAAGGCTCCGGCGGCGTCGATTCTATGGTGGAGACAATGGGGTTCGAACCCACGACCTCAGGCTTGCAAAGCCCGCGCTCTCCCAGCTGAGCTATGTCCCCGACTGCGCGGTCACTCTTTTCTAAAGAATAACCGCCCCAGCGGCGACTCGGCTAACGCTGGGGCGGCTATTGCCAAGGAAAAAAGTGGTGGGCCTGACAAGGTTCGAACTTGTGACCTCCCGGTTATCAGCCGGACGCTCTGACCAACTGAGCTACAGGCCCAACGCGAGAAGTTATATTACGCTGCACCCACCCACTCGTCAACTACTTTTTTGAAAAAAATTCTGGCGACTTTGCAGGCGCCCCCTATATGGGTAGGATTAGCCATCGACAACCCCGATCGTGAGGACCAAGTTTTGCCTTTAAGAGTCATGGACATAAAGACGGTCGCCATGGGCGCCGGCCCCATCCCCTCCTTCGTCGTGCTCGAGCAGCATGAGGGAGAGAAGCCTGTAGACGGCGAGCCCGTCCGCAAGCCGCGGCGCCTTCCCATCCGCATAGGCTCGGTGGAGGCTGCGGCCATCAGCATGGGCGTGGACCCCCAGAAGGACCACCGCCCCATGACCCACGATCTTCTCAAGTCGACCTTGGAGGCGCTGGGGGCCGAGCTTCTTAGCGTGCGCATCACCAAGGTCTCGGGAACCACGTTCTACGCCCAGCTCGTCCTGCGCGCAGCCGACGGCTCCGAGCACCTGGTGGACGCCCGCCCCTCCGACGCGATCGCGCTCGCCGTCCGCTGCGACGTAAAGATCCTCGCCGACGAAACGGTGCTCGAGACCGCCTCGATGCTCGACTTCAAGGGCGTCCGCGAGGCCGAGCAGGCCGCCGAGATGGCCGAGTTCCACAAGTTCGTCGAGAACCTCTCTCCGGAGGACTTCAAGTAAGGTTCCCGGCCGGTCCGGCCAATCCAGCCAGGCAAAAAACGCTGCCAAATCAGACGGACTGAAAATGCAGGTGCTAAGAAAACCCAAGTTCCAACCCGCCAGACCCTCCAATCGCTAAGAAACCGCAGGTTCCAGCCGTAAAATTCAGCTGGAACCTGCGGCTTCTTAGCGTATTGCGGCCACAGAAAGCTGGAGGTCGTGGTTTCTTAGCGGGCGCCGGGCCTACTCGTCGAGCAGGTCCTCGTCCACCTCGTCCTCGCCGCCAATGTCGACGGGGCCCTCCCCATCGTCGCCTTCGGCGTCGGACGTCGCCACGCTGAGCGCGGCCTGGTCCTCGTCACCCTCGGCGGCCTTCTTCTTTGCCGCTGCCATGCCCGCGACGGCGCTCACGGCGTCGCTGTCGTCGAGGTTCATGACCCTGACGCCCTGGGTCGAGCGGCCGAGGCGGCTGATGTCTTTGGCCTTGACGCGGATGACCACGCCCTCGTTCGTCATGATCATGAGCTCGTGCTGCGGGCCCACGATGCGGCAGGCAACGAGGTTGCCCTTCTTCTCAGTCATCGTGATGGTAAAGACGCCCTGGCCGCCGCGCTTGTGCTCGGGGTAGTCGCTGACGGGCGTGCGCTTGCCGTAGCCCTTCTCGGTGATCACAAATAGGTCGCCGTTGCCGTTGGTGATCTCCATGCCGAGCATCTTCGCGTCGCCCTTGAGGGTGATGCCGCGCACGCCGGAGGTGTCGCGACCCATCGGGCGCACCTCGCTCTCGGGGAACATGATGGCCTTGCCGTCAGTCGAGACGAGCACGACCTTGTCGCCCTCACGGACGCGGCGCACGTTGACGAGCTCGTCGCCCTCGCGCAGGTTGATGGCGATGATGCCGTCGCGACGGGTGCGGTCGTAGGCGCTCATGGCGGTCTTCTTCACGGTGCCGTTGACCGTGGCGAACATCAGGTACTCGTCGTCCGGGAAATTACGGCAGGTGATGACGGCGGTCGCGTGCTCCCCCTCGGCGAAGGGCACGAGGTTGACCATCGCGGTGCCGCGCGCGGTGCGCTGGCCGATGGGCAGCTCGTGGACCTTTAGGCGGTAGACCTTGCCCTTGTTCGAGAAGAACAGCACGTAGTCGTGGGTACTCGCCACAAAAAGGTCCTCGACGAAGTCCTCGTCCTTGAGGTTCACGCCCTGGACGCCCTTGCCGCCGCGCTTCTGGGAGCGGTAGGTGTCCACCGGGGTGCGCTTGACGTAGCCGGCGTGGGTGACGGTGATGACCATATCCTCGTCGGCGATGAGGTCCTCGACGTTGAGGTCCTTGGTGCCCTCTGCCGAGATCTCGGTGCGGCGCTTGTCGGAGAACTTGCGGCTGATCTCGCGCATCTCGTCCTTGATGACGCCGAGGATCTTGACCGGGTTGGCAAGAAGGTCCTCGTAGTAGGCGATGGCGCGGCGAAGGCCGGCGAGCTCCTCCTCGATCTGGTCACGGGAGAGGCCGGTGAGGCGGCGCAGGCGCATCTCGAGGATGGCCTGGGTCTGCTCGGGCGTGAAGCCGAAGCGCTCGATGAGGCGCTGGCTCGCCTCGGCGTCGGTGCGGCTCGAGCGGATGATGTGGATGACCTCGTCGATGTTGTCGAGCGCGAGGAGGTATCCCTCGAGGATATGCGCGCGGGCCTGGGCCTTCTTGAGGTCGAAGCGGGTGCGGCGGGTCACGACGTCGACCTGGTGGTCGATGTAGTGCTGCAGCATCTCGCGCAGGGTGAGGCACTTGGGCACGCCGTTGACCAGGGCGAGGTTGATCACGCCGAACGTGGTCTGGAGCTGCGTGAACTTATACAGGTTGTTGAGGACGACCTGCGGGATGACGTCCTTCTTGAGCTCAATGACGAGGCGGATGCCCTTCTGGTTCGACTCGTCGCGCAAATCGGAGATGCCCTCGATGCGCTTGTCGTTGACGAGCTGCGCGATCTTCTCCTGGAGGTTGCCCTTATTGACCTGATAGGGCATCTCGGTGAAGACGAGGCGGGAGCGGCCGGTCTTGGTCGTCTCGACGTGGGCTTTCGCGCGCACGGTGATGGAGCCGCGGCCGGTCTCGTAGGCCTCACGGATGCCGTCGGTGCCCATGATCACGGCACCCGTCGGGAAGTCGGGGCCGGGCATGACCGTCATGAGCTCTTCGGTCGTCGCCTCGGGGTTGTCGATGAGCATGCAGGTGGCCTCGATCGTCTCGCCCAGGTTGTGCGGCGGGATGTTCGTGGCCATGCCGACGGCGATGCCTCCGCAGCCGTTGACGAGCAGGTTGGGGAAGCGCGCCGGCAGGACCTGCGGCTCGGCCAGGGACTCGTCGTAGTTGGGCTGCCAGTCGACGGTGTCCTTCTGCAGGTCGCGCAGAAGCTCCATGGCGGGCTTGGCCAGGCGGGACTCGGTGTATCGCATTGCCGCCGCGCCGTCGCCGTCGATGTTGCCGAAGTTGCCGTGGCCGTCGATGAGCGGCGTGCGCATGGAGAACCACTGCGCCAGGCGGACCATGGCCTCATAGACCGCGGAGTCGCCGTGGGGGTGGTACTTGCCGATAACTTCGCCGACCGTCCACGCCGACTTCTTGTGCGGGCGGTTGGGGAAGATGCCCGACTCGTTCATGGCGTACAGGATGCGGCGGTGAACCGGCTTTAAGCCGTCGCGGACGTCCGGCAGGGCGCGCGCCGTGATGACCGACATCGAGTACTCGATGAAGGACTGGCGCATCTCGTGGCCGAACTCCTTGATCTGGAGCGCGCCGCCGTGCTCGTCGGTCTCGCCCGTGTCGACGCCGGTGCCGGCGTTGCCGAACTCCTCCTCGAGCTCGCCGTCGTCATCGTCATCGGCGTCGTCCGCGGCCTCGGTCTCGTCGTAGACGTCCTCGCCCTCATCAGAGGCCTGCGCGCGGTCGAGCAGGCGCCTGAGGTCGTCAGGCAGCGCGGCCTCGTCGCCCGGCGTGTTGTTGTTATTCTCGTCTGCCACTTAGCAGCCTTTCTCTAAAGAAGGTCGTTCTTTCGTGCGTAGAGAAGCCCTTCCCGCGGTTTTAACCCCGCAGGTCGGCCGCGGTTTCCGTGGTGGTCCAGATAGGGAGCGACAAGCCCGACGACGCGTGCTTAGGCACGCGAGGAGGGTTGGAGCCCCTAGATGGGCCGCCAAGGGAAGCGCAGCTAGGCGTCCAGGAAACGAGCGTCGTGGGCGTGGCGCTCGATGTATTCTCGTCGATACTCGACCTGATTGCCCATGAGCTCGCGGACCGCCTTGTCAGCCATGGAGGCGTCGTCGATGGTCACGCGCTGCAGGATGCGGGTGCGTGGGTCCATCGTCGTCGACGCGAGCTGCTTGGGGTCCATCTCGCCGAGGCCCTTGTAGCGCTGGACGGTGTAGGGGCGCTTCTTTTTCTTGCCCTTGCCGTTCTCGCCGGTGTCCTGCGGGTCGTCATCGTCGTCCGCACTGAAACCCAGCTCGCGAATCTTGCGCTTGAGGATCTCCTCCTCCGGCTCGCGGCCGTTGGGGTAGACGTAGTAAATCTTCTTGCGGACCTTGATGCCGAAGATCGGCGGGCAGGCCGAGTACACGTAGCCGGCGTCGATAAGCGGGCGCATGTACTTGTAGAAGAACGTGAGCAGCAGGATGCGGATGTGGGCGCCGTCGACGTCTGCATCGGTCATGATGATGATCTTGTGGTAGCGCGCCTTCGAGAGGTCGAAGTCGCCGCCCTCGCCGCCGGCGCCGGTGACGCCCGTGCCGATGGCGGTGATGAGCGACTGGATCGTGTCGGACGAGAACGCGCGGTGGTCGCCGACGCGCTCGACGTTCAAAATCTTGCCGCGCAGGGGAAGGATCGCCTGGATGTCTCGGCGACGGCCGTCCTTGGCCGAGCCGCCTGCCGAGTCGCCCTCGACGATGAAGAGCTCGGTGAGCTCGGCGTCGCGGACGGAGCAGTCGGCGAGTTTGCCGGGCAGGTGCGCCGTCTCGAGCAGGGACTTCCTGCGCGTGGCCTCGCGGGCCTTGGAGGCGGCGGTGCGGGCCTTGCTCGCCTGCATGGCCTTGTTCACGATGGTGCGTGCCTGCTTGGGGTGCTCCTCGAGGTACTCGGCCAGGCCGTCCGAGACGATCTTCATGACGAGCGGGCGGATGAAGGAGCTGCCGAGCTTGGCCTTGGTCTGGCCCTCGAACTGGGGGTCCCCGAGCTTGACCGAGATGACGGCGGTGAGGCCCTCGCGGATGTCGTTGCCGGTGAGGTTGGCCTCTTTCTCCTTGAGGATGTTCTGCTTGCGCGCGTAGTCGTTGATCACGCGGGTGAGGGCGGTGCGGAAGCCCTCCATGTGCATGCCGCCGTCGGGCGTGTAGATGTTGTTCGCGAAGCTCATGACGTGCTCGGAGTACGAGGTGTTCCATTGGACGGCCACCTCGACCTCGGCGCGCTTCGCGGCGTCGGCGGCGCTGTTCTCGCCGCTGAGGTAGATGGGCTCCTTGAGGCCGTCGGCGACCTCCTCGCCCTGGTTCAGGAACTTGACGAAGTCGATGATGCCGCCCTGGTAGCAGAACTCCTCCACGCGCGGGGTGCGCTCGCGCTCGTCGGTGAGGACGATCGTGAGGCCGCGGTTCAGAAACGCCATCTCCTGGAGACGGTCGTGGAGGGTGTCGTAGTCGTAGACGGTGGTCTCGAAGATCTCGTCGTCGGGCCAGAAGGTGATGGAGGTGCCGGTGTCCTCGGAGGTCCCCACGATCTGCATCTTCTGGGTGGTCTTGCCGCGCTCGAACTGCATCTCGTAGATGTTTCCGTCGCGCTTGACCCGGGCGATCATCTTCTTCGACAGGGCGTTGACGACGGAGGAGCCGACGCCGTGCAGGCCGCCGGAGACCTTGTACGCCGAGTTGTCGAACTTACCGCCGGCGTGCAGGATGGTGAGGACGACCTCAAGGGTCGGGATCTTCTTCACGGGGTGCTCGTCCACCGGGATGCCGCGGCCGTTGTCCACGACGGTCACGGAGTTGTCGGGGTGGACCGTCACGAGGATCTTCGTGCAGAAGCCCGCCAGCGCCTCGTCGACGGCGTTGTCGACGATCTCCCAGACCAGGTGGTGCAGGCCCGACGCCGACGTCGAGCCGATGTACATGCCCGGTCGCTTGCGGACGGGGTCGAGACCCTCGAGAATCTTGATCTCGTCTCCGCCGTATTCTTGTTTCTCTGCCACGCGCACGTCCTTCCCCGGGGCGCCCAGACGCCCCTCGCGTTCGTTTGAGGCTCGTTTGGATGTACGGGATTAATCCAAAATAGATACCTATCCGCATAATTTTACAGCATCTGAGGCCCTCAGAGCCGATTTGAGCGGTTATCTATAAGTTCTGCGTCCCGTCCAGCTTTCGACGTCGCATAGACGCGCTCATCGCCTTGTAAGCCTTCTCGCGAAGATGCTCGGGCTGGCCGGCGACGGCAGCGCGGACGTACGCCTCCTCCTCCGCCGTGAGCTCAGGAAGAAGTACGGGCACGGCCGTGGCCTCGCGCTGGGCGGTCTTTTTCTTTTCCGCGGGGGGGCGTTTGGTCTGCTTGAAGACGATCTCGCCGAAGTCCCAGCCGGCGGCCGCCATCCGCGCGCGGTACACCTCGCGGTTCGCGTTGAAGTCGACGGCGCGGGCGCGGGTGTCGGTGTACACCACGAAGGTCGGCTTGTCGCCCTGGCGGCGGGGCGCGGCGACGTAGGTGCCGCAGGTATGCTCGCGCTCCACGGGGCCCACCATCTGGAACCACGCGCGCTGGGCCATGCGGCCAGGACCCATGGCGCGCCTGGCCTGGGGCGTGCCGAAGATGCCCTTCAAGGCCTCGCCAACCGAGCTGATGTTCGCGAACTCGTCGGCGCTCGTCATCCGTACCTCACCACTTCCGCACCGTTGAGGTCCTCCGCCGAGAAGTACCCGAGGTTCGTCGTGGTGATGACCGCCTGCGTCCCGCGCAGGAGCAGGCCCACCACGGCGTCGCGCCTCGCCGCGTCGAGCTCGCTCATGACGTCGTCGAGCAGAAGAAGCGGCCGCGACCCCACGACCTCCTCGGCAAGAAGCACCTCGGCCATCTTGAGGGCGAGGACGGCGGAGCGCTGCTGGCCCTGCGACGCGAAGGCGCGCGCGTCGCGGCCGTCTATGGTGAACACCACGTCGTCGCGATGCGGGCCCACGGTGGTCTGGCGCCGCCGCAGGTCCTCGGGGCGGGCGGCGGCAAGCGCGTCCGCGAAGCGGGTCGCGAGCTCGTCGCGGGAGAGCCCCGCCGCGTCGACGCCCAAACCGCAGGAGTAGGCGCACTCGAGGCCCTCGGCGCCCGAGATGCTCTCGTAGGCTTCCTCCACCTTCGGCGCGAGGCGCGAGAAGAGCCTCAGGCGCGAGTGCAGCAGCGCGGCTCCCCCGAGGGCCACCGACGCGTCCCAGGCGTCCAGAAGCCCGAGGTCGGGGCTCTCTTCCTTGAGCAGACGATTTCGTTGGTCGACCGCGCGGCCATAGGCGGCGAGCAGACGAGAGTAGCCGGGGGCGGACTGGCGGCCGAAACCGTCGAGCTCGTCGCGGCGCCCCTGCGCCCCTCGCTTGACGAGCGCGAGGTCGTCCGGGGTAAACAGGACGCTCATCAGGTTGCCGGGGACGTCGCCGGCATGGATCTTCTTGCCGTTGCGGGAGAACTGGCGCCTGCCCGGCTCGACGTCGCAGCGGACGTCGAGCACCCGGCCGTCGCCCTCGAGCCGCAGGTCCGCGCGGCCGCGCGGCGCGCCCTCGCGGACGAGCTGGGCGGGCGTGGGCTTGCGGAACGAGAAGCCGGCGGTCAGCATCTGCAGCGCCTCGACGGTGTTCGTCTTGCCCGAGGCGTTCGGGCCGACGAGCACCGTCGTGGCGGGGGCCAGCTCGACGCGCCGCTCGTGCGCGCTGCGGAAGTCGGTGAGCGTGAGCTCTGTGGCAAGGAGGCCCATAAGTCCCTAGAGGCGGACCGGCATGAGCAGGTACAGGTAGTTGATGAGGCCGTTGGACTTGAAGATGCCGGGCTGCGCGGAGCTCTGGAGCTCCAGGCGCAGGGTCTTGGAACCCGCGACGGCGTTCATGCAGTCAAAGACGTAGTGGTAGTTGAGCGCGATCGAGAGGCTCTGGCCATCGATGTTGGCGTCGATGATCTCGGAGGACTCGCCCTGCTCGGGGGAGCTCGCCGAGAGGCGCACGAAGCGGCCGTCGGCGTCGATGTCGAAGCGCACAGAGGCGTTGGTCACGGCGATGACCGAGACGCGCTTGAGCGCGGCGGCCAGCGCCGCGGCGTCGATCTCCACGGCGGTGCCGCAGCTCGCGGGAAGGAGCTGCTTGTAGTCGGGGAAGTTGCCCTCGATCTTGCGCGAGACGAAGGTCGTGGTGCCAAAGGTGAACACGACCTGGCTCTCGGCCACGCCGATGCGGATGGTCTCGGTCATGGACGGCATCGTGAGAACGTCATGGAACACGTTGCCGCTCACGATGGCGCGGAACGCCTCGCCCGCGGGCGCCTCGGTCGAGGAGTCGCAGACGGCAAGGCGGAAGGAGTCGGTGGCCACAAGGCGGATGGTGTTGTCCTCGACGGTAAGCAAGATGCCCTGCAGGATCGCGCGGGAGGTCTCCTTTGAGGTGACCTTATAGACCTTGTCGACCATCGTGGAAAGAAGCTCGCTCGGAAGCTCGATCTCGCGCTGCGGGTTCACGTTGGGGAAACCGGACCAGTCGGCGGGCGACAGGGTGTTCAGGCGGAAGGAGGACTTGTCGCACGAGATGGAAATGGTGCGCTCACCGCCATCGAAGGTGACCGCGGCGTCGGGCAGCGTCTTCACGATGTTGGTGATGACCTTGCCCGAGACGACCGTCTCGCCCTCCTCCTCGACGTTGGCCGGGATCATATGGCGAATCGAGATGGTGAGGTTGTTCGTCTGGAACTCGAGGGTCCCCTCGAAGGCGCGGATATAGATGCCCGAGAGGATGGGAAGGGTTGAGTTGGTCCCCATGCCCTTGGCCACGACCGAGAGCGCTTTCATAAGAGAGGACTGGCTTACGGTGAACTTCATCTGCGGGCCTTTCTATTTGTTCTTATATATATATCTATAAAACCAGTAGTAATAATAAGGTCTGTTGAAAAGTAGATAACTCAGCAAATCACGAGGTCAAAGGCTTTATCGCAAGCGTGTCGAAAGCGTTTTGTTTTCTTCATCCGTAAACATTGGCGCACGGGCCGTTTTTGCTTTCAACATCGGGTCCGCGGTATTCGTCATCCCTTCTTCCTCTTTTCGACAGCTTTTGAACATCGCTTCAGGGTGTTTTCCCTTATCATGAGTCGCCGACGATCGACTCACGGACCTGCATGAGCCGGTCTTGGAAGGTACGGTCGTCTTTGCGGGTGTCGTCGACCACCCTCAGGCTGTGCATGATGGTGGCGTGGCTGCGGCCGCCGAACTTCTTTCCGATGTCGGCAAGGGTCTGGTTGCACATCTCGCGGCAGAGCCATACGGCGACATGTCGGGCCTCCATGAGGGACTTGTTGCGCTTGTTGCCGATGAGCTCCTCGTGGCTCACGTCGTAGAACTTCTCGACCCCGCGCTGCACCTGCTCGATCGAGAGCTTCTGCTCGCTCGTGGGCCACACCTCGCTGCAAATCGAGAGGACCTCGTCGTGGCCGAGCTCGACGCCGTTTTTCTGGGCCCTTGCCGACGCGATGAGGCAGCGCTGGCAGAAGCCCTCGATGAGGCGGATGTTGTTGCCGGCCTTCTCGGCCATGAACTGCTGGGTTTTCGCCGAGATGGTGCCGACCGTGTCGGCAAGGCCGTCTTTTTGGGCGTCCTCGATCGCGCGCTCGCAGAACTTCTCGATGAGACGGACACGCAGCTCATAGCTCGGCACCTGAACTGATGCGGTGAAGCCGCCGCCGATGCGGCTCGTCACGCGCTCATCGAAGCCGTCCTTGCCCATGCCGAGCTCGGCGGGGGTGCGGTCGGCGGCGAGCACGACCCACTTGCCGCTTGCTCGCAGGGTGTTGAAGGTGTCGAAGAAGAAGTTGATGGTGCCCGCCTTGCCCGCAAGGCCCTGCACGTCGTCGACGATGAGGACGTCGATGTCGGCGTAGTTCTGGCGCAGCTCGTCGGCGGCCGACTTGTTCTCCGACCGCGATGCGTTGACGTAGTCGCTGATGAACGAGGAGGCGTCCTTGTACACGCAGATCCTTGAGGGGTCGTTTTGCGCTATATAGTTCTGGATGGCGCGCAAGAGGTGCGTCTTTCCGAGCCCGCTCTTTCCGTAGATAAAAAGAAGCCCATAGCTCTTGTTCACCCCGTTGGCCACCTGTACGGCGGAGTCGTAGGCGATCATGTTCTCGTCGCCGCGAACGAAGCGGTCGAAGGTGAGCTTGGAGTCGCCCGCGCCCACGTCCTCGACAAGCGGGTTGCGCTCGCGCCGCCTGCGGTTCTCTCGCGCTGCGCGCTCGGGGTCATCCTGCCACCCGTCGTCGGCTATGCGGGCCTCGTGACGTTCGGCGGCCGGGGCCGCCGGCGCGGCCGAGCTGGTCGCCGCCGTCCAGTCGCGCGCCTCTTCCTGCGACATCGACGACACGTGGGGCCTCGGCGCCGCCGCGGCCCCTCCCAAAGCGACCTCGAGCTTGATCGGCTCAAAGGCCGCCTGCGAGAGCATCTCCTCGAGCTCTTCCTGTGTGGCGGCCACCTTCTTCACGACGATGCGCATGGGTGTCTCCACGCGCAGCACGCCGTTCTCCAAGGAGGTGGGCGTGCAGCTGCGCAGCATCGCCAGGAACGCCTCGGGCTTGCCTTCCCCCGAAAGGAGGTCGAGCGAATCTTGCCAGAGGGCGTCGGCTTCCGATTCCTGTGTGATGTCCATACCGGTTGTCCTCGCAATTGTTGAAAAGTGACGACCAGTATATAGGAATGTTGAAAACTTGGCTTTGGTTTTCTACAAACGGCGCGGCCCTCGGCTGTTTTTCGCCGCTACCAGGTGCTTGCGAGCTGTCGTCCCAGGCCGGTCAGGCGATGCTTCTGCCCGTCTTTCATCACGTAGCCCGCGGCGACGAGGGCGCCGAGCTCGCGCGACCAGGTGGGCCCGGAGAATCCGTACTCCCTTACGAGCTCGGTGGGCCCGCAGCTCTCATGCTGCGAGAGGTAGGAGATGACCATCGAGCCGCGCTCCGAGACCTGGGGCTGCGCCGCCGCAGCTGGTGTGGGCTGTTGGTAGGGCTGCTGCGCCTGTTGATATCCAGGCTGCTGGAATCCCGTCTGCGGGTAGCCCGGCTGCGGGTACCCGTTTTGCTGAAAACCCTGCTGCTGATAAGGCTGCGCCTGGGGGAAGGGCTGGGGCTGGTACATGCCCTGCTGCGGCCATGCGCCCGCCTGGGCCTGCCATCCCGGCTGCTGGGGGTACATAGGCTGCTGGTACACGCCCTGCTGCGCAAACCCCTGCGCTTCTTGCTGGCAGTCCCCCGCCTGGGGCGAGCGCGAGACCTCGGCGGCCTCCACCTTCGGCCGGATGGAGATGGTCACGACCGTGCCGCCTGCGATGTTGTCCTCGATGGTGAGGCTTCCGCCCTTGTCCTCCATGTACTGCTGTGCGTAGGGCAGGCCGCTTCCAACGCCGCGAATATAGCGGCGCATGTCCTCGGTCGCCGACGAGGTTCCGTACTCGAGGGCGAGGTCCTTCTCGCGGATTCCGGGGCCTTGGTCCGAGAAGCGGATGGTGTTGCCGCCGTCCAGGATGGTGATGGTGGGCGACTGGAAATACGCGTGGATGAAGTTCTCGACGATCTCGCGGATAACCATGAAGGGAATCGCGCCGCCCTGCTCGTGGGAGAGCTTGTTCACGGTTCCCGTGATCTCTTCCAGGTAGGCGCGCACGTCCTTCGGCTCAACCACGACGACCCTTGGGGCCGCCGCCGCGTCGTCGTAGACGGCAATGCGCGCGGGGTGGGTCAGCAGGGCGCCTCCCTCGGCGTCTTCCTCGCCGTTTTCCTTCTTTTCCACCATCGGATAGAAGTCCCTCGCCATGCTTCCACCCCACTTTCTCAACAGGTTTTCATCATTTGTAGAAAACTTTCCTGCGCGGATTCAATGTGAACGAAAGTTTTCAACAATTGTCAAAAAGCGGTTGATAACTCGAATTCAACGTGAATCCACGGCTGGAAAAGCATAGCATCTTTCTGCAGGTTTCAGGCCATTTGAAAGGTTCCTTCCATTTATGGAAGAAAAGGTGAAATAGTGGCGGTTTCCGTCGATGCGTACTTCTTTTGCGTAGATGTTTGACAGTTTTCGCATTTGACCTTTACAATCTTTGAGCTTATTGCCCTAAAAAGACGTTTACACCCAACCGGGAGGAATAGCTATGAAGCGTACGTATCAGCCGAACAAGCGCAAGCGCGCCAAGACCCACGGTTTCCGCGCCCGTATGGCCACCAAGGGCGGCCGCAAGGTGCTCGCCCGTCGCCGCCTCAAGGGCCGCAAGAAGCTCACCGTCTAAATACAATGAAGAAGACCATCAAATCGAAGCGGGATTTCGAGAAGGTCTTCTCTTGTGGGAAGAGGTTCAACGATCCTCTCCTGCGCATTCGAATGGCTAAGCTTGACGAGGGCGGCCCCGGAAGGGTCGCCTTCGTCGCGCCTAAGCGGCTAGGAAACGCCGTCTACAGAAACAGGTGCAAGCGCGTGCTGCGTGAGGCGGCTCGCGAATGCGCTTTGCCATTGGACGGATACGACGTGATCCTCTTCTCGACTAAGGACACGCACGACAGCTCGCCATCGAGCGTCGCCGCATCCCTGAGAAGACTCATTAAGAAAGCCGGCGCCTAAGGTGGGCGGCGCGCGTGGCACATCTGTTGCCTCTCGCGTCCTGCTTGCCTGCGTCGGCTTTTATCAACGCCGCATATCCCCGCTGCTTGGCGCGCGGTGTATTTATTACCCCACGTGTTCCGAGTACGCGCGGCAGGCCATAGAGAAGTACGGGGCCCTCAAGGGCGCCGTACTTGCTTTGCGTAGGATTCTTCGGTGCCACCCGCTCCATGGCGGGGGCTACGACCCCGTCCCCTAGTCTTTGACCACGGAGGAAACATGTGGGATTGGTTTATTAACTTCCTGACCGCGGTGCTCGCGGGAATCCAGGGCTTTGTGGGCGATTGGGGCCTTGCCATCATCGTCCTTACCGTCATTGTTCGCCTGGCTCTGACTCCGCTGCAGACGAAGTCGGTCAAGTCGACTGCCGGCATGCAGGTCATGCAGCCGCGTATTCAGGAGATTCAGGAGAAGTACGCTAACGACCCGCAACGTCTCCAGGAAGAGACGATGAAGGTCTACTCCGAGATGAAGGTCAACCCGCTTATGGGTTGTCTGCCGCTTCTCATTCAGATGCCTATCTTCTTCGCGCTCTTTGCCGTTATCAAGAACGTTCCCGCCGACGCCTCGTTCTACGGCATTCTCCCCTCGATCTCGGTTTCCGTCGCCGATATGCTCTCGCAGGGCGGTTTCGTTGCGGCCCTGCCGTACATCATCATGGATATCCTCTTTGGTGTCCTCACCTTCATCCCCATGGTGATGAACTCGGACAGCAACCCCGAGATGAAGACCCAGCAGATGACCATGGGCGGCGTTATGTCCTTCATGATGCTTTGGTTTGGTTGGACCTGCCCGTCGGCTGTCCTGCTCTACTACGTCTCTTCCTCGATCTGGCAGGTCATCCAGCAGAAGGTCGTTACCCAGCGCGTCGTGGAGAAGGCAAAGAAGGAGGCCGAGGAGCGCGCCAAGAACGCTCCCGTTCAGGTCAACGTCGTTCGCCGCGAAAAGAAGCAGCGTCCGCACAAGAGCCGCTAAATTTGCTGGTATTTGTTGGTTAGTAATTTAGTTACTTATATTGGAGGTTGGCATGGACGAAGAGGTTCTGACTGAGGTCGGCACGGCCGACGAGCAGTCCACCTCCATGGATGCCGCTGATGAGTTTGCCTCTATTCGCGAGCATTTTGAGGCCGGCGTCGAGCTGACCGACGACGAGACCGATAAGGTCGCTGACGTTGCCGTCGAGTATCTCCGCGAGCTCCTTGGTTTCTTTGGTGAGACTCAGTGCTCTATTGATGAGTATGACGGTGATAACGGTGAGCTGATTCTCGACGTTAACGGTGGTGACCTTGCGGTTCTCATTGGTCGCCATGGCCGTACTCTCGATTCTCTTCAGATGGTTCTATCATCGCTGATGAGCAGCACGCTTAGGTTCTATTACCCCATCGTCGTAGATATCGAGGGTTATAAAACTCGTAGGAAGTCTAAGGTCCAGGGTCTTGCTAAGGCAGCTGCAAGCAGGGCTCGCAAGCAGGGACGTGTTGCCATGGCCCCTATGAATGCCTATGAGCGTCGTCTGGTTCACCTGGCTCTGGTTGACGATGATACTGTCACTACTCATTCCGAGGGTGAGGATCCCAATCGCCGAGTTGTTATTACCGCTGTTCATTAGCTGATCAACACAAGGTAGTATCTTTAGGAGGGGCTTCGGCTCCTCCTTTTTCTTTGACAAAAATCCTCGTATCGATAGTTTTTGGCAGGAGGCAATTGTGTCTGAACCTACTCACGAGAATCTGATGGAGCAGCTGATTGATGAGCTTTCGGTCTTCGGTATTGAATGCACTGAAGCTCAAGCTGACCTACTAATTAAGGACCTTGAATTAGTCATTGAGAAGAACAAAGTTGTTAACCTCACCAGAATCGTTGCTCTGAGAGACGCTGTAACGCTTCATCTCGTTGATTCCCTAGTCCCACTAGGGACAAAGGCTTTCAAGCCCTCAGATCGCCTTAGATTCCTTGATATCGGAACAGGTGCCGGTTTTCCTGGAATTCCCCTGGCAATCATGACTGGAATGAGTGGTCTCTTCATTGATTCTGTTGGTAAGAAGGTAAATGCAGTCAATGAATTCATTGATCAGCTTGGGCTTGATAATTGTTCTGCAATGTCAATCAGAGCTGAAGAACTTGCTTTGAAGGAACCTGCTTCGTTTGATTTCGTTACTGCTCGTGCTGTTGCCCAGAGCAATGTAATCATTGAGTATTCTGCTCCTTTGCTCAAGTTCGGTGGACAACTTGTTCTCGAGAAGGCAAATCTGACTGAGGAAGAACTTCAAAATGCTAATTTCGCTTCGCAGATTTGCGGTTTAACTCGTGTTTCACGTGAAACTCTTGAACTTCCACGTTGTCTAGGGCATCGAGAGATTCTAATTTATGAAAAAGATCATGAACCTAGGATTAAGTTACCGAGACCGAATGGATCAGCAAAGAATCATCCTTTAATACCGAAGAAGTAATAGTCAGCGCCATGTTTCACATGAAAGATGGCGCCGACTATTTCTATCTACGCAATTGAAAAGTAATACATTACTGAAATATTTGGTTTGTTGTTCAAAATAATCAGGTTTCACGTGAAACACTCATACTCCGTATGCTGATAGTTTCACGTGAAACGTGATTAATCAGATAGTCGAGAGTTTCACGTGAAACATCAACTACTATTAATCCAGCCATGTAGCCGAGCCAAGGAGATAAATAGTGGGTTTTCGCGACATTAAACGCGGTTTTCCTGATAGAAATACACGAGTAATTGCATGTATCAATCAAAAAGGCGGCGTTGGCAAGTCTACAACAGTAATAAATTTGTCGGCTAGCCTGTCTGAACTAAAGAAAAAAGTGCTGATTATCGATTTCGATCCTCAAGGCAACGCTTCTTCGGGTTTCGGAATTGAAAAAGAAGAACTTGAACACGATATTTACGATTCTGTCCTCCATGAGTACCCGATAGAAGACATAATCCAAGACACAGACTGCAAAAGTGTGTCTGTTGCACCAGCGACAATTCAATTAGCAGGCGCTGAAATCGAGCTTGTATCGAAAATGGCAAGAGAAGGGTGCCTGAAGAAGGCTTTAGCACCAGTTAAGGATGAATTCGATTACATCATTATTGATTGCCCTCCTTCTTTAGGTCTTCTTACTATTAATGCACTTTGTGCTGCTGATTCCCTATTGATTCCAATTCAATGCGAGTATTACGCGCTTGAGGGAGTTACAAAACTCCTTGAGTCCATGAGAATGGTGCAAAAGAACATCAACCCTGATCTTGAGATTTTTGGCGTTGTTCTTACGATGTTCGATACTCGTACTTCCCTTTCGAAGCAGGTGGAGGACGAAGTCCGTAAGTATTTTGGCAATAAAGTCTTTAAGACGGTTGTTCCTCGTAATGTAAAAATCGCAGAGGCTCCCTCTTACGGAAAACCAATCAGTCTCTATGCGCGCGTTAGTAAGGGTGCTCTTGCATATGGTGCACTTGCGAAAGAGGTGACGAGGCGTGGCTAAGAAAGCATTAGGCAAAGGACTTGGGTCACTAATGGGTACTGCAGAGGCGGAGACCGCAGCGCTCGAGCCTGATTCCACTCTTAAGATTACGCAAATCGTTCCGAACAAAGACCAACCGCGAAAACTGTTCAAAGAGTCGGAGCTTTCTGAGCTCTCTGACTCGATTAAACAAAACGGAATTCTACAGCCCCTTCTTGTTCGAAAGAAGGGAACAAAATATGAGATCGTCGCAGGTGAGCGAAGATATCAAGCAGCAAAACTCGCTGGCCTCGAAGAGGTTCCAGTCATTATCAAAGATATCTCTGATGATGAGGTCTTCAAACTAGCACTCATTGAGAACCTTCAAAGAGCAGACCTGAGTCCTCTTGAAGAGGCTCGGGGTTATAAGCAGCTCATCAAAGAGAGGTCTTTAACTCAGGATGAGGTTGCTAAGCTTGTCTCTAAGTCAAGGTCAGCCGTGACTAACACTTTGAGATTACTTGATCTTCCGGAAGAGGTCCAGCAGTTCGTTGAGGATGGATTGATTACAGCTGGCCATGCCAGAGCTATTCTGGCTGTTCCGAGCCCTGAGGGTCGCATTAAGTTGGCTCAGAAAGTTGTGGATGAGAAACTGTCGGTTCGAGAGACAGAAAACCTTGCCCCACTCTTTTCTGTCAATGAAGAGCCTGTTGTACGAAAGCGCGAGCCTCTTCCGGCTTCCTTTAAGCGAGCAGCGAGAACACTTCGAGTGGCTTTGGACACCAACGTCAAGGTCAAGAATGTACGTGGGAAGAACAAGCTGGAAATCGAGTTTGCTGACGACGAGCAGCTTGCGCACTTGGTAAATCTATTGTCTGGCATGGACGGCGAACTCTAATGAAGATCAAGAACTTCTTGATTGGTTCGATTGTTGTTACAGGAACTGGATATCTACTCTATAGTCGTCTGTTGACAGATAACGCAAAAGCTGAAGTAAAGAAAATGGCGCACTCGGTATATGAGAGCTATAGCCGCATATCAGAGGTTATAGATACAATGACCGGACAAGTCATTCAAGATCCGAACACGCTTCCCAATGTGCAAGTTACTAATCAACAATGGGAAAAGTTAGGTTACTAGAACATAAGTTCTAGAGTAGAGATAAAGAAGAGGCCCGGGGGGGTGATCCCCCCGGGCCTGACGATATAAAGCGTAGAGATCGCTCTAGGAAAGACGCTGCTTGAGCTGACCACAGGCGGCGTCGATGTCGGATCCGCGCGAGTTGCGAATCGTCGCCTCAACACCTACGCGAGAAAGCGCATTGACGAAATCCTCGGCGCGACGTTCGGTAGACGGCTTGAGCTTCGAGCCCGGTACATTGTTGAGCTGGATGATGTTGACGTGCGCAAGGGTATCGCGGCAGAAGTCGCAAAGAGCTTCCATCTCTTCCCTGGTGTCGTTGACGCCGTCGATGAGGGCATACTCGTAGGTCGGTCGGCGTCCGGTGCGGTCAACGTACTCGCCCATGACCGTATAAAGGTTAAGGAGCGAGTACTTCTTTACCCCAGGCATGATCTGGTTGCGGGTCTTCTGAACCGCTGAGTGAAGCGAAACGGCAAGCGTGAACTGCTCGGGCTCGCGGGAGAACTTGCGGATCATCGGAATAACGCCGCAGGTGGAAACGGTAAGGTGGCGAGCGCCGATGCCCGCGCCGTCGGGGTCGTTGAGCTTGCGGAGCGCGGCCAGCGTGTTGTCATAGTTCATGAACGGCTCGCCCTGGCCCATGAAGACGACGCTCGTTACGCGCGTATTGAAGTCGTCGCGAACATGCATAACCTGATCGTAAATCTCCGAAGGGGAAAGCGATCGCGTGAAGCCGGCGCCGCCGGTGGCGCAAAACGCGCAGCCCATAGCACACCCGGCCTGGGTGCTCACGCAAACGGCAAGCTTCTTGCCGGAAGGCATGCCGACGCATTCGACGGTCACTCCGTCGGTCATGCGAAGAAGGTACTTGCGGCTACCGTCCTCGGAAACCTGGCGAGCAACCTCCTCGACCCCGCCGAGGGCAAGGGACTCGGAGAGCTGAGCGCGCAGGGACTTGGGGAGGTTGGTCATGTCGTCGAAGGACTTGGCGTTCTTGTTCCAGATCCAGTCCTCGACTTGTTTCACGCGAAACGTCGGCTGCCCAAGCGACTCCATAAGAGCCGCCAGCTCGCCTTTTGTCATGGTTTTGAGGTCACGGATTTGGTTGGTATTCTTATCATTGTTGATAACAGCCACAGATTCTCCTGTCCTTCGAGTTTTTGTCCTGCGGTGGAGTATCCTCTCAACAGGAAATAAGCCTCAATGCCAGTCGAGTCTAGCAGCTGGTAAGGCCCGCCCGGCTAAGGAGCAGCATGAATACAGAAGAACTCAAGAGCCTGAGGGTCGTCGTGCTTTGCGGCGGCTGGTCGGATGAGCGCGACGTGAGCATCACGTCGGGAAACGAGTGCAGGAAGGCGCTCCTCGAGTGCGGGTTCAAGAAGGTTGACCTTCTGGATATCGCCGAGGACCGCTTTGCCGAGAAGCTCGCGGGCGGGAACTATGACGTCGCCTTCCCGGCGCTCCACGGGCGCTTCGGAGAGGACGGCTGTATTCAGGGCATGCTTGAGGTCATGCACATTCCCTACGCCTTCTCGGGCGTATTTGCCTCTGCGGTCGCCACGCAGAAAGAGGCCGCAAAGGTGCTCTACGCCAAGGCCGGTATCCGCACGCCTCGCGGCGTCGACCTCCCCGCGGGCGCCAAGCTTACCCAGGAGCAGAAGGACGCCCTGGTGAGCAAGCTCGGCCTGCCCCTCTTTGTAAAGCCATCCGGCAACGGCAGCAGCTTCGGCATCACGCGCGTGACCGAGAGCTCCAAGCTCCAGGAGGCCGTCGATCTCGCGGGTTCCGAGGGCGAGCGCGTGCTCATCGAGGAGTGCGTCGTGGGAACCGAGATCACGGTGCCCGTGATCGGGAACGCCGACCCGCACGCCCTGCCCATCGTCGAGATCGTGACCGGCGCCGACTTCTACGACGTGAAGGTCAAGTACGAGCCGGCTGAGCTGCACCACGTCATCCCCGCGCGCCTCGCGCCGGCGGTGTACGCGAAGGCCCAGGACGCCGCGGTCGCGGCCCACAAGGCGCTCGGGTGCGCCGGGTGCTCCCGCAGCGACTTCATCGTGACCCAGATGGGCGAGCCGGTGATTCTAGAGACCAACACCATCCCCGGCATGACCCCGGCGAGCCTTCTTCCGGACTCCGCGCGCCACGGCGGAATCGAGTTCCCGGAGCTCTGCGCTAAATTTATCGAGCTCGCGGTCGAGGGGCGCGCGTCAAAGGTAGAGTAGACGTGCGTGCCTAAGGCCAAAACCAAAACAAGATAAGGAACAGGATGCCCCAAGAGAACGACCGCGCGGCCACCCATGAGATGAGCCTCGAAGACCTGATTTTGCCCGGTACCCCAAAGAGCGTGGCAGAAGCCTACCGAAGCCTCGCGGAAAGGGCAAGAACTGCGAGGTTCAGCCTGCTCGAGGAAGATGTGGTGGTGCTCGACACCGAGACGACGGGGCTCTCGTTCAAGGACTGCGAGCTCATCGAGATAAGCGCGGCCCGCCTGAGCGGGCGCGAGGTCGTCGAGAGGTTCGAGACGTTCGTGGACCCGGGGCGCCAGATCCCGCCCGAGATCCAGAAGCTCACCGGCATCTCGCAGATCGACGTCGCCGGCGCGCCCTCGCCCAAGGAGGCCGTGGCCGCGCTCGCCGAGTTCGTCGGCGGAGCCCCGGTGCTCGCCCACAACGCGACCTTTGACCGGACCTTCGTGGAGGCGGTCCCGGGAGGGGCGAACGTCTCTGACACTTGGATCGACACCCTGTCGCTCTCGCGCATCGCGCTCCCGCGTCTTTCTTCGCACCGCCTGGCGGACATGGCGTCGGCGTTCGGGTGCGCGGCGGTTACGCACAACTCGAGCGACGACGTCGACGCACTCTGCGGCATGTGGAGAATCATCCTCTGCGCGCTCACCGACCTGCCCGCAGGGCTTTTGGGGTATCTGTCGAGGATGCACGAGGAGGTCGACTGGGCATTCCGCCCCGTGCTGTCGGGTCTCGCGCTCGCGGACGAGGGGGTGCGTTTCTCGCTGCCCGCTGTTCGCGCGAGGATTGTCGCGGCGCAGCAGGGCCACGTGCGTGAGGACGCGCAGGAGCTCGATCGCCCCATGCAAGCGCCCAGCTGCGAAGAGGTGACCAATGAGCTTTCGGCCGAAGGCGTCGCCGGCAGGATGTACGACCACCTCGAGCGCAGGCCTGAGCAAGAAGAGATGGCACGCGAGATAGCCCGCGCCCTCGCGACCTCGACCCACCGCTCCATCGAGGCGGGCACCGGCGTCGGCAAGTCACTCGCCTACCTGCTGCCCATGGCGCTGTTTGCCCAAAGAAACAACGTAACCGTGGGCGTCGCGACGAAAACCAACGCGCTCACCGACCAGCTCGTCTCGCACGAGTTGCCGGCGCTGGCCGAGGCGCTGCCCGGCGGGCTCGAGTTCCACAGCCTGAAGGGCTACGACCATTACCCCTGCCTGCACCGCATGGACCGGGCGGCGCGCGAGGACCTCCCCATTGCCGCGGGAAAGAAGGACGGCCGCTCCGACAACGCCGTGGGCGCGGACATGCTCACGGCGATTGCGGTGTGCTACGCGTACGCCTGCCAGTCTCCTGACGGCGACCTCGACGCGCTGGGCATCCGTTGGCGCTACGTGCCGCGCTCCATGCTCACCACGACCTCCGGCGAGTGCCTGCGCTCGCGCTGCCCGTACTATCCCAATCTGTGTCTGCTGCACGGCGCCCGCCGACGCGCCGCCTGCGGCGATGTCGTGGTGACGAACCACTCTCTGCTTCTGCGCGATGTCGATGCCGACGGCAATATCCTTCCCCCGATTCGCCACTGGGTGGTGGACGAGGCCCACGCCTTCGAGTCCGAGGCCCGGCGCCAGTGGGCCGTCGAGGTCTCTGGCGAGGAGGCGCGCATCGCTTTCGAGCTGCTCGGCGGAACAAAGACGGGCGTGCTGCGCACCTTGCTCGCCTCCTGTGCGCACCTCGAGAACTCGACGTTGGTGTGTGGGCTTCTTACCAAGGCTGCGGCAACGGTCGCGCGGGCGTCGATTGCCTGCGCCGACCTCTTTGAGGCGGTCCACGGCCTGGCGGCGTCCGCCCGCGGAGGGGATACCGGCTACGACGTGAGTACGTTGTGGATCGACGAGGCCCTGCGCGGTGGCGAGCCGTGGGGCGAGGTCGCGGCTGCCGGCACTCGGGTGGCTGACGTGCTGGCCGAGGCGGTCAAGCAGCTCAAGGAGGCCGCTGCCGCCCTGCGCGAGACGGATGCCCGCCTGGCCGCCGACCTCGGCGAATCCACGAGGTTCCTCTCCGAGCTTCTTGCCGGCGTGAAGCTGATCTGCGTCGAGCCCGACCCCGCCTATGTGTACTCCGCGCAGGTGAGCCGCTCGCGCAAGCGCGCCAACATGGAGAAGCTCTGCGCCGAGAAGCTCGACGTGGGCGCGGACCTCTCGGAGCGCTGGCTGCCCGAGATGGACACCGTGGTCTTCACCTCGGCGACCATCGCGGTCGGCGAGAGCTTCGAGCACTTCGACGCGGGCGTCGGGCTCGACCGGGCGGGCGCGGGCAAGCACCGCGACCTGCGGCTCGACTCGAGCTTCGACTTCGACCGCAACATGAGTGTCGTCGTGGCAAAGGACATGCCCGCCCCCGGCGAGCGCGGCTACATCGACGCCCTCGTGGATCTGCTCTTTGACGTCCACGTGGCCATGGGCGGCGGTGTGCTCACGCTCTTCACGAACCGCCGCGACATGGAGCGCGTCTACGCCGAGCTCTCCGGCCGCCTCTCCCGGGAGGGGCTCGAGCTGGAGCAGCAGGGCAAGGGCGCCTCGGCGCGCCGCCTGCGCGACCGCTTCATTGCCGAGAAGGACCTTTCGCTGCTCGCGCTCAAGTCGTTCTGGGAAGGCTTCGACGCCGCCGGAGAGACGCTGCGCTGCGTCGTGATACCCAAGCTGCCCTTTGCGAGCCCCAACGACCCTCTTGTCCGCGAGCGCGAAGCACGCGACCAGCGCGCCTGGTGGAAGTACTCCCTGCCGGAGGCCGTGATTTCGGTCAAGCAGGCCGCCGGCCGCCTTATTCGCAGCTCGAGCGACACGGGCGTGCTCGTGCTCGCCGACTCGCGTCTGGTGACCAAGCGCTATGGCAGGCAGTTCATCCAATCATTGCCGAGCAAGAACGTCCAGACGATGGACCGCGCGGGAATCGGGCGCTTTATCAAGCTCTGGCGCTCCTCTCGGAGCAAGTAGGAGAATCCTAGATGCCGCGGATGGCGAGGAAGCCATCCGCGGCATTTGTGACACTCTAAGTGCAGGTTCTGAGCGGGAAGAAAAACCCCGCCCCCGCCGCGTATAATTAAAGCTTGCATGCAGCGCAATCCCGAGGAGGAACGTTTCGTGGCACAGACCGCAGAAAAGCCGCTCGTCGGCATCATCATGGGTTCAAAGTCCGATATGCCGACCATGGAGGCCTGCACGGCCCAGCTCGATGAGCTGGGAGTGCCGTATGAGCTCGTCATCGCGAGCGCCCACCGCAACCCCGAGAAGGTCCACGAATGGGCGAGCTCCGCGGCCGACCGCGGCCTCAAAGTGATCATCGCCGCCGCCGGTAAGGCCGCCCACCTCGGCGGCGTCGTGGCCGCCTTCACCCCGCTGCCCATCGTCGGCGTCCCGATGAAGACCTCCGACCTCGGCGGCATGGACTCGCTGCTCTCGATGGTCCAGATGCCCTCTGGCGTGCCTGTGGCCTGCGTCGCCATCAACGGCGCAAAGAACGCGGCCATCTTTGCCACCCAGATCCTCGGCGCCACCATGCCCGAGTACCGCCAAGTCATCGTCGATTTCAAGCAGAAGATGGCCGAGGCCTAGTCAATGGCTAAGCACTTCAGCCAAGAAGGAGCGGCCTCCCAGGCCCAGATGCCCATCCCGCGCCCGACGCGCGGCGGCGACGAGTCCTACCACGCGCCCGCGGGCAACGCCTATGCCCGCGCCAGCTCCCGCGCGGTCGGGTACCAGAGCGTCGTTACGTCTGGTCGCGGGGCGTCTGGCGGGCGCCGCGGCGGATACGTCGATTCCGACCCCTATGACGTCAGGGGCGATCGCGACCCGAAACGCCGCCGCGCGCGTGTGGTCTCGCGTGTTCTTCTTGCCATTGGGCTTTGCCTCTTGATCGCCGCGGCGGGGATGTTCCTGCACAACCAGTACGAGTACCATGAGCAGGACGTCATAAACGAGAAGCTCGCGGCCTACGCGACCGTGGACAACACCGGATCGTCCGCCCCTAAGGTCGATTGGGCGGCGCTGAAGGCCGTGAACCAGCAGGTCGTCGGTTGGATCCAGATTCCCGGCACCAACGTCAACTACCCTGTTTACCAGGGAGCCGACAACGATGCCTACCTGCACACCAACGCGGAGGGCAACTACTCGCTCGGCGGGCAGATCTTCCTCGACGCGGAAAACACCGCCCCCGGCATGGTGGATGCGCAGACCATCATCTACGGTCACCACCTGCGCAACGGATCGATGTTCAAGGCCGTCTCCGATATGGAGAGCCAGGGCATGTTCGACTCGGTCGACACCGTTTGGTACGTGACCGAGCAGGCGACCTATGAGCTGCAGCCCCTGCTCGCCTATAAGACCGACGGCGACGACGAGAACGTCAGGTGCTTCTCGTTTGAGTCGACCGACGCGTTCCACAGCTATCTTTCCGCGCTCGCCGCCAAGGCGAGCGCCAAGGCCGCCGACGCGGATGCGCAGATAGCGGCCGCAAACAACGTGCTCTCGCTGTGTACCTGCAGCTATACAGGAAACGAGACGGGCCGAGTCGTGCTCGTCTGCGTGCCCAAGGCGACGACGGCCCAAGAGTAGCCGCGCGCCACCGACGCTCGAGAGAGGAAGAGGACTTCGTGTCAGAGAAGCTCGATCATCTAGGTAGTTCCGCGCCCGAGCAGCAAGACGACAAGCTCCATGAGGAGTGCGGCGTCTTTGGCATATGGGCTCCGGGCCACGACGTGGCCCGCATGACCTATTTCGCGCTGCACTCGCTGCAGCACCGCGGCCAGGACTCGTCCGGCATCGCGGTCGGCGACGGCAAGACGGTCCTTGTGCGCAAGGACCTCGGCCTCGTCACGCAGGTCTTTACCGACGCCGACCTCGCGGCCATGCCCGGCAAGGTCGCCTGCGGCCACTGCCGCTACGGCACCGCCGGCGCCAAGGGCTGGGAGTCCGCGCAGCCGCACCTCTCGATGATCAACGACGTGATCATCGCGCTGGCGCACAACGGCACCCTCGTCAACTTCGACAGCCTGCGTCACGAGCTCATCGAGATGGGCGTCCCGTTCCGCTCCAACACCGACTCCGAGGTGGCGGCCAAGCTCATCGGCTTCTTTACCCAGCGCGGCCACAGCCTGCGCACGGGCATCGCGCACACTATGCGCATGCTCGAGGGCGGCTACGCCATGGTGCTCGTCCGCGACAACGCCATGTACGCCTTCCGCGACCCGCACGGCATCCGACCGCTCGTCCTGGGGCGCCTTTCCGGCGACGCCGGTTGGGTCGTCGCCAGCGAGACCTGCGCGCTTGACACCGTGGGCGCCGAGTACGTGCGCGAGGTCGAGCCCGGCGAGATCATCCGCATCTCGGACGACGGTCTCTCTTCCCAGATGGGGTGCCGCCCGCGTGCCCTTACCAACTGCATCTTCGAGCACGTGTACTTCTCGCGCCCGGACTCCGTCAAGGACGGCATGTCCATCTACCGCGTGCGTCACAACATGGGCCGCGTCCTTGCCCGCGAGACCCCGGTCGAGGCAGACCTCGTCATCGGCGTGCCCGACTCCGGCTGCCCGGCGGCCGAGGGCTATGCCAAGGAGTCCGGCATCCCGTACGGCACGGGCCTCATCAAGAATCGCTACATCGCCCGCACTTTCATCGCCCCTACCCAGGAGCTCCGCGAGCGTGGCGTGCGCCTCAAGCTCAATGCCCTCTCCGACGTCGTGGCCGGCAAGCGCCTGGTCATGGTCGACGACTCGATTGTGCGCGGCACCACGTCCAACCAAATCGTCCAGCTCCTGCGCGATGCCGGCGCCACCGAGGTCCACGTCCGCAGTGCTTCCCCCATGGTCAAGTGGCCCTGCTTCTATGGCATCGACACGGCTGACCAGGACCAGCTTATCGCCGCGAACATGACCCTCGAGCAGATCCGCGACCACATCGGCGCGGACTCCGTCGGGTTTCTCTCGATCGAGGGCCTTATGGAGTGCGTCCCCGAGGTCGGCTACTGCAAGGCCTGCTTCGACGGCAACTACCCGGTCGAGATCCCCAAGTCGTTCTACGAGGAGAAGTTCCTCCCCGGTTACACGCCCAACAACCTTGAGGCCGCCAGCGACCTCTCGAAGATGCACCCCGAGGACGTCCTCGAGATGGCAGACAAGGAGAACTAACATGTCCGACGCTCAGCAGACCAAGCACGTTACCTACGCCGACGCCGGCGTGGACGTCGACGAGGGCGCCCGCGCGGTCGACGCCATCAAGGGCGCCGTCAAGGCCACCAACCGCCCCGAGGTCATCGGCGGGCTCGGCGGCTTCGGCTCCTGCTTCTCGATGAAGGGCTTTAAGGACATGGAGGACCCCATCCTCGTGTCCGGCACCGACGGCGTCGGCACCAAGCTCGCCATCGCCCAGCTGCTCGACCGCCACGACACGGTGGGCGAGGACCTCGTGGCCATGTGCGTCGACGATGTGGTGCCCATCGGCGCCGAGCCGCTCTTTTTCCTTGATTACGTGGCCATCGGAAAGCTCCGCGCCGAGCATGTGGCGGAGATCGTCAAGGGCATCGCCGAGGGCTGCAAGAAATCCGGCTGCGCCCTCGTGGGCGGCGAGATGGCCGAGCACCCCGGTGTCATGAACCCCGACGACTATGACCTGGCCGGCTTCGTGGTGGGCGTCGTCGACCGCCCGAAGATGATCGGCCCCGACAAGGTCAAGGCCGGCGACGTCATCCTCGGTCTGCCGTCCTCCGGCATCCACTCCAACGGCTACTCCCTCGTGCGCAAGGTCGCCATCGAGGGCAAGTCCGTCGAGGAGCTCAACGAGCCGCTGGATGAGCTCAGCGGCGAGAGCCTGGCCGACGCCGTCCTGCGCCCGACCACCATCTACGCCGGCGGCCTCGTGGCCGCCCTCAAGGCCGGGGCCCCCATCCACGCGATGGCGCACATCACCGGCGGCGGCATCACCGAGAACCTCAACCGTGCGCTGCCCGCCGACGTCGACGCGCTCGTGTACCGAGGCGGCGAGGAAGGCCCCGCCTGGCCGATGCCCCCCGTCATCCCGTACATGGTCAAGGCCGCCGGGCTTACCCTGGACGAGGCGTACAAGACCTTCAACATGGGCGTCGGCATGAGCATCATCTGCGCCCCTGAGGACCAGGCCGAGGTCGAGGCCAAGCTCCGCGAGCAGGGCTTCGAGCCCTTCGTCATGGGCGAGTGCGTTCCGGGCGAGGGCAAGGTGACCTATCGATGAGCCATTGGAGCTGCGAGGGCGGCGTTTGCCGCCTCGCCGAGGATGACGAGGCGGCGCCGCTGAAGATCGGCGTTCTCGTCTCCGGCAGCGGGACCAACCTGCAGGCCATCATCGACCGTATCGCCGACGGCTCGCTCAACGCCGAGGTTGCGCTCGTGGTGTCGAGCCGTCCGGGCGTGCGCGGCATCGAGCGCGCGCAGGCCGCCGGCCTTCCGGTGCTCGTTATGGAGAAGTCCGAGTACGCCGAGCCTGAGGCCGCCGACGCAAAGATTGCCTCCGCCCTCAAGGAGGCGGGCTGCGAGTACGTGATCATGGCGGGGTACATGCGCATGGTCAGAAAGCCGCTGCTCGATGCGTACCCCGGCCGCATCGTCAACCTGCACCCGGCACTTCTTCCCAGCTTCAAGGGCGCGCACGCCATTCAGGACGCCTTCGACTACGGCGTCAAGGTCACGGGCGTGACGGTTCACTTCGCCGACGACAAGTACGACTGCGGCCCCATCATCGCGCAGCGTGCGCTGCCGGTGGAGGAGGACTGGGACGTCGATACCCTCGAGGAGCACATCCACGCCATTGAGCACGAGCTGTATCCCGAGGTCGTGGGCTGGCTCGCCGCCGGCCGCGTGCACCTGCGCGATGACGGCCGTGTGGACGTAGACCCTAAGTAGGCTCATCGCAATCTAGGCTCAAATCGCAGAGATTGTATTCAGCCGCCCGGCCGATTCTACGTTGTTTGCGAAGAAATGGTCGGGCGGCTTATTGCTAATGATTGAAGTTGTACCCATGATGTACAGTACAAAAACTGTACAACTTGCTCCGGGTGTTATCTGGTGACAATCGATGGCTAAAGACGATTCTTCGTCGTTGGACAAAACACAGGATCGGCCGCTCTATTTGCAGTTGGCGGACAAGATCAGAAACGAGATCGACCTGAAGGAATGGGCGGTTGGCTCGCGCATCCCGTCCGAGAACGAGATCGTCTCCTTGTGCCAGGTGTCTCGTGGCACGGTCCGCAAGGCCATCAAGCAGCTTGTGTCCGAGGGTCTTTTGGTCCAAAAGCACGGAAGCGGCACGTACGTGGCGGACGCGGACATCACGCACCCGGCGGGGACCAGGCCGCTTTCGTTCGCGGCGTCCCTTGCGCAGCAGGGCAAGCAGTTCAAGACCCGCGTCGTCGAGATGCGTGTCGTGCCGGCGTCCCTCGACGTTGCGGATGAGCTCGGCTTGAACGAAGGCGACAAGACCATGCTGCTGCGCCGCGTGCGCACGGTGGAGGGAAACCCGGTCCTTTGCCAGGAAAGCTGGTCGAATCTAGTGGCGTGTCCTGGCCTTGAGGACGTGGACTTCACCAAGGTGTCGATGTTCGACGCCGTCGAGCAGTGCTCGGGCGGCAGGATCTACCGTTCCGACATGCGCTACACCGCCCGCGTCGCGGGGCATGACCACGCGGAGCTTTTGGGCTGCGAGGACAACGCCGCGGTACTTGTTCTCGAACAGAACATCCGATTGGAGGACGGTCGCTCAATTGAGTGGTCTACAACGTGGCTGACTCCAGGACAGGCAATTGTAAGTACCGCATATCAGTTCTGAGCGCATGAGATAGGTATTTATATAGAAATGAATCGACTGTCGTTGTCGATTCCGAAGGGAGAAATAGATGAAAAAGCTCGTAGTCGCATGCGGTTCTGGCGTTGCTACTTCCACGGCGGTCGCCTCTAAGATTAAGGACCTTCTTGACGCCAACGGCCTGGCTGGAACTTACCACATTGTGCAGTGCTCCATTGCGGAGGCTCCCTCTCAGTGTTCCGATGCTGTGTTGCTCGTCGCCACTACGATTGCGCCGGCGGATTTGAATTGTCAGTTTGTGAGCGGTCTGCCGTTCCTTACGGGCATGGGTCGCGCTGCGGCGGAACAGCAAATCGTTGACATCATGTCGAGATAGCTACTCCTCCACCGGCATAAGGGGCTGCGGCCGTGGAAAAACGGCTTGTGTAGGAAAGAGAGAGACATTGGACGCAATCGTTGCATTCTTCTCGGGGGTATCGAGTCTGGGAGTTTCTGTCGTCATGCCCATCGTGCTGACGATTCTGGGCGTTTTATTCGGCGCTGGGTTTGGCAAGAGTCTTAAGGCTGGCCTCACCGTTGGAGTCGGTTTTATCGGCTTGAATCTCGTGATCAACCAACTCATGGGCACCGACCTTGCAGCAGGAGTAACCGCCATGGTCGAGCGCTTCGGCCTTGAGCTGAGCGTCTTGGATGTTGGCTGGCCCGCCGCCTCCGCAATTGCGATGGGTTCTATTGTGGGAACCATCATCATCCCCCTAGGTCTTCTGGTGAACATCGTCATGCTGTTGACCAACACCACGCAAACCGCTGACGTCGATATTTGGAACTACTGGCACTTCGCCTTCACCGGAGCCCTTGTCGCCATCGTCACCGATAACGTTGCCTTCGGCATTGCGGCCGCCATCATCAATGAGGTAATCGTCTTGATCGTGGGCGATGTAACAGCCCCACTGGTGGAGAAGTCGCTAGGACTCCCCGGCGTCTCTATTCCCCACGGCCTTGCCGGTGCGTATGCGCCCATTGCGTATGCGGTGAATTGGATTATCGATAGGGTTCCCTGTCTGAATAGGATCGATATCAATGTCCGCACTATGCAAAAGAAGTTTGGTGTCTTTGGTGAGCCAATTCTTCTTGGTTCCATCATCGGCCTTTTAATCGGGCTTCTTGCCGGCTACGGGCTGCTGCCGGCGACTGCCGCTGACGGCAGCACCACCCCTTCCGTTCTTTCCATCGCCGTGCTCATGGGCGCTGTTATGGTGCTGATTCCAAAGATGGCTGCCCTGCTGATGGAAGGCCTCATGCCCGTCTCCGATGCGGCGTCCGCCTTCATTCAGAAGCGCTTCCAGAACCGCGGCAAGATTTATATCGGCCTCGACGCGGCCGTCGGCACCGGCCATCCCGTGACGCTGACCATGGCACTGATTCTAGTCCCGGTCTCCATTTTCCTTGCCTTTGTCCTTCCCGGAAACAAGATGGTTCCGTTGGCTGACCTGGCGGTAATTCCTTATATGCTCGTCCTGGTCACCCCGATTGTTCACGAGAACGGCTTCCGTGGCCTTTTGACCGGCATCGTGGTTTTGGCCGTCGGCTTCTACATCGCCACCGATTTGTCTCCGCTCATTACCAGTGCGGCGGCGAATGTTGGCTTCGATATGGGCGGAGCTGCCGCGATTTCGTCGATTTGCGACGGCGCCAACCCGCTTACTTGGATCATCACCCGCAGTGCGGACGTCCTTGGTCCTCTTGGCCTTGGTATCTGCGCTGCCGCTGCAGTCGCATTGGCGATCTGGAATCGCCAGCGTATCCTCAAGGAGGCTGCGCAAATGCACGACGTTGACGCAGCTGCCGCCAAGGATGCGCAGTAGGCCAAGTCTATAGCCCCACGGTCAGGGCAAGGGATGGGCGCCGACTGTGGAGGGTCCGTATCGAGCAAGATGCGGGCCCTTCTTCTTTGGGGTCAAGATGCCATCCTTCTAAGGACGACAGTTGAAGGAAGAGCGGAAACAACAGGAGGATAAAGGATGCCTGCAATCGATACCAGCCTGCTCAAGCCTGAGCTCGTCTTCTTTGACTTCGAGGCCGCCGATCGCCTCGACTTTTTCAAGAAGCTCGGCGAGAAGCTCAAGGAGGGCGGCTACGTCAAGGATTCCTGGCTCGACGCTATCCTTGAGCGCGAGAAGAACTATCCGACCGGGCTCGAGTGCGCCTCGATCTCGGTGGCGCTTCCGCATGTGGACCCCAAGAACCTCATCAAGCCCTACATCGCGATCATCAAGCCGAAGGAGCCGATCGAGTTCGACGGCATGGCCGATACTGGCCTCGTCAACGCGCAGCTCATCGTGAACCTCGGGCTTCTTGCTCACGAGGGGGGCCAGGTCGCGATGCTCCAGGCGTTTTTGGGCATCTTCATCGACGACGCGGCGTCCGCGGACATCATGTCCCAGACCACGCCGGAAGGTATGATTGAGACCGTGGTCAAGTACTGCGGGCAGTAGAGCTCGTAAAGAGTGCCAAAGCCGCCGCCGGGCACCTTCGGGTAGCCGGCGGCATTTTGTTGGCGGGTTGGCGCGGCGTGCCTAGACGCGGCGGATTTCGTGGATGCCCGCCTCCAGAAGCACCTCGACGTCCTCGTCGGTGGCGCCTGTGTCAGTGATCAGCAGGTTGACACGGCTGAGGTCGGCATAGCTGAAACCTGCGCTGATGCCGAGCTTGCGCGAATCGGCAAGAAGGACCATGCGCTCGCTGCGCTCTACCATGAGGGAGTTGACGATGGCCTCCTGCTGTGTGGTCGACGTGATGCCGCCGGTGAGGCTGATGCCGGCGCAGCCGACGAAGCAGGTGCTCGCAGCGACGCTGCGGATGTTCGAGAGCGCGAACTCCCCGGAAAGAACCCCGCGTGGCGGACGCACCTCGCCGCCGGTTACGAGCACCATGCCGCCCTCGGGAGTGGGGAGGTCCTGTCCATGAAGGCTATTGGTGACCACCGTGACGCCGTGGGCGTCCAAGTATTTGATGGCTCCGAGCGCAGTTGAGCTGGTGTTGACAAACAGCAGCTCCCGGTCGGTCACGAGCGCCGCCGCCGCTTGGGCTATGCGTGACTTTGCATCCTCGAAAGGATCGGCGGCAGCCCCCTGCCCATCGGCGGCGCCTTCGGAAAGAAGCGCCTCGCCGTAGCGGCGCGTGACCTGCCCTCGTGCCTCGAGCTCGTCGAGATCGCGGCGAACCGTCAACGAGCTGATGCCCAGTTTCTCGGAGAGCTCGGCCACGCTGACGCGGCCTTTCTCCCGAAGTAGATTGAGTATGGTCTGGCGCCGCTGCTCCACGAAGCCGCGGCTCTTTTTGTCTGCCATGGGACCTGCCTTGATTAGAGCTCTTGTTCATAAGTATAGGGAACATAAACTGAGCTGGTCGTTCAATCGTTGAACGATTTGGATTATTCGATAGTCACACCTTAGCAGAAACGAACAATGTGATTGTTCTACCTATTTCTTTACAACCGTCTACCGTGAAAAACCTACCGTTCACGTCGATTCTATCCAAAACGAACATTTAAGATGAACAGTTAAGCTATAACAGAGCCAGTAAGACGTTCGTAACGTTCGAACACTATGAACGGTGATATCGTAATTGATCATGGCATCGAGGAAAGGAGAGGTCCCGGATGCTTTTGAAGGAAATCGCCGAGAAGAAGCGTTATGCCTTCGTCGAGGGGCAACTGGATTGGAGGGAAGCACTTCGTCAGTGTTGCAAGCCTTTGGAGGCTGAGGGCCTTGTTGAGCCCGTCTACGCTGATGTGATCATCGAGAACGTTGAGAAAAATGGTCCCTACATCGTTTTGGTTCCAGGCGTCGCGATGCCCCACACTACCGAGAACGCCCAGGGTTGCAATGGTACCGGCATCGGATTCATGCGCAGTGCCGAGTCCGTGCACTTCGATGAGGAGAACCCGACGCCCGACACCGACGCGCAGATCTTCTTTACCCTGTGCTCCACCAACCAGGACGAACACTTCAAAAACATGCAACGCCTGATGGCGGTCCTCACTAATGAGGAGGCCGTCGAGAAGCTCAAGGCGGCGACCTCGCCCGAGGATCTCCTCGAGATTGACGCCATGGTCGGAGACGAATAGGCGCGATCGACTAACTACTATCGGGGTTGCCACGGGGCATCTCCGCAAAGGAATGAAAGGAAGCACATGGACGTCTTAATGGGCATTTGGACGTGGATCGTCAACAACATCCTCACCCAGCCCGCCTACTTTATCGGCTTGATCGTCGTCCTCGGCTATGCACTCATGAAGAAGCCTTGGTACGACATCCTCGCCGGCTTTATCAAGGCAGTCATCGGCTACCAGATACTTATGGTCGGTTCCTCGGGCCTCACCAGCGCCTTCCGCCCGGTCCTCGTCGGCCTGCAGACTCGCTTTAATATGAACGCCTGCGTCATCGACCCGTACTTCGGCCAGAACGCCGTTCAGGCTGCCATGGAGGACACCAGCTCCGCTGCACTGTCCTTCATCTCTGGTAAGTCCTTCTCGCTCGTCATGTTCCTGCTGCTTTTCGCCTTCATTCTGAACATCGTGCTCGTGGCTTTCCGCAAGGTCACCAAGTGCCGCGCGCTCTTTACCACGGGCCACGTTCAGGTTCAGCAGTCCGCCCTAGCGTTCTTCCTGATTCTCTTTGCGTTTCCCGCCCTTAAAGACCAGGACTGGGCCGTCCTCGCGATCATGACCGTTCTTCTTGGCCTTTACTGGGCCGTTGGCTCCAACCTCTGCATCCGTCCTTCCCAGGAGCTCACTGACGGCGCCGGCCTCACCATCGCTCACCAGCAGATGTTCGGCGTCTATCTCGCTTCCAAGGCCGCCGACTGGATGAACAAGCACTCAAAGAAGGAGTCCAAGAACGTAGACGACATCAAGCTCCCCGGCTTCCTGAAGATCTTCAACGAGAACCTCGTCGCCACTGCTATCCTCATGACCGCGTTCTTCGGCACTATCCTCGTTATCCTCGGCCGCGACTTCCTCGTCGAGCAGAAGTTCATGAAGGAGTCTCAGGACTTCTTTATGTACATCCTGACGACTTCCTTCGAGTTCGCCGTGTACCTCTCGATTCTTCAGCTCGGCGTCCGAACCTTCGTCACTGAGCTCACCAACTCCTTCCAGGGCATCTCCTCCAAGCTCCTCAAGGGCTCCGTCCCCGGCGTCGACTGCGCCGTCACCTTCGGCTTCGGCGCTCCCAACGCCGTTACCATCGGCTTCCTCTTTGGTGCTCTTGGCCAGTTCCTCGCCATCGGCATTCTGCTGCTGCTCAAGTCCCCCGTCGTTATCATGGCCGGCTTCGTGCCCCTGTTCTTCGACAACGCCGTTATCGGCGTGTACGCCAACGACAAGGGTGGTCTGCGCGCCTGCTGCGTTCTGCCGTTCGTCTCCGGTCTTATCCAGGTCTTCGGCTCCGCGTTCATCGCCGGCATGACGGGTCTGGCCGCCTACGGTGGATACATTGGCATGTGGGACTGGGCGGCCGTCTGGCCGATCATGACCGTGATCATGAAGTACCTCGGCGTCTTCGGCATCGTCATCTGTGCCGCCGCGCTCATCGCGATCCCGCAGATCCAGTACCGCAAGCACAAGGAGACCTACTTCCTTGAGGTCGAGGATTGGCAGAAGTGCAAGGAGATGCGCGCCAACGGCACCAAGTAGCCATGCTGCCCAAGACCCCATGTGTTATTAGAGCCACCAGAAAGTTACTTACCAGCTCTAAGGGGCGGTCGGACCGCCGGTCGCCCCTTCTGTAAAAAGAAGCCCGGGAAGCCCGGGGCGGAACCCGGCACGGCCGGGTGGAAACGGAGAGAACAATGAACGCTAGGATCCTCGTCGCCTGCGCGAACGGTGCCGGCACTTCCCTCATGATGAAGATGACCGCCGAGCGCGTGACCAAGAAGCTCGGCATGGGCGTCGCCGACATTCACCACTGTGCGCTGTCCGAGGGCGTCTCGGTCGCCCGTCAGTACGACATCGTGTTCAGCCCCCTCAACTTCGTGAACATGTACGACGCCGCGGAGAAGGCCGGCGTGACCGTCATCGGCCTGCGTAATGTGCTGTCCGACGCCGAGATGGAGCAGCACCTTGTTGAGACCGGCGCTGCCGAGAAGTTCAAGGCTTAGTTTTTCAGGCTTCTTTCCAAGGGTACTTGCCGAAAAAGCGCGGCAAGCCAACGTCACCTGATCGATTCCAAAGGGATAAGGCACACACGATGAACTATTCCAAGAAGGTAGTCGCCGAGATGAACCTGGCCTATGCCATCGGCACCTTCGACGGCGCCGATGCCAAGAGCTTCCTCGTCGGTGTCGAGAAGCAGGGTCCCATTCGCCGCTTCGCCCTCGACGGCGAGCCGATGGAGACTGTGTCCGAGGGTCCCGGCGGCGTTATGACCATCACGCAGGTCCCTGGACGCGACGACCAGTTCATGGCCACCTGCGAGTTCTTCTCGCCCAACTTCGGTGGAGACACCGCGCACATCCGCACCTATACCCGCGCCGCGGACGGCTCCTGGAGCTCCAACAAGCTCTGCGACCTTCCTTACGTCCACCGCTTTGGCCTACTCAAGGGTGCCGACGGCACGACTTGGGTGATTGCCTGCACCATCAAGGGCGCCTGCCGCCGCATCAAGAACGATTGGCAGACCCCCGGCGCCGTGTGGGCGGGTCGCCTCGACGAGGACGGCGAGGCATACGGCGACGATCGCCAGCTTCCGCTCGTTTGCCTGGCTGCCGGCCAGGTCCAAAACCACGGATTCTGGTACGCGCCCGATCGCAGCTACGCGCTCGTCTCGACGGCCGCCGGTGTGTTTCGCTACGTGCCGCCCGCGTCGGCCGACGGCGAGTGGGACGTCAAATGCCTCATTGTCAACCCGACGAGCGACATCTGCGTGGGCGATTTCGACGGCGACGGCGTCGAGGAGATCCTGACCATCTCCAAGTTCCATGGCGACACGCTCTCCGTCTGGCACGCGACCGACGACGAGGATGTCTACACCTGCGTCTGGACCGACCCCGAGCGCCGCAACTTCCTGCACGCCATCTGGTCGGGCGAGCTCGCCGGCAAGCCCTGCGCCGTAGTGGGCAACCGCAAGGACGGTCGCGATCTATTGCGCGTCCACTTTGCCGACGGCGAGTACGCGGTCGAGCGGATTGATCACGACCGCGGCCCGGCTAACTGCTGGGTTATCGATGACGGCGAAGAGCAGCGAATCATCGCTGCCAACCGCGAGACCAACGAGGTCGCCCTCTATACCGTTTCCGAGTAGCACGTATTCAAGGCGGCAAGTACTTCTTGCCGTGCACGATAACCAGGAGGTATCCAAATGTCTGCTATCGACGAGGTCACCCGCGAGAAGTGGATCATGAACACGTTCCCCGAGTGGGGTACCTGGCTCAACGAGGACATGGAGGCGGCCAAGCCGGCCCCCGGCACCGTCGAGATGTGGTGGCTCGGCTGCACCGGCATCTACATGAAGACCCCGGGCAACACCGCCATCACCATCGACCTGTGGACCGGCAATGGCAAGCGTACCCATGGCGACGGCAAGATGAAGGTCGGTCACCAGATGGCCAACATGGCCGGCTGCCGCGCCATGCAGCCCAACCTGCGCAACATCCCCTACGTCTTCGATCCCTTCGCGATCAAGCATGTTGACGCGGTGCTGGCCACCCACTATCACCAGGACCACATGTCCAAGGAGTTCGCCGCCCACGTGATCCAGTCCGGCATGACCACCACCGACGCCGCCGGCAACGAGATTCCCGTCCCGTTCATCGGCCCAAAGAAGTCCGTTGAGTTCTGGCGCAAGTGGGGCGTGCCCGCCGAGCGCTGCATCACCGTCAAGCCCGGCGACGTCATCAAGGTCGGCGACATCGAGATCGTTTGCATGGACTCCTTCGACCGCACCTGCATCACCACGACCGACTCCACCGGCCCCGACCGCGAGGACCTTTGGGGCAAGTGCCCGATGGATATGGACGAGAAGGCGGTCAATTATCTGCTGCGTACCCCGGGCGGCAACATCTACCACTCCGGCGACTCCCACTACTCCATCTACTTCGCCAAGCACGGCAAGGACATCGCCAAGCAGTATGGCGGCGTCGACGTGGCCTTCGGCTCCTTCGGCTGCAACCCCATGGGCATGCAGGACAAGATGGAGGCTTCCGACATTATCCGTATGGCCGAGGCCCTGCAGTGCAAGGTCGTCATCCCTATCCACTGGGATGTCTGGACCAACTTCGAGGCGGACCTGCGCGAGATCGAGGTCCTCTACAACATGCGTAAGGAGCGCCTGGGCTATAAGTTCAAGCCCTATTACTGGAAGGTCGGCGGCCACTACACCTACCCGACCGACTTCGAGGCGGGCAAGAAGTACTTCGTGTACCAGCGCGGTTTTGAGGACTGTTTCGACGAGGAGCCCAACGTTCCATTCCGCTCCGTCCTCTAACGAGTAGCTAAAAAGAGGAGGCACGTCCTTCTCGTTATAAAAGCTTGATTTATCGGGCCGACCGCATTACCTGGGCGGTCGGCCCTTCTTATGCCAAAAATCGCCGTTTTGGAGGCAAGAAATGAGCAAACCGTACCTGCTCGGTATGTATGAGAAGGCCGTCCCCGCCGATCTTACCTGGCTCGAGCGCTTGAACGTGGCCCGCGACTCAGGCTTCGACTACGTTGAGATCTCCATCGACGAGAGCGCCGCTCGCCTCGCGCGCCTCGATTGGACTGCGGGCCAGCGCCGCGATCTTGTGAGGATACAGAGCGAGGCGGGCCTGCCGATCCGCTCAATGTGCCTTTCTGCTCATCGAAAGTATCCCTTGGGGCATCCCGACCCTGAAGTCCGCGCAAAGAGCCTGCTTATCATGGAGAAAGCGCTTAATCTCGCTTGTGACCTGGGGGTTCGTACGATTCAGCTCGCCGGTTACGACGTGTATTACGAGCAAAGCACCGAGGAGACTCGCAAGTGGTTTGCCGAGACGCTGGCCCGCGCGGTCGAGATGGCGTCGCGCAAGGGCGTGCTTTTGGGCTTTGAGACCATGGAGACGCCCTTCATGGACACCGTCGAGAAAGCCATGACGTATGTGAATCAAATCAACAGCCCGTACCTGGGTGTGTATCCCGACCTTGGGAACATCACCAACGGCAGTATTATCAGCGGGAAGCCCGTGGCAGACGACCTCGCGACTGGGCGCGGCCACCTGATCGCGGTTCACTGCAAGGAGACTGCCGTCGGCCGGTACCGCGAGGTGCCTTTCGGTACCGGTACGACTGACTGGGACGCGCTGGAGGAGGCCGTGCGCCAGGGCGTGCGCCGATTCGTCGCCGAGTTCTGGTATGTTGGCTCAGAGAGCTGGCGAGAGGAGACCGCTGAGGCCTGCAAGTTCATTCGAGGTAAGGTCGAGAGTGCGTTCGATCGCTGTTCCTAATGGCGGCCGCCGGTATGAGGAGGGTGTCGTTGATCGAGAAACTTGTTCAAGCTAAGTGCGCGTTGTTCGATTTCGATGGGGTCGTGGCAGATACCGAGCCGCTCTACGTCGAGCTCGACCGCCGTGCGCTTGCTGCGCTCGGCTACGAGGCTACCGACGAGGAGCTCGGGGGCTTTGTGGGCAAGGCTTCCGAGGTTGAGGGGCCGGCGCTTCTTGGCAGGCACGGGATCCAGGCGACGGAAGAGGACTACCTCGCAGTCTGGGACTCCGATCGCGATATCTACGGAAATCCCGACCTTGCGCCGAACCCGGGGCTGCCGGAGCTGTGGGCGTGCCTTTGCGATCGGGGATGCCGCATCGCGGTCGTCTCGACGACGCGCTGTGCGAGCCTCGTGCGTGCGCTCAACAACTTCGGTATGCTTACCTACGTGGACGCGATTGTGGGACGCGAAATGGTGTCGCGCATGAAGCCCGATCCCGAGCCGTATCTGCGTGCCTTGGAGATCCTTGGAGCTGATGCCGCCGATGCGGTCGCCTTCGACGACTCGCCGTCCGGCGTAGCATCGGCGCGCGCGGCCGGCGTGTACACCATCTGTTATCGCGGCGATTCGGCCGCCGATGCGCAACTCATGGATTTCCGTGATCTGCTGTAAACACGACGGCGCGGCGTTGTGAAATCGAATCCCCATGCCCGGTGCTCAGCTTCTAAAGGCGTCGAGCGACGGGTGTGGATGCCTGTCAGGCGATTTCGAGTGTAAAGCCGGAAACAGCGGCTCAGGTGGGTCTGCCTCTTGCTACGCCTGTGGAAATAACTAAAAGTATTATTTAAGCCTCTTTTTTAACTACGAAATATTTGTCTCAATCGATGCGCACAAGTCTTCTATGTATTTAGCAGTGACGTTATTCGAAACTTGAATTCGAGGACGTTCGGCCACCGCGGGGCCGTATCGTCTCCCGTCCGATTGCATACAGACTGTGGAGACATTCCTATGGTAGACACGTTCGATTATGAAAGCCTGCGCCTTCAAGTTGACGCGGCAGATTGCAGGGATGCGATTCAAAAAGCGGCTGATGTTCTTATCGAAAAAGGTTGCATTACCCAAGGCTATGTTGCCGAAATGAATGCTGCTTTTGACGAGCTCGGCCCGTATTTTGTCCTAGCGCCTGGCATGGCGTTCGCGCACTCAAGGCCATCCGAAAGCGTTCTCCGCACGGCGCTCTCCATGGTCACTCTCAAGCATCCGGTTTGCTTTGGTAGCACGGCAAATGACCCGGTATTTCTTGTGTGTGTAATTGCGTCGACCGACGCGCAGAGCCATGTGGAGCAGCTCAAAAGCGTTGCGCAGTTTTTGGCTGACTCAAACCATGTGCGGCTGCTCAAAGAGGCTAAGACCGTGCAGGACAAGCATTACATCGTTGATGAGTTGAACAAGGGGGGCTTTTAATCATGTCCGATGTCCTGACTTTGATTGTAAAGACAATCACGCAAGCTCCGATATTTCTAAGCTTGGTAACTCTTGTAGGCCTGTTGCTCCAGCGCAAGAAGGTGCATGAGATTCTTGATGGCGTCGTGAAGACGCTCGTGGGCATGACAATGCTCAGTACGGGATCGGGTCTGCTCACGAGTACACTCACTCCGGTTATCCAGAAGCTGAATGAGGTAGCTGGGGTTCAAGGCGTTGTTCCGCAGAACTTCTCGGTCTATGGAACCATGCTTTCCGAGTATGCAACTGCGGTCGTCATGGCGTTTTTGCTGGGCTTCGTCATTAATCTGCTTCTTGTGAGGGTTGTTCCCTGGAAACAGTGCAAGAACGTTTACCTTACGGTTCATGTTGCGTTGATTCTCTCATCGTTCCTTTGCGCTGCAACTTCGGCTGCTTTTGGTTGGGAAATTGTCTCGGTACCCACTATTGTGACTTCCGGTGTTCTTCTGGGTTGCTACAACACCTTCTCACCTGCAATTGCTCGTCTGTATACGAAAGATGTAACTGGCGACAATTACACTCTTGGGCACCAGCTCCAGATTGGTACGGGCCTCGCCGTTCTCCTGGCCAAAGCGGTGGGAAACCCTGATGAAGATGCTGACAAAATCAAGCTCCCCAAGGGCCTCGATGTTCTTAAGGATGTTACTGTTGCTATGGCCATCCTGATGCCGCTCATTTTCATCGGAATGGGCCTTGCGATTGGTGAGTCGGGTATTCAGGAGCTTGCAGGATCTAACCAGTGGATTGTTTGGCTTTTCCTGCAGGGTATTAGCTTCACCGCTGGCTTTACCATTCTGCTTGCCGGCGTTCGCATGTTCATTAACCAACTGCTTCCTGCATTCAAGGGTATTGCTGACAAGTACGCGCATGGATCTATTCCGGCTCTTGACTGCGCAATTTTCTATCCTCTTTCCGGCACGGGGGCAATGCTCGGCTTTATTTCCGCTGCTTGCGGTGCACTTCTTGCGATGGTCGTCACTATCGTTTTCCAGATGCCTATCGTTGTATTTCCGAGCCCCAATGTTGTGGTCTTCGATGGCATGACTCTTGGCGTCTTTGGAAACAAGTACGGCGGGTGGAAGGGCGCTATTGCGGCTGGATTTGTGACCGTTTTTCTGGTTCACCTGCTCGTCGTCTTCCTGTATCCGCTTACCGGCGTCCTCTACGGCGGAGGACTCACCTACTCCCAGACCGATTACAGCCTGTTCTGGATGCCGTTCATGAGTGTTCTGTCCGGTGTTGGACACCTGCTCGGCTTGTCCTAAGACCTGTCAACTGAATTTAGTCCCCGCCCGGGTTTTTGAACTCGGACGGGGGCCGAACCCTCGACAAGAAAGGAGGCTCTTGGTGAAAAAGCTAGCACGTCAGTCGCTTTCGCTTCTTGTGAGCAATGGTGCCTACATGACTGCCCGAGAGCTCTCCGAAGTTCTTGGGGTAAGTCGCCGCGCTCTCCTGTATTCACTCGATACCCTTGATGATGAACTTGTTGCGGCAGGACTGAGCATTACCGAACGGGTCACAAATAAGGGTATCCGCATTGTTCCGGCGGAGATTTATCAAGCAGGGCAGCTGCTTTGCGCAAGCGCGGAAGACGAAGTGCTCGATTTTACCAATCCCGAAGATCGTAGATTCTATCTGCTCTTCAGCTTTCTTTGCATAGCTGAGGGCGTAACAACGGAACGGCTTGCTGAGCAGATGTGCGCGTCGACGCGAACCGTGAGCAATGACGTAAGTCGTCTTCGCGACACCCTTCGTGCCCAAAATTTGGATCTTGTTTACGACAAGAAGGACGGTTACGCAGTCAAAGGTAATGTTTTCACAGCAAGGAATCTCTTTGTGCAGTGGATGGATGAGTCATGTATGACTGAGACTCCGGCTGAAATTGAATTCTCCATCAAGAGGCTTTACGAGCTCGCTGGCTGCGCCCTGGACTGTAGGCTGACAAATCGGGAGATATCTCAAATCTTCCAATTGATTCCGAGCGTACTCCCCAATCGTTACACCAAGAAAAGCACGCGTGCTCTGCTCTTGCACCTAATCGCAGCGATTGTCTGCGGTGGTCAGAAAGGAGGCTTCGGCTTCACTTCCAAGGACAAGGAATATCTAAAACGAAGCGTGAGCTTTGATGTTGCCAGGATTGCTTGCCTGCAGGTTCAAGAGATTACGGGTGCCGTTCTTGATGACGATGAGCCATGCTATCTTGCAACGCTCCTGCAGTCGATGCCCACGAACACCTCTGTGAATGAAGGGCAGAACTATCCTTTTGAGGTAGAGGTAATCGTTCAAAAGATGATTATTGATGTAAGCGAGGCATATCAGTATGACTTTACCGAGGATTCGGAGCTGTTCGACATTGTTGTGGGGCACGTAATCCCGCTCGTGTACAGGGTTCTATTCAACGCTCAGAACAAGAACCCACTCTTGGGTGAAATTGCTGGTAAGTACGCTCGGCTGAATGAGGCCGTGCGCGCGGCATTGGTCGGCATAGAGTCCTATGTGGGTACTTCCGTTACGGATGATGAATGCTCATTTCTCACACTCTACTTCGCTTCATCCATGGAGAAGATGTCCAACAGGCTGAGCAAGAAGGCGCGAGTTGTCGTGGTCTGCAACGCGGGAAATGCTGTCTCACGCTTAATTCAGTACAAGTTAACGAACGCGTTTAATGTCGATATTGTTATGACGGTGGCTGAAGCGGATGTCTATGAGGCCGTCTCGGAAGACCGGTCGATTGACCTGGTTGTCTCCGTGGTCGATCTCGATCAGATAAGGCTCGGACCTGTGCAATATCTGAAGGTTGACCCATTACTGAGCGATGGTGACATGAATCATCTAAGGCGTAAGCTTCGGCAACGCGTATTCCTTCAGCCTGAACCGGATTCAGAAGGAGCCTCACTGCTAGACTTGCTCGCCCCTTCATGCTTCGCTGTTCTTGATGAGGTTGATGGAATGGATGGGCTTATAGAAGCTGGCGGGAAGCTTCTCAGCGAAGCGGGGCTGTGCGACGAGAAGTATCCGTCACAAATGGTGTCTGCTGCACATTGCTTTGGGCCACTGACCACAATTCTGATAGCTCCGGGAATCATCATGCCGCATGCGGGCATAAGCGATCTTGTGTTTAAAACTGGCTTTAGTTTTGTTCGTGTTCGTGCTCCCGTAGAAGTCAACGGCAAAGAAGTCAACTACGCGTTATCGCTATGCACTAGGAACAAACGCATCAACCAACGAGCCATCCAGCAATTTGGTTTGTTGCTGGGAAGGAGCTTATTTCTTGAGCGAGTACGGGCCGTGGAAACCTACGACATGCTGGCGCGGCTCATCAACGAATGTCTCAGAGAGGCGGAAAGGAAGTAAATCATGAAGATTACTTGCGTATGCGGAATGGGTATGGGCAGCTCGCTCATCGCAAAGATGAATATCGAGAGCATCGTCTCTCAGATGGGCGTTGAAGCTGAGGTCGACAACTGTGATCTTGGCTCAGTGTCCTCTAAGGACTCTGATTGGTACGTAACAACCCGTGAGCTCGCGGGAAATATGCCCGAGGCCTTTCAGGATAAGACGATTATCTTAACTGATTTCATCTCGATTGACTCGATTAAGGATGAGCTCGTCAAGCACTTGCAATAACCGACGGCTATATAACCGAGCCCGGCTCTCCAGGATTTGTATCTTGGAGAGCCGGGCTTGTTGATAGAGCCTGCGTCTAACGGCGCGTAAGCACCGCGACGGACTCGACGTGTTTGGTGTGGGGGAACATGTCGACCGGCGTGACGGACTCGATACGATAACCCTTACGTCGGATGTGCTCGAGGTCGCGGGCCTGGGTCTCCACGTTGCAGCTTACGTAGACCACGCGCGCCGGCGCGAGCTCGGCCACGCCGTCGAGGAACTCGGCCGTGGAGCCTGCGCGCGGCGGGTCCATGAGCACGACGTCGAAGCCAAGCTCGCGGCCCTCGCGGGCCATCCATTCCGTGGCGTCGGCCGCAACGAAGCGGCACTTCTTGCCAAGGCCGTTGGCGGCGGCGTTCTTCTTTGCCGCCTTTACGGCGCCTTCGACGCGCTCGACGCCCACGATCTCGGCGTCGCTTGCGGACGCGGCGCAGATTCCGATCGTGCCGCAGCCGCAGTAGGCGTCGAGCACGCGCTCGACGCCCTTGAGCGCCGCGCCCTCGATGGCCAGCCGGTAGAGCTCCTCGGTTTGGGCGGGGTTGGTCTGGTAGAAGGTCGTCGGGCCGATCTCGAACGTGCAGCCCAGGAGCTTGTCGCGCATGGTGCCGGGACCCCAGAGCGTGTTGCTGGTAAAGCCGAGGATGGCGTTCGTGCGGCGCGTGTTCACGTTCTGCACGATGCTGGTGACCTCGGGCGCCGCATCGCGGATCGCCGAGACGAACCTGCCCGGCTGGCGGAGCTGCGCGACGTTGGTGACCACGGTGAGGAGCACGTCGTCGGTCGCGTAGCCGCAGCGCACGACGGCGTGGCGAAGGACGCCCGTGCCCTTGTCCTCGTCGTAGGCGGGGATGTGCTGCTGCTCTGCCGCGCGGCCCACGGCGTTGAGGATGTGGCGCGCCCGCGGGTCTTCTGCCAGGCAGTCGCTGCAGCGGACGATCCGGTGGCTTCCGCGTGCGTAGAAGCCGCAGGCTATGCGCCCGCGCCCCGCGTGGGCGTAGGGGGTCGCGGCCTTGTGGCGATACGAGATGGGCTCGCCCTTCATGCCGACGATTTGCCGCAGCTCGCCCTTGTCGGCGGCGATCATGGTGCCAAGAAGGTCGTTGACCTGCTCCTGCTTGCGCCGCAGTTGGATGGTGTAGGGAACTGCGAGCCACTCGCAGCCGCCGCAGTCGCGCGCGATCGGGCATGTGTATGTACGGTAACCCATGGGTATCCCCTCAGTCTTTGTTCGTCACTTCAGCATACACGAGGCTTAAGCTGGTGATATTGTCATCGCTCACCCCGCGACCCGAGTGCCGGCCGCGCAGGCGGGTATCGCGATCCGAAGGGGGCCGCTATGGGAAGCTTGGGTAAGGTTGGCATTATCGGTTTGAGTCATGTGGGCGCGCATGTGGCGGACGTCCTTCTTTCTCACGGCGCGGTGGAAGAGCTGCGGTTTTGTGACCGCGACCTTAAGCTGTGCCACGCGCAGGCCAACGACATGCTCGACGCGATGGCCTACTACCCGCGCCGCGCGCGCGTGATCGACTGCGCGTGCGACTACGAAGATCTTGCCGAGTGCGACGTGATCGTGAACGCCGCGGGGCACGTGGCTGCCTCGAAGACCAACCGCGACGCGGAGAATTTGCTGACGCCGGCCGAGGTCGCCACGTTCGCACCGCGCATCATGGCCGCCGGCTTCGACGGTGTGTGGGTGAGCATCGCAAACCCGTGCGATGTCGTGGCGCTTGAGCTGCAGCGCCAGACGGGGATGGATCCGCGGCGGATTATCGGTTCCGGCACCGCGCTCGACTCATCGCGACTGCGCCACGCCATCTCCGACGCCACCGGATACGACCCGGCGAGCGTCAACGCGTGGATGCTCGGTGAGCACGGCTTCAGCGAGTTCGCGTGCTTCAGCCACGCGGCCGTTGGGTGCCTGACGCTGGACGAGGTCGAGGCGCAGGCGGGTGTTGCGCTGGATCGCGCGGCTATCGAGGAGGCGGCCACGCGCGGCGGGTACATCACAATGGCCGGAAAGTTCTGCACGGAGTACTCCGTCTCGCGCGCGGCGGCGCAGATCGTCGAGGCGGTGCTTGCGGACACCAAGCTGGTGACGCCCGTGTCGACGCTGGTCGAGAACGTGTACGGGGAGAGCGGCATCTATGCGAGCCTGCCGTGCGTCATCGGCGCCGGCGGCGTCGAGCAGGTGTTCGTCCCTGAGCTTTCCGAAGACGAGGTTGCCAAGTGGCATGCGACCTGCGAGCACATTGCCGGCAATGTCGCGGCGTTTGAGGCGTCCAAGTAGTTGCCTGGGACGTGAATTATGGAGTGGCCCGCGCGGAGGAGGCAAACCGCGCGGGCTTTTTCATTATCGGCTGGTGCATGTTAAAAATCTAACCCAGTTCAAAAATACTGGTTTTCTTTTTGAAATTAAGGGTACTATTTCCTTGATTTGAAACGGGTTCAAAAAACCGAAGGGGTTGTCGACCCGTCCAAGAAGGAGAGGTACCCCATGCAATCCAAGATTGCCCACGCTGCCGAGCGCAAGGCGTTCAGCATCGCCCTCGACCAGATCATCAAGGCCGCCAGTGGTCCTGACCGCGAAAAGAATCTCGACAAGCTTATCGACATGGCCGGCAAGTTGCTCAAGGACACCGCCCCCGGTGTGACTCGCGGCCTGCGCAATGGCCTGTATCCCGGCTCCAAGTGGGAGCAGTATCTCTGGGACGTCATTGACAACACCGACCACCACGTGCTCAAGACCGCAGTGCTCGCAGGCGGCTACGAGGCTGCTTTCCGTGGCCTTCGCAACACGACCGAGAACGCGGAGAAGGAGCAGTGCAACGTTCCTTGGATCATCCTGTTCGACCCCACGAGCGCCTGCAACAAGCATTGCGTCGGCTGCTGGGCCGCCGACTACGGCAATAGCCTGAACCTCACGTATGAGGAGATGGACCGCCTGGTTACCGAGGGCTCTGAGCTGGGTTGCCACCTCTATATGCTCACCGGCGGCGAGCCGCTGGTTCGCAAGCGCGATGTGATTCGCCTGGCTGAGGCGCACAACGACTGCCTCTTCAACATCTTCACCAATGCGTCGCTGATCGATCAGGAGTTCTGCGACGACGTCAAGCGCGTGGGAAACATCGTCTTCAGCGTCTCGCTCGAGGGAACCGAGGATTCCAACGACGGTCGTCGCGGCGACGGTTCGTACCAGGAGGTCATGCGCGCCTTTGATCTGATGCGCGAGAACGGCCTGCTCTTCGGCACCTCAACCGCATATACTCGCGCGAATACCGAGATGGTCTCGTCCGACGAGTACTTCGACACCATTATTGCGAAGGGCTGCCGCTGGGCCTGGTATTTCCACTACATGCCCGTGGGCGAGGGCGCGTCCGTCGATCTGTGCCCGACCGTCGAGCAGCGTGAGTATATGCTGCGGCGCATTCGCGAGGTACGCGGCGTGGCGGGCGGCAAGCCGATCTTTGCCATGGACTTCCAGAACGATGGCGAGTACGTGGGCGGCTGCATTGCGGGAGGCCGCGTCTACTGCCACATCAATGCGCGCGGAGACGTCGAGCCCTGTGTCTTTATCCACTACTCCAACGCCAACATCAAGGAGCAGTCGCTGCTCGACTGCTTCAAGCAGCCGATTTTCCAGGCGTATCGCAGGCACTACCCCTGGACCGACAATATGCTCAGGCCCTGCCCGATGCTCGAGAACCCGGAGATCCTCCCCGAGATTGTTCACGAGGCGGACGCCAAGTGCACCGAGTATGTGACGCCCGAGGACGTCGACCACCTCTGCCAGCGCACCAGTGCTTACGCCAAGAGCTGGGAACAGCGCGCCGAGGAGCTGTGGCTCGAGCAGCACCCCACCGGCAAGAAGGTTTACGAGGACGAGGTGTCAAACTACAACGTCGCGGCGAAGGCAAAGATGATTGCCGAGGCCGACGCTCAGAACGAGTAGGCATCAATCGCAATTCGCATGGCGACTCGCGGCGGGACGGGCCATCGGCCCGTCCCGTTTTTTTTGCGTCAAAACGCTGTACGGGCTACGCGGAAGGCGCCCGCCGCACCGAAACGCTCTCCGGGCCACGTGTTTCTGCTATCAATGAAGCTCGATTTGTGTGATCGGACGCAAAAGAATGGGATTTGGATGGCTGTAGGGGCTGCGAAGGATTGAAACACGTGGCCCGGAGGGCGTTTCGGCGCAATGGGTTGACTGCTCGTATCCCGCAGACGACTTCGATGCGGATAGACTCCGGGGAGGCTCTCCATACGCTCGCGGGCCGCTCCGACGCGTTTCCCGAAAGGCCGTGCGCCCAAGCCTCTTACGTGGGTATGGTTTGCAGCAACGTGCGTTGCATCACGCGAACAACTCCGACAAAGGAGGCATCATGGCAGCAAAAGCACCTGAAAGCGTGAAGAACGTGGTCCTTGTGGGCCAAGGCGGCGTGGGCAAGACCATGCTGGCCGAGGCCATGCTCCACCTGACGGGCCGCACCACCCGTCTGGGAGGCCACGCCGGCACTAAGCCCACGCTTGATTACGACGGCGAGGAAGGCGAGCGCGGATTCTCGATCTCGACCTCTATCGCTCCCGTCGAGTGGGAGGGCACCCGCATCAACGTTCTCGACGCTCCGTGCTATCCGGACTTCGTCGGCGACGCCTACGCTGCGATGAGCGCCTGCGAGACCGCGCTGTTCGTGGTTGACGCCGCAAGCGGCCCCGGCACCGTGACCACTCGCCTGTGGTATGCCGCCGAGGATCTCTCGCTCGCACGCGCCATCTTCATCAACCGTATCGATCGCTCCGACGCCGACTATGATCTCGCGTTCGCCACCCTGCAGGAGCGCTTCGGCAACAAGCTCGGCCAGGTCACCATCCCCATGGGCTCCGGCGACGCCTTCGAGGGCGTCATCGACGTCGTTCACATGAAGGCCCGTCGCCTCGAGGGCGGCAAGCCCGTGGTCACCGACATTCCCGCCGCCTATACCCAGGCAGCCGAGGACGCCCGCGCTCAGCTCACCGACCTCGTTGCCGAGGCCGACGACGAGATCATGATGAAGTATCTCGAGGGCGAGGAGATCACGCAGGACGAGCTCGAGGGCTTGCTGGCCAAGGCCGTCGCCGAGCGCGTCTTTGTCCCGGTGTTCACGGGCAGCTGCGTCAAGGAGGAGGGCGTCATCTCCTTCATGGACGCCGTCGTCTCGTGGTTCCCGACCATGGCCGACTTCGGCCGCATCCCGCTGGTCAACGGCGAGCAGCTTGACATCTCGCCCGACGACGACCGTCCCGTCGCCTTTGCCTTCAAGTCCCTGAACGACCCGCAGAACGGCCGTCTTTCCTTCCTCAAAGTCCTGGCAGGCACCATCACCCCCGGCATCGAGCTCACCAATGCCCGCACACGTAAGTCCGAGCGCCTCGGCCACCTGTATCTCATGTGCGGCAAGGACACCACGGACGTCTCTTCCGCTGCGGCCGGCGACATCGTCGTCGTTCCCAAGCTCGAGGCTCAGACGGGCGACACCCTCAGCGTGACCGGCAAGGTCGAGGCCGCCGCGTTCCGCTTCCCCAACTCGCTCTACCGCATCGCCATCGAGCCCGATCAGCGTGGCACCGAGGGCAAGCTCTACGCCTTCCTCGAGAAGTCCGCCGATGCAGACCCGACCCTTAAGGTCGACCGCGACGAGGACACCGGCCAGACCGTCATCTCCGCTATCGGCGAGGCACAGGTCAGCGTCCTGCTCGATCGCCTTGAGGCGCGCGCCGGCGTGACGGCGCATACCGTTGCCCTGCGCATCCCGTACCGCGAGACCATCCGCCGCGTCGCCTCCGCCCAGGGCCGCCACAAGAAGCAGACCGGCGGCGCCGGCCAGTACGGCGACTGCTGGCTCCGCATCGAGCCGAACCCCGGCGCGGGCTACGAGTTCGTCGATGAGGTCGTCGGCGGCCACATCCCGCGCGGCTTCATCCCCGCCATCGACAAGGGCGTCCAGGAGACCATGAGGGACGGCGTGCTCGCCGGCTATCCGATGATCGACGTCAAGGTCGCCGTCTACGAGGGTTCGTATCACCCCGTCGACTCCAACGAGATGGCCTTCAAGACCGCGGCGCGCATCGGCTTCCAGAAGGCCGTCGACCAGGCAGAGCCCGTGCTCCTCGAGCCCATGGCTCACCTCTCCATTACCGTGCCCGACAGCTACGCCGGCTCCGTGATGGGCGATGTGTCGGCAAGCCGCGGCCGCGTCGAGGGCATGAGCGCCGGCGACGGCATCGCAGCCGGCACGACCACGGTTGAGGCGACCATCCCGTACGCCGAGGTCACCGACTACGCCACTCGCCTGCGCTCGCTTTCCCGCGGCACCGGCGAGTTCGAGCTCGAGCTCTGCGGCTATGAGCAGGTTCCGCACGACATCCAGCAAAAGCTCGCGGCAGATTACGCCGCTCGCCGTGCCGCCGGCGAGAAGTAAAGCGAAGCAGCAAGCTACCAGTATTCTGCCAGTCTCGCTTTTCAGGCGAAATTAGACGGCACATAGTTTTACCTGCGTATTGTCAAAGCGCCGGTCCCCGAGGATAGCTCGAGGACCGGCGTTTGGTCTCAAAGGGGGCATAACATGGCGAGCGAAAACCTGGTCATTGGTTATGAGTCCGCACTCGATTACTGGCGTTCTGTTCGCGCGGCTTGTCGCGAGCCCGACCTCGAGCCGATGAGCGGCAAGGTCATCGGCGCGCTGCCCCTCACCCTCTCTAAAAGGGTGCAGCGCGCAGCGGCGATGTGCTGCACGGAAACGCCGCTGCAAATCGTCGTTCCCGACAAACGACACAGGCATAACTGTGCAGAGATCAATGACCGAGTGTTCCGCGGGCCCTTAGGCTCTAGGCAGCTGCTGGGAATCGGGGACTGTATCTCAGTGTGCTCAATTGAAGTCGTGTTCACCCAGCTTGGATCGACATGGGAGCAACTCGACCTTTCGCTGCTTGCCTATGAGCTTTGCGGGACCTATGGAGTTACGTCGGCGAATGGCGATGGCTTTCAGCCGGATCTCCAGCCGCTCACTTCAAAAAGCGCGTTGGGGGAATACGCTGCCGCAGCCAAGGCCCTCGGCATTGCCGGTGCAAACAGGGCCCTCAAAGCTCTTGAATCGGTGACTGAGTGTTCGGCATCTCCGAGGGAGTCCGAGATCGGTTTGTTTTTTGCTGCGGGAAGGAGAACGGGAGGAGCGGGAGCGGCTGGGTTTGTGATGAACCCCAGGCTGAAGGTGCCTGCTGGCTATGTATCTCTTGGGAGCGAAAGGACAATCGTCCCAGACTTCCTATGGGAAGAGTTCAAGCTGATTGTTGAATACGACAGCAATGCCTATCATCTGACTCCTCAACAAAAAGATCGGGACGAGCTGAGAAGAAGAGCTTTTGAGCGCATGGGATATAGGGTGCTAACCCTTACAAACGAGACCTTGCTCGACGACGAAAAGCTGAACGATTTCGTGGCGGATATGGAGGCTGCGCTTCACCTTCGAAGAAAACCGATTACAAAGACCGCGAAGCAGAAACGGTCGGAACTAAGACGCCGACTCTTCGGAAAAGGGAAGGCTTCGGCCATTATCTTGTAGATTGAGACGAACGGAATGTGTTGAAGTGTTGCTCAGGCTACGTAGCCGTCGGTTGCTGCGTCGAAAGGCCTTATGGGCTACGTGTTTTAACTCCCGTTGCGAGCGAGTCGATGACAATTCGCTCTCAAATAGAGGTCAAAAGCTAAAGAAGATGGGTCGTTGACAAAAAACGCGTAGCCCACAAGAGCTTTCGACGCAGAACCAGCTCCGAACGTGGCCTTCACGGCATTTCGGCGCATTTGTTCAGCTGCCGGTTGGCTGACGCGTCGGCAATGGGTATGAAACAACATATGCACAAATAGCTGGTATTATTTGTGTTTTGATTTGTGGGCCCCAACGTCTAGCCCGCAAATGGAATCTGATCATCGACCCAAGGAGGTCGCGCAACGGCGCATGGACGTAGCAATCAGCATCCTCGTCACGTTCTTACTCACCCTCGCAAACGGTTTCTTCTCTGCCTCGGAGATGGCCGTCGTCAATGCGAAGCGAGCCGTTCTCGAGCCGGAGGCCGAGGACGGGGATAAGCGCGCGAAGAGCGCGATCGACCTTTCGTCCGACTCCGGTCAGTTCCTCGCCACGATTCAAGTGGCCATCACGCTCGTCGGGTTCGCGTCGTCCGCCTTCGCGGCGACGAGTCTCTCGGACCCGCTGGCCAAGTGGCTCACCACCCTCGGTATGCCCGCCGGCATTGCCGGCAACATCGCCGTCGTGGCGATTACTCTCATCGTCGCCTACTTCTCGACCGTCATCGGCGAGCTGGTTCCTAAGCGCATCGCCCTCTCCGACGCCGAGTCCGTGGCAAAGACGGTCGCCGGCCCCATTCGCGCGTTCATGCACCTGGCCGCGCCGCTCGTCTGGCTGACCTCGACCTCGGCCAACGGTCTCTCCAAGCTGCTCGGCATCAAGTCGGCCGATGAGCGTCAGGAGGTCTCGGAAGAGGAGATCAAGTACATGGTCACCGACTCCGAGGAGCTTTCCGACCAAGAGAAGTCCATGATCCACGACGTCATCGACCTTGGCGACACCATCGCCCGCGAGGTCATGATCCCCCGCGTCGACATGACCTCCGTCGAGGACACCTCGACGCTGAACCATGTCCTCGCCGTCATGCGCCGCACCGGCTACAGCCGCATCCCCGTCTACCACGACTCCGTCGACCGTGTGATCGGAATCGCACACATCAAGGACATCATTCGACCCATCCTTGACGAGGGGAAGGGTGAGGCCCGCGTCGCCGACTTCGTGCGTACCGCAACCTATGTGCCCGACACTAAAGACATCATTCCGCTCCTTTCCGAGATGCAGACGAGCCACGAGCAGATGGTCATTGTGGTCGACGAGTACGGCGGAACGGCCGGCGTGCTCACCATCGAGGACATCGTCGAGGAGATCGTGGGCGAGATCGAGGACGAGTTCGATCCCGACAACAAATACCTGACCAAGCTCTCGGACCGCGAGTGGCTTGTGGACGGCCGCTTCTCGCTGGACGACGCGATGGACCTCGGCTGGCCGATCGAGGACAACGAGGAGTTCGAGACCATCGCCGGCTACGTCCTTGAGCTCGCCGATAAGGTCCCGCACCCCGGCGACGTGTTCGAGAAGGACGGGTATACCTTCCGCGTCCAGTCCATGCGCGGCCGCCGCGTGAGCTTGCTGCGCGTGAGCGCCCCGGAGCCCGTCGAGCAGCCGGATGAGCCCACCGCCAAAGGCGATGACGATAAGGACGCGGCCACCGATAAGGAATAGGTTGAGTGAGCGTCGGTTGACTACAATGTAGGAACCTGCGCCACGCCCGCTTGCCGGGCACGATCGAGAGGGGCCGGAATGGCTCAGCTGTTTGACATAAAGAAAGTCACCGTCGGCCCGAAGAACCTCGAGGCGATTGTCGGGCTCGCGGCAAACGCGCCTGTGATGACGAGCGAGGACCTCGAGGGCACGACTCGCGTGTGGCGGGTTATGCCCGAGCTTCGTGACCATGTGTGCCTGGGCGACGAATCGGGCGTCTTTGGCGATGTCATGGGCAACACCGAGCTTGCCCACCTGCTCGAGCACGTGACCGTCGAGCTCCTTGCCCGCACGGACGTTGCCGGCGATATTGCCTGCGGCCAGACCTCCGAGGTGGGCGAGCGAACCTACAAGATCGTCCTCAAGTGCGTCGACGACGTTCTTGTGGTAGGCGCGCTCTCGAGCGCGGCATGGATCATGCAGTGGGCGTTCTCCGGCGGCGGAGAGCCCGTGCCCGATGTCGACGCCATCGCGAAGGGCCTCGTCGAGCTGGTGGGAAGCCTGCCTGCGGTTGAAGAGAAGGGCGTCCAAGAGCCGGCGGCAGAGCCCGAGCCGGCAGAGGACCAGGAGCCGTCGCCGGAGGCTGCTGCTGAGGACGCGGTCTCTGTGCCCGAGCCCGCGGCGCCCGTGATCGACGAGGCGGAGGTCGACGCCATCATGGCGGCGGAGCCGCCCGCCGCGCCCGAGCCGGAGCCCGAGACGACTGAGGACGCCGAGCCGGAAGCCGAGCCGACCGAGCTGGAGGCTGAGCCGACCGAGGCAGTTGAGCCAGAGCCTGAGGCCGTCGAGGAGGTCCGGCCGGTGGAGGAGCCGGCGGCAGAGGAGCCCGCGCCCGAACCCGAGCCCGTGCCGGAACCCGAGCCGGCTGTCGAGGACCTCGTCGCCGAGCCCATCGCAACCCCGGCCGAGGAGCCCGCGCCTGAGGAGGAAGCCGTCGAGGAACCCGCGCCAGAGCCCGAGGAAGCCGACGACTCGACCGACGATCCTGCTCCCGTCGACGACTGGGGAATGGGCGACGTCCCGCGCCCACGGCTTGTTCGATAACGCCCACCCGATACCGGTGAGCCCGACGCCAAAGCCGGGTATGAGGTATCTAACGCCATAGCAAAACGATCTCTCCAAGGAGGACCCTATGAGCAAGAAGACCGTTGGTTTTGTTCTCGGTAGCATTTTCGGCGCCGCCGCCGGCGTCATCACCGGAATCCTGATTGCCCCGCGCTCCGGCGCCGAGAGCCGCGCCATGGCCGCCGACGCCATGAACGACGCATGGGACTCCGCCGTCGACACCTATGAGCGCGCCGGCGAAGCCGTGGGCGACCAGGTCGCCGGATTCCGTCCGAGCGTCGACGCGAAGACCGACGAGCTCCGCGCCAAGGTCGACGCCGCCCGTGAGCGCATGGACCAGCTCCGCGACTCCCTCTCCGACGTCGTTGCCCAGACCTCCTCGCAGGTCAACGAGGCCGTGAACACCGTCACCGACAAGGTCGTCTCGATGGCCGACATCGCTGCCGGCCAGGCGTCCGCCCCGGCCGAGGCCGTTCATGTCGAGGTTGTCGAGCCCGAGAAGGACGAGGCCTAGTTTTGCTCAGCATCAACGATCTCTACGGCCGCAAGGTTTACGTTCCAAAGAAGGCCAAGAAGAAAAAGGGCGCCGAGCCCGACGAGATCAAACTTAGAAAGCTCGGCAAGGTCCACATGGCGGTCTTCTCGCCGGACGGCCGTGAGGTCGTTGGTTTTCTCGTGACCAAGCCCGACGTCGTCGGCATGGTCAAACGCCCCGACGCATTTCTTGCCTGGGATTCGTTTCGCGTGCTTGATGACGGCACGCTGTGCCTGACTCGCGAGGACGACGGGCTGGACGATGCTGCCCGCAAGCGCCTGGGCATCGACTGGGACTCCTGCGTGATGTGGGAGGGTATGGACGCAAAGACCACCTCCGGCAAGAAGCTCGGGTATGTTTCGAACGCCGACTTTGATGCCAAGACCGGCCGCGTCGGCAGTTTCTATGTCGGCGACGGCGGAGTGGCGCGCGCCCTCGTGGGCACGTTTCGGATTCCGGCATCCATGGTCAAGGGCTACTCGAACGGCTACATGATCGTCGACGCCGCCGCCGCGAACATCGAGCTCGGCGGCGGCGCTGCCGCGAAGGCCGGCGAAGGCTTTGCCAAGGCAAAGGCCAAAGGCTCCGAAGCCGCTCATAAGGCGGGCAAGGCCGCCGGCGAGGCCGTCGACAAGGGTTCCTACGCTTTCGGCCGCATGCTTGGCAAGGCCAAGCGCGCCATTGAGGACGCGACCGCCGACGACGAGCCCGAGGCAAAGAAGGTCTCCGCTCCCGAGCGCCCCGCGGTCCCCGCGGCGGACGTCCGCGTGAGCGAGCCCGAGGGCAGGCTCCGCGCCGGCGCCGACGAGCGCGCCGCCCGTCTTGAGCCCAAAACCTACGCCCCTGCGCCCGTGGGTTCGGCAAACAATAAACCAGCCGCAGCTCAGACGGCAAAAAAGACCGCTGCAAAGAAGCCTGCTGCCCCCGCCGCAAAGAAGCCTGCCGCCGACAACGCCGCCAAGGCCGTCGGCAAGCAAATCGGCCGCATGGGAAAGATGTTCTCGTTATTCAAGGACGAGTTCGATAAGGCCAGCAAGTAGGTTGAGAAAACCGTGAGGCGCCCCACAAAAAAGCAGCTTCTTAAGGCGATCGGTTACACCGGTGCCGCCGTCGTGGTCGCGGCGGTGGTCGCGGCGAACGCGGCAATGCTGCTCTTTGGCGACACCATCGACGCGTATCTCGGGGCCGACTCGGTCGAGATCAGCGACGAGCAGAAGTCGGCCGTCATGGACGACGGCCGCAACCTCGCGCGTCGCATCGAGGGGGAGGGCCTGGTCCTTCTTCGCAATGAGGACGATGCGTTGCCCCTGCCCGCGACCACGACCAAGGTGAACGTCTTTGGTTGGGCGTCGACGCAGTGGGTCGCCTCCGGATCAGGCTCCGGGCAGGTGAGCGGGACCACCAAGGGGTTTCTTGACGCGCTCAAAGACAACGGCATCGAGTACAACGAGCAGCTTGCGGGCATGTACCGCGATTTCCACGGCGAGCGGGCCTATAAATCCGCCGGCGCGCTGAGCAGCCGATCGACCGAGTTCTGCCGACTGTATGAGCCGAGCGTCTACGACAAGAACTGCTACACCGACGACCTTCTTTCCAATGCCGAGGAGTACTCGGACACGGCGATCGTCGTCGTTGGGCGGACTGCCGGCGAGAGCATCGACTGTCCCGGAAAGCAGTACAAGATCTGCGCGCGCGGCGGCGACGTGACGATGGACGCGACGCGCGGCTACCTCGAGCTCTCGAGCGAGGAGATCGCGCTTCTTCGCTATGTCGGGTCCCATTACGAGCACACCATCGTCGTGGTCAACTCGACGAACACGATGGAGCTCGGCGAGCTCGAGACCATCCCCGGGATCGACGCGGCGCTTCTTGCCGGGCCGACGGGCGAGGTCGGGGCGGACGCGGTGGTCGCCGCGCTCAAGGGCGAGATCAACCCCTCCGGGCGCACGACCGACACCTTTGCTTATGACTTCTCGACGGCTGCGAGCTGGGCGAACTCCGGTGCTATGGGCGAGGGCCTCTACACGAACAGCCGCGGGCTCTATCCGGCCGACGGCACAAAGAACCCCAACGTCGGCGCGGACGAGGAATACGACTCGCTGCGTTTCGTTGACTACGTCGAGGGCATCTACGTCGGGTACCGCTGGTACGAGACGGCAGACGCGGAAGGGCACTGGAACGGAGTGAGCAACCGCTTCGGCCAAGGCTATGACGGCGTGGTGCAGTACCCCTTCGGCTACGGGCTCTCGTATACGAGCTTTAGCTGGGAGGTTACGTCCCGCACCCCGGGCCAAGGCTTTAGCGTCTCCCGCGATTCCGTGTACACGACGACCGCTCGCGTCACCAATACAGGGGAGCGCGCGGGTCGCGATGTCGTGCAGCTGTATTGCACGCCCCCGTACACAAAGGGCGGCGTCGAGAAGGCATCGACCGTCCTCGTTGCCTACGCAAAAACGAAGCTCCTCGAGCCGGGCGAGAGCCAGGAAGTCGAGCTGTCCTTTACGCTGGACGACGTCGCGAGCTACGACGCCTACGACAAGAACGGCGACGGCTTTAGCGGCTACGAGCTCGACGCGGGCGCCTATACCGTGGAGCTCAAGCGCAATGCGCACGAGCTCGCGGACTGCGACTTTGCGCGCACGCAGCTCAACTTGAGTAATACCGTGCAGTGCGGGGAGGACCTGCGCACCGGCTCTGCGGTGGTCAATCGGTTTACCGGCGACTCCGCTGCTGACGGCGTGTCCATCGACGGCTCGAATTCCGGGGCAAACATCACCTGGCTCACGCGCGCGGATTTTGCGGGAACCTTCCCGGCCAAGTGCGACCCCGACCGGCAGATCGCGGACAACGTGGCCGCGCTCAATCTCTACGGAGAGCAGGACGTTGAGGCTGATGCTGCTGATTACCAGGGGCTTACTGGCCAGGGAGCGTATTTTGACGGCAGAGGCTCAGGCAATAAGGCCGCCCATCAGCTCACCGATGACGGAGAGCTTACCGAGTTCGCGCGTGCGCTAGGCGAGAATTACAACGACGGGGGCTGGGACGCGCTTCTTGACGACCTCTCGGTCGACCAGATGACCAAGCTCGTGCTCCACGGCTACATCTCCACCTCGTCGATCGATGACGTGGGAAAGCCGCTTACCAAGGAGGTCGACGGCCCGTCGCAGGTCGGTTCCTTCAACCAGCTCGCCATGGGCGTCGGCTACCCGAGCGGCACCGTGATTGCCCAGACCTGGAACGACGGGCTGGCGCTCGAGTACGGTCGTCAGCTGGGCCGCGAGGCCGCGGCGATCGGTGTGGACGGCCTGTATGCCCCGAGCGTCAACATCCACCGCACGCCGCTGGGCGGGCGCAACTATGAGTACTTCTCGGAAGATGCGCTGGTGGCGGGTAACCTCGCCGCGGCCATCGTCGCGGGCGCCAAGCAGACGGGGACGTACTGCTACATCAAGCACCTCGCGCTGAACAACCAGGACTCCTACCGCGACTCGCTCTACGAGTGGCTGACGGAGCAGACCTTGCGCGAAATATACCTGCGGCCCTTCAAGTTGGCTATCGAGAAGGGCGGGGCCACCGGCCTCATGAGCGCGTACAACCGCATCGGGGCCACATGGGCGGGCGGCAATAAAGCCCTGCTCACAGGCGTGCTCCGCGAGGAATGGGGTTTCGAGGGCGCCGTAATCACCGACTACGCGGATCACCAGCAGTACATGAACGCCGACCAGATGCTTCGCGCTGGCGGCGACCTGTTTATGGACGGTGTGTTCCGCAACGGGCAGTTCAAGTACGGTTTCAGCGCCGAGGAGCTCTCGGCTGCGAGCGGGTCCGCGAACGAAGCCCGCGCGCTGAGCTTCTACACGAATCTGCGCCGCGCGACCAAGGACGTCCTGTACACATGGCTCAATGCCCGCGTTTCCCAGGATCCGGGCTATGTCCGCCCCGCAAAAAAGACGGGCGTGTCGTGGGTCCGCGTGTGCGTCGCCGCCGCCGACATCGTTGTGCTTGGCGGGGCCGTCGCCCTCATAGCCCGTCGCCGTTCCCGCGCCCGCGCGTAACCTGCTTTTTCTATCTGTCTGATTTGGCAACGTTTTTTTGCCTGTCTGAGCTGGACCGGCAGGCTGGGCCGACGGCAGGTTTTCAGTAACAAAAAGACTTAAAACGCTGGTTGGCGCCATATTCCAGTAAACGGCGTGATATTATCGGTGAGCGGTAGTACTCCATAAAGAATAATATTGACGGGAGATGCTAATGCTCGCCTTGTTTGGAATGTTCCTGCTCGCCCTCACCCCGATCATCTGGCTTGTGGTCGCTCTCTGCGGCCTTCACATCGAGGCGTACAAGGCAAGCATCGGCTCCCTCATCGTCGCCATCGTCGTGGCGTTCGTCGGTTGGCAGATGTCGCCGGTCAACATCGCGACCGCCGCGCTCGAGGGCTTCGCGATGGCGCTGTGGCCGATCACGATCGTGATCATCGCCGCCGTCTTCACCTATAACGTAACGGTCCACACCGCCGGCATCGAGACGATCAAGGCGATGCTCTGCTCCGTCTCGTCCGACAAGCGCGTGCTCGTCCTTCTCATCGGCTGGTGCTTCGGCGCGTTCCTCGAGGGCATGGCGGGCTTCGGCACTGCCGTCGCCATCCCGGCGTCGATGCTCATGGCGGTCGGTCTCGGCCCCGTCGAGGCGATTCTTTCTTGCCTGATCGCCAACACCGTCCCGACGATGTTCGGCTCCATCGGCATCCCGACGACCACGCTTGCCTCCATCACCGGCATCGACCCCATCACGCTCGCAACCACCCAGGCGCTCCAGGCCACCCCCTTCATCATTGCCTGCCCGATTCTGATTGTCATGCTCGTGGGCGGCGGCCCCAAGGGCCTCAAGGGCGTCTTGCCCATCACGCTGCTCGCCGGCATCTCGATGGCGGCCGCCGAGTACGCGGGCGCCATGTCCGTCGGACCGACGCTCGCCGTGATCATCGGATCCGTGGTCGCGCTTCTTGCCGTCTTTGCCTTTGCGCTGACCAAGCGCGGTCAGGAGGTTCCCGCCGAGCATCGCCTGCCGAACCCGAGCCATGCCGAGGGCCTCGGTGCGCCCGTTATGCAGATCGTGCTCGCGTGGTCCCCGTTCATCCTGATCTTCGTCGTGCTGCTGCTTACCAGCAAGCTCTTCCCCGCGATCTACGCGCCGCTCTCGTCCATCAAGTCGACGGTGAACATCTACGCCGGCGACCCGAGCGCGACTCTGACCTTTACCTGGATTGACACCCCGGGCGTGCTCATCATGATCTGCGGCATCGTCGGCGGCATCATCCAGGGCTGCAGCCTCCGCGAGATGCTGCAGGTTCTCAAGGCTACCTGCGTCCAGATGAGCAAGACGGTCGTGACCATGCTCGGCGTCCTCGCCGTGGCCAAGATCATGGGCTACTCCGGCATGATCGCGAGCATCGCCGCGTTCTTCGTCGGCGCCCTCGGCGGTTTCTACCCGCTGGTCGCGCCGCTGCTCGGCGCCCTCGGCACGTTCGTGACCGGCTCGGGTACCTCGAGCGAGGTTCTGTTCGGCGCCGTCCAGCAGCACGCCGCCGAGACCCTCGGCGTGAACCAGACCTGGCTTGTGGCAGCGAACTCCCTCGGCACTTCCGCGGGCAAGGCGCTCAGCCCGCAGAACATTGCCATCGGCTGCGCGGCCTGCGGCCTCGCCGGCAAGGACGGCGAGATCCTGGGCAAGATCGCCAAGTACGCCTTCGGCTTCGCCGCGTGCATGGCCGTGTTCATCTACGCGGGCTCGCTCTTTATCGCGTAACGGTCGGCGCGCCCTTCTTGCCGCTTTGTGCGTGCAAAGAAGTGTCGGGTTCCAGCTTTCTGGCGGCCGCGCGCTCAGAGACCGCAAGCGTCGGCCGCGGAGATACGCGATTTGCGAAGAAACCCTCGGTTCCAGCTTTTATAAACAGCCGGAACCGAGGGTTTCTTCGCGTTTGAAGGGGCAATCAGGGCTGGGGCTAGGAGTTTCTTAGCGCTCGGCGCGGGGCCATGGCTGGAACTCGCTGTTTCTGAGCGCCCAGTTACGCCCTTAAGCCTGGGACTTCGCTTTCTTTAGCGCGGCGCGGCGAGCCCGAAAGAAGGACCGGAGCTGCTCGGCGGCCTCGTCGGCGAGGACCCCCGCCGAGACCTCGAACTCGTGGTTGAGCCGCTCGTCGTGGCTCACGTCGTAGAGGGTGCCGAGCGCGCCTCCCTTGGGGTCGGCGGCGCCGTAGACGCAGCGGTCGATGCGGGCGTTCACCATAAGGCCGGCGCACATGAGGCAAGGCTCGAGCGTCACGTAGACCGTGCAGCCCGAGAGCCGCCAGCGCCCGAGCGCCTCCGATGCAGCGACCATGGCAGAGAACTCGGCGTGCGCGGAGGGGTCGAGGTCCGTCTCGCGACGGTTATGGGCGCGGGCGACTACCTTGCCGTCGCATGCGACGACGGCTCCGATGGGCACTTCTCCCTCCTCGGCCGCCAGCGCTGCCTCTGCAAGCGCCATGCGCATATAGGCTTCGTCGACGGCTGAGGCGTCGGTGGGGGCAGCATCGGTTTCGCGCTCCTGGGCCATTGCTTCGTCCTTCTCCACGGACATCGGCTCCTCTCGACATTCAAATAACGCTACATGGGGTAGGATAATAGAGCTTGCTTCCACGGAGGAGTGGCAGAGTGGTTGAATGCAGCGGTCTTGAAAACCGTCGTGCGGTAACCCCGTACCGAGGGTTCGAATCCCTCCTCCTCCGCCATTTTTGCCCGCCTGGGTTTAGGAGGACGCCATGCCCATCGTGATTTTGATCATCGTCATCGTCGCTCTTCTCGCCTTCGCCTGGATTTCCATCAGCAACGGCATCGTTCGCGCCGCGAACAAGTGCGACAACGCCTGGCAGACCATCGAGACGCAGCTTCAGCGCCGCAACGACCTCATCCCCAACCTCGTCGAGACCGTCAAGGGCTACGCTGCCCACGAGTCCGGCACGCTCGAGGCCGTGACCGCCGCGCGCGGCGCCATGTCCTCCGCGACCACGCCCGAGGCAAAGATGGAGGCTTCCGGCCAGCTCACCCGCGCGCTCCGTGGGCTTCTTGCCGTCGCCGAGGCCTACCCTGACCTCAAGGCAAACACGAACTTCCAGCAGCTTCAGGCAGACCTCACGGACACCGAGAACCGCATCAGCTACGCTCGCCAGAGCTACAACGACGTGGTCATGGACTACAACAACGCAATCCAGACCTTCCCCGGCAACATCGTGGCCGGCGGCCGTGCGCCCAAGCAGGGCTTCGCCGCCGAGGAGGACGCGCGCCAGGCCCCGAAGGTCAGATTCTAGGGTTTTCGCGGCGCGGCATTTGCAAAGAAGGACGGCCTCGCACTCATCGAGGAGTGCGAGGCCGTTGTTTGTCGCGGGTGAGTGCGCCTGCGCGTGCGGCGGCTCGCCTAGACTACCTGGAAGACGAAGAAATCGAGGTAGTGGCTCTCGGGCACGCCCCACAAAATGGGGTGGTCGGGAGCTTGCTGGCGCTCCTCGACTTGCTTTAACTGCACGTTTGCCTGGTGCGCCGCGTCGGCGATCGCCTCGGCAAGGAGGTCGCGCGTCATGAAGTGGCTGCAGCTGCATGTGGCCAGGTAGCCTCCGCGCGGGAGCAGGCGCATAGCCTCATAGCTGATCTCGCGGTAGCCCTTGGCGGCGTGCTTGATGGTGCCGCGGCTCTTTGTGAAGGCGGGCGGGTCGAGGACGATGAGGTCGAAGGGACCGCCTTGCTCGCGCAGGCGCGCGCGGTCCTGACGCAGCTCCGGCAGGTATTCGAGGACGTTCGCGCAGGTGAAGTCCATGCGATCGTCGAGTCCGTTCAGGCGGGCGTTCTCGGCGGCAAGGTCGATGGCGGTCTGGCTCACGTCGACGCAGCGCACGAAGTCCGCCCCGCCCGCCGCGGCGTTCAGGCCGAAGGGGCCCACGTGGCAGAAGCAGTCGAGCACGCGGCGTCCGCCGGCGATCTGCCGAACGGCCCGGCGGTTGTACTTCTGGTCGAGGAAGAAGCCCGTCTTTTGGCTATTCTCGATGTCAAGGTCAAAGACAAGGCCGTTCTCGACGACCTTGATGCGGGCGCTTTTCGGAACCTCCGAGGCCTCGCCGTCCCACCAGCCCTTGTACTGAGGCAGGCCCTCCTTCGCGCGGGCAGGCGAGTCGTTGCGCTCGTAGATGCAGCGCACGTCCTGGCCGTCGGCCTGGAGCGTCTGGAGCAGCAGGGGATAGATCGTGGGTCGGAGAAGCTCCATGCCCACCGTACCCACCTGCGCGACCAGTACGTGCTCATAGCGGTCGACGATGAGGCCGGGCATGCCGTCGGCCTCCGAGAAGACCACGCGGCAGGCGTTGGTGTCGGGCTCGCAGCCGGGAAGGGCGCGTCCACCCATGGCTACCTTGCGGTGTTCCCATGCCCAGGCGACCCGGCGGGTCCAGAAGGCCTCGTCGACGCGGTCGTTGGCGTTTCGCGTGACGATGCGCACGCGGATCTTCGACTCCTGGGAAAGAAGCCCAGCTCCTTGCCAGGTGCCGTTCTCCTCAAAGACGTCGACCACCGATCCGTTGGCGCAGGGCTCGGCCTCGAGGACCTCCCCTTCGAAGACCCACGGGTGACCCGCCTTGAGCGAGCGCGCGGCCTTGCGCGTGACGACGATTCTGGGGTAGGGGCGTGCTTGCTTCATCTGTCCAACCTCTCGGTTTGGGACAAAAGGGACGGGGGATTTTGTCCCAGGCGTTGACTAGTAGTGACGGCCGTAGCGTCCGCCGGCGATGCCGCGGCCGCGGGACCTGGAGCCGGAGAACATCGTGCGCATGGGCTTCTTTGTGCTGCGGCCTTCCTGCGGGACGATGCGCCCGGCGTCGTAGGTGAAGCCGGGAAGGTCCCACGTGGGCATGAGCTTCTTTGTGAAGTACTCGATCTCGCGCAGGGGGCTGATCTCGTCGGGGGCCACGAAGGTGTAGGCGTGGCCGGTCGCGCCCGCGCGGCCCGTGCGGCCGATGCGGTGCACGTAGTCCTCCGGGTCCATGGGGACGTCGAAGTTGACAACGGCGTCGATGCCCGAGACGTCGATGCCGCGGCTCATGACGTCGGTTGCCACGAGGACCTGGACCTTTCCGTCGCGGAAGCGCTCGAGCGCGCGCTCGCGCTCCTTCTGGGTACGGTCGGCATGCATGACGTCGACCTTGACCTGTGCGTTCTTGAGTATCTTGGACACGTCGTCGACGCGGTGCTTGGTGCGGCAGAACACAAGGACGCGCTCGGGCTTTACGCCCGCAGCGCCGCCTCCGTCGATGAGGGCGCGGAGCAGCTCAGGTTTCTGGGCCTGGGTCACGGGGCAAAGGTGCTCGTCAACGGTGTCGGCCGTCTCGCCGACGCGGGCGATCTCGACGGTCACGGGATCGGAAAGAAGGGCGTCGATCGTCGACTTGATCGACGGCGGAATGGTCGCCGAGAAGAGCAGCGTCTGGTGCTTGGCGGGAAGCGCGTGCATGATGCGGCGGACGCTGGGCCAAAAGCCCATGTCGAGCATGCGGTCGGCCTCGTCGAGCACGAGGACCTGGACGCCGGCCAGGCTCACGTGGTTGTGCTCCATGAGGTCGAGCAGGCGCCCGGGCGTGGCCACGAGCAGGTCGCAGCCGGCGTCGAGTTGCTTGACCTGCTTCTCGAACTTGGTTCCGCCCATGACGATGACGGCGCGCTGGCCGGTCTTTGCACAGACGACCTTGACGACGTCGTCGATCTGCGCGGCGAGCTCGCGGGTCGGCGTGACCACGAGGGCGTGCGGGCCCTTGCCCTTGGCGCCCGCGATCCGCTGAAGCGTGGGCAGCGCGAAGGCCGCGGTCTTGCCCGTGCCCGTCTGCGCGGAGGCGACGATGTCTTTGCCCCCAAGCACGTGGGGGATGGCTCCGGCCTGGACCGGCGTAGGGTTCTGGAAGCCGAGGGCGTCCACCCCGGCGAGGATCTGCTCGTTTAGCCCGAGCTCGGCAAATGTAGTAGTCATACCTGCAAGTATTGCGCAAAACCGCAGGTCTTGCACGCGAGAAGGGCCTAGGTCCTCTGGCGCCAATAAAGGTTTGAGACACTGTATATCTGTTATACTAACTCAAAACCTATATCTGTTATACTCGTTGCTGACCTGCGGGTTTGCATGAATCGAGGTGCCTGTATGTCCAGACAGAATCCCTTTACCCCCATGTTCGGCGGCAAACCGCAGCATTTCTTTGGTCGCGCCATCGAGCTGAACATCGTCAAACATGCAATTGCCGACGGCAACAGCCCTTATCGCGTCATCTTTGTGACGGGGAATCGCGGGTGCGGAAAGACCGCCCTGCTCGAGCAATTCTCAATCACGGCCCGGGATGCAGGTTGGACGACGATTGACGTCCATTCCGCCCATGCCTCCGAGGCTATCGTGAGAAGGCTGGCGGGCGCGGACCAAAGGACCGTTGAGCGAGTGGCCGCTCCCGAGGCATTCGGTCTTTCTGCTGGTCACGTGGGAATTTCGGAAAGCAGCAGATTCGACGGTCGAGCGCTGACCGACGTGCTCATTGCCTCCAGTGAGAAGCGCAAACGCGGTGGGGTATTCATCACCATCGATGAGGTCCAGAAGATACCCGAAGCAGATATGGAGAATGTCTGCGCGGCGGTGCAGATGGCTCTTCGCAAGGGGTTCCCCGTCATGCTCGTCCTTGCGGGGCTTTGCGGCGCGAAGGAAAAAATAAGCTCCTACAAGGGCTGTACCTTCATGCAGCGCGCGTACGATATTCGGCTCGGGAGCCTCGGCGTCGACGAGGCCCGCTCGGCGTTCGAGGAAATGCTCGGCCTGACCGGCTTTGTGACCTGCGACGCGGATGAACTCGACTATCTGTGCGAGCGCAGCTATGGCTATCCGTACTTGATTCAGCTGCTGGGCTATTACCTGGTCGAAGTTGCTGCCGCGCTCAAGCCAAGAGGAAAGGCCGAAGTCACCAGAGATCTCATCGATGGGGCCGAAGCGCAGGCGCGCGTGGATTTCCGGACAAATGTAATCGAGCCGTCGGTCGGCGGATACGGCCCGGGGCTGACCGCCTACCTCGAGGCAATTGCCGATGGCGTGGGCGAGGACGGGCGCTCCTCTACGGGAGACGCTGCCCGGGCGGTCGGAAAGAGCGCTCAGCAGTGTGCCCCGTACCGAGCGCGTCTGATTGAACGAGGAACCATCGTCCCGGCAGGCTATGGGTACGTGAGGCTCAACATCCCGCACCTGCGAGACTATTTTGCGGAGGAAGACACCGGCGGGCTGTCGGACGACGGTGCGAGAATCTGGAACTACTAGGGCCCGGGCACTTCATAGTCTTGCACGCGAGAAGGGCGCGCCCATCGCCCGTCGCGCGGCGTTGCTATACTGAGGGGGTAAACCTCGGCTCCGAAGGGAGAGAATCACATGCGCTTTCTTCTCTCCCTGGCCATGACGATGCGAATGCGGAAGCACTGCTAACCGAGGCCCTCGATGCCGCGGCCTCAAGCAGTGCTTTTTTCGGTGACCAGCCCCCCGCGTCCGCATAGGAGATCAACTCATGCCCATTAACATTCCCGACGGCCTGCCCGCCAAGGAAACCCTGCACCAGGAGCGCATCTTTGCGCTCGAGGAAGAAGTCGCGAACAACCAGCAGATTCGCCCGCTGCGCGTGGTTATCTTGAACCTCATGCCCACCAAGGTCGAGACCGAGACGCAGATCCTGCGCCTGATCTCCAAGTCACCGCTGCAGGTGAGCTGCGACTTCATGCGCGTGAGCAGCCATGAGTCCACACACGTGAGCGCTGACCACTTGGTCAAGTTCTACGACACTTTCGACGCGCTGAAGGATAACTACTACGACGGCTTTATCGTCACCGGCGCGCCGGTCGAGCAGATGGAGTTCGAGGACGTCGACTACTGGGACGAGTTCTGCCGAATCGTCGACTGGTCGCAGACGCACGTGCTCTCGACGATGTATCTGTGCTGGGGCGCCCTCGCGGGTCTCTACCACCTCTACGGCATCCCAAAGAAGATGCTCGGCGCCAAGCTGTTCGGCGTGTTCAAGCAGCGCCTCTGCGACGAGTACAACTTCTTGACCAACGGCTTCGACGAGGTGCACTACATGCCGCACTCCCGTCACGCCGCCATCGACACCTCGGCCCTCGCCGAGCATCCTGAGCTGCAGATTCTTTCCGAGGGCTTTACGAGCGGCCCGGCGCTTCTTGCCACGCGCGACTTCCATGAGGTATACGTGACGGGACACTTCGAGTACGGGCGCGACACGCTGAGCTCCGAGTTCTGGCGTGACTTCCACAAGGGCCTGCCCATCCGCGTGCCCGAGAACTACTTCCCCGATGACGACCCTGAGCAGCAGCCGCTCTTTACCTGGCGCGCACACGCGAACCTGCTGTACCGCAACTGGCTCAACTGGATCTACCAGATGACGCCCTACGAGCTCGAGCGGATCCCCGAGGTCATCGAGCAGCTGCGCGGCGGCGGCGACATCATGACGGACAAGTTCTAAGGGGCCTGCGTGGCGCAAGGCGGCAAAGAGCGCATAACGGAGGAGCTGCTCGAGCAGCTCCTCGCGTCGTCGACGCCGGAGGCATACCTCGCCTCCGAGGGTGCGACGGTCGAGCGCGACCTACCTGACTATCTGAGCGAGCTTCTGGAGGAGCGTGGGATTCGCCGCTCTGACGTGGTGCGCGCGAGCGGGCTGAACGCGACCGTTGTCTACGATATCTTCTCCGGAAAGAGCCGCCCGGGCCACGACCATGCCGTCATGCTCGCCTTCGGCCTCGGCTGCAATCTGCGCGAGGCGCAGCGCCTGCTTCGGTTGGCGGGCGTGAGCGAGTTGTGGTGCAAGGTCCCGCGCGACGCGATTCTTATCTGGTGCTTCGAGCACGGCCTTTCGCGCGAGGAGACCGATGACGAGCTGTATCGCCTCGGGGAAAAGACGCTTTTGGGCACCGGCCCGCTGCACTAGCGACGGACGTCCGCTCGACGACCGCCTCGTCTGCGGCTATTTGATGTCCGTCGATTCAGTCGTCAACTGAAGATATGCCGTCCCGCTGCGCTTAAACTGAAGTATCGGCGCCGCGTGCTCCTGCTGTGGGGGTGTCCCTGGTGCGCCAAAAAGGATGGGCGGTTTTGAACGACGAGCAGGTCATGCATGCCATGAGCATCGACGATATGTATCGCGTCGAGCGCGTGCTCGCTCGCGGCGCCGGTGGCGTGACAGAGCTCGTGACCATTGACGGCGCTGGCCCGTTCGTTAGAAAGAAGATCCCGAGCAAACTCGCCAACCAAGGCGTCTGGTCCCTCATCGAGTCGTGCGGCTGCGCTCGTCTTCCCAAGGTGGAGGCCACGTACTCGTTGCCCGATCAGTTCGTTGTCGTGTACGACTTCGTTCCCGGGCAGACGCTCGAGGAGCTCGTGACGGCAAAGCACCGCCTGGCCCCGCAGGAAGCGGCGTGTCTTGCGGCGGGCATTTGCGAGGCTGCGGCGGCGCTCCACTCGCGCGGGGTGGTTCACCGCGACCTGAGCCCCCGAAACGTCATCGTTGCCGCCGATGGCGCGCACCTCATCGACCTGGGCATCGCCCGCATGCGCGTCGAGGGCGCTTCCCGTGACACAACGTCGCTCGGCACGCGCGGTTTCGCCTCGCCGGAGCAGTACGGCTTCGCTCAGACCGACGCACGCTCCGACGTGTATGCCATCGGCAAATTGCTCGGGTACATGCTCACGGGCCTGCAGCCCGATGGGGACGAGTACGAGCGGGCTCTGGGAGACGCCGATGCGACCAATTCGCGTCTTGCGGAGGTTGTCACCCGGGCATGCGCGTTCGAGCCGAGCTCCAGGTACCAGAGCGCGGCCGAGATGGCCCGCGCCCTTGGGAGATGCGGCGGCGCGGAGGTCGGCGCACCCGCGGGTGGCGGTGCCACGTCTGCCGTGCGTGCGGCGGCTGCTCGAAAGGCGCTACCCGCGAAGGCGATCGTCTTGGCAATCGCGGCGGTGCTTCTTGCCGTCGGCCTGGTGCTCTTCTTTGTGCTCGGGTGGGGGAAAGAAGGGCGTGGCGCGTCGGCTGGCTCGGGTGGGGCGGCGGTGACGCTGACGTCAACGACGTCGGCGCCCGGTGCTGCCACCGTCGACAATCTGCCGCTCAAAATAGTCGAGTACGGCTGGTCCATCGACTCGATGGGCTATGTCCGCGTGGTCGCCAGCCTGCAGAACACGAGCGAAAACATGGCCGTTGACATGCCGATTATTCGCGTAACGGGTTATGACGACGCCGGTGGCCTGACCTTTACGGAGGAGCAGGGCGCGATGGTCAGCCTTCCGGGACAGGTCTCGTACATCTACGTTCAGTCGACCATGGAGGCAGGAACGACTGCCAGAGTCGAGGTCGCGCTCGAAGCCGGGGCCACGACCAAAGAACGTCGGGTGACGACGCCGATCTCACTCGACGTTACTGGCATCTCGGCGAAGGCCGATGCGTTCGGCGGACTGACGATCACAGGGAGCGTTTCGTTGGGCGGCGACGGCTCGTGGGGCGAGTCTGCCCCGCTGTCCAACTCGGTGATGCTCACTTCCGTGCTGCGCGACGACGCGGGTCGGATCGTGGGCGGCGCGACCGACTTCCTCACAACCGTTCCCGCTGACGGCGAGTCCACGCCCTTCTCTATAACGGACTACGGCGCGTCCGATTATGCGACCGTGGAGGTCCACGCCCAGCCGTGGTAGGCGGCTGCGGGCCGTTCGCGGAATAGCCCGCCAGATTCAGTTGGCAACTGAGGAATTCAAGCAAGGTGCTTTTCAGAATGGAAGCTATCAATCGGCGTCCTACTGAACGGAGCATCGTATGAAAAAGGAAGTGCTTGCAGCGGCGCTGCTCGTGACCGCGCTGTGCTTTGGGGGGTGCAGCGCAAAAGAATCTCCGGGTGGAGACATGGCTGCGCCGGCAAATGACGCTGCTTCTCAAAGTGAGGAGTCCTCAGAAAAGGATGTCATCTCGTCTGCTGAGGACAAGGCAAAAGAAACGATAGAGAAAATTGAGAATGACACTAGCGTGCCAAAAGAGAATCGCGCCGCGCTTATAAAGGCGGAGCAGTACTCGGACATCATGTATATGTCTAAGCAGGCAATTTATGATCAGCTGACGTCGGATTACGGGGAGCAGTTTAGTGCCGATGCCGCTCAATATGCCATTGATAACCTTCAGGCGGACTGGAACGCGAACGCTTTGAAGAAGGCCGAGCAATACTCTGAAACCATGCACATGTCCAAACGAGGCATTTACAACCAGCTTGTTTCGGAGTATGGCGAGAGATTCGCAGACGATGAGGCGCAGTATGCCGTCGATAACGTTCAGACGGATTGGAATGCCAATGCGCTGGCCAAGGCGGAAGATTATCAAGAGCAGATGAATATGTCCCCGTCTGCCATCTACGACCAGCTGACCTCGGATTACGGGGAGCAGTTCACTGCGGACGAGGCTCAATACGCTATCAACAATTTGAGTAAATAGGAGGTTGTCATGCAGAAAAAACAACAAATGCTAATTGTTGCTGCCGCCATGTCGCTTGCAATATCGGGCTGCCATTCTGGAGCCGCTACAAACAATGGCGAGGGGACATCATCTACGGCTGAGCCCGTGCAGCAAGAAGAGATACAAAGTGAATGGTGGCCGGACGATTCGCTTGCGGCAAAAGTGCCGACTCCGAGATCAAGCAGCGGAGAGATAAACAATAACAACGAAACGAATCTTCAAGCATGGGTATTCGATAGCGATGAAGCGGCCTTCAATGATTATGTAAAGAGGTGCGAGGCGGCAGGCTTTACCGTTGATGAGGAAAAAATCGGAGTGAATTTCGAGGCTTTCAATGAGGAGGGCTACAAGGTAAGCGTTTATTTCTGGAAGGATGACCAGAAGTTCGCCCTTAATTTGGAACCTCCGATTCAGTTAAATGAGATTGTCTGGCCTACCACAGGACCCGCCGCCGGTGTTCCTGCCCCCTCATCGACTATGGGAAAAACTGACGTCAATACCAGTACGCGGTATTGCGTTCAGATCGGGAAGACTCCCTTAAAAGACTATTCGGCGTATGTAGACTCGCTTATCTCGGCGGGATTCGATGTCGATTACAGCCGACAGGATAAATGGTTTAGCGCCACTAATGCCGATGGCTACCAGGTGATCGCCGAATACCAAGGATTCGACACCATGAGCGTCAGGATTGCTTCTCCTGACGCCTAGGCCCTGGAGCAACTCGCTTCTTGGCCGAAGAACCGAAACAGCAAATAACAAGGTGCGCAGAGAAGAGCCGGAGGACGCCGAGTGGGTAACGGCGTCCTCCGCATTGGGAGAAGACAATGGCATATTGCACCAAATGCGGAGCAAAACTCGTGGAGGGCAACGCGTTCTGCGGGAATTGCGGAAGCCCGGTCGGCGAGGAAAACAAAAGGAAAGAAAAAACTACTGTGGCATATTGCCCCGCCTGCGGTGAGGTCGTGGGAAAGAACGAAACTAAGTGCCCAGCATGTGGCTTTGAGATTCGTGATGCGTCTGAAGGATCGATCGTGCTGTTGTCTGAGAAGCTGGACAAGATAGAGGCTATGCGACCAGAAAAAGAAAAGAGCGATGAGGAAGATGAGATTTCAGCAACAGACAAGCGCAAGATCAATCTGATTCAAACTTGGCCAATACCGAACACAAAAGAAGACCTTTACGAGTTTATATCTATGGCGAGCGGGAACGCCACTTCGTCGTGCAGGCTCTCTACGTCTGTTACTGACACAGCTCTCATGTCGGCATGGCTATCGAAATTTGAACAGTCTTATACAAAAGCGGAGCGCTTGTTTGGCGCGGATGATGACTTTGAATTGATCAGAAAACTAAAAGCCGAAGTAAGCAAAAAGACGATGCTGGCAAAAATCGAGCACGAGTGGGCATTTATTCTCCTGCTTGGGATGTGCCCCATGGTCGTCTTGTTGTTTTGGTTCGGCAAATTATTGGGGGTGATGTAGTGGATTCATCCCCATACCGTCCCGGTCTCATGGACGAGATTCGCTGCGACGAGAAGGACTACCTGATCTGGAAATGGCGCCCTGCGGGCATTACCCGTCGTGAAAACGCGATTCACTGGGGCTCCTCTCTGCGTGTGCGCGACGGCTCGGTCGCTGTTTTCGTGTACCGCCGCAAAGGAGAGAGCGCAATCGAGGAGTTTATCGAGGGCCCTTTTGACGAGATTCTTAAGACCTCGAACCTGCCGATTATTGCCAGCTTTGCTGCGGGGGCCTATGGAGGGGGCACGCCGTTTCCGGCGGAGGTCTACTTCATCAATCTGGCGAAGGCCATTCAGACGCGCTTTGCGGTGCGATACTTCGACGTCTTCGACACGCGCTTTCCGGACATTGGCGTTCCCGTGGCAGTTCGCGGTGCCATTACTTTTCACATTGCCGATTGCCGGAGGTTCATCGAGCTGCACCGACTTGACGAGTTCGGCATTGAGGATTTTCGGGCGCAGATAAAAGACGCGGTATCTCGCCGTGTAAAGACGATCTTGGCCGATATGCCCATGAACCTCGAGATTCCTTTGCAGCAGCTCGCGGGTCGCACCGACGACTTATCGGAGCTCGCGCAAAGAGCGCTTGCCCCGCGGCTTTCGGAGACGTTTGGCATAGAGGTCGCCTCGCTCGACATCTCCGCGATTGATGTGGACAAAGAAAGCGAAGGGTATCAGCAGCTGATGCGGGTGTCTCGCGACGTGGCTGTGGCGACTGTCCGCGCGCAGACGGAGGCGAACGTCAAGAACATCCATGAAATGCAACGCGTTCAGATGGAGAACCTTCAGGAAACGCTGCGAATTGAGCGCGAGGAGGGCCAGTATCGGATTCATAAGCAGACCCAATCTGCGAACCTGCCATCGTTCCAGATAGAGAAGCAGGCGGAAGTCGGCGTTGCTGGTGCGGAGGCGCTAGGGCGTATGGGTGAGCACGGTTCGGCGAGCGTTGGCCTTGGCGGCGGGGGAGGAATGGATATGGCCGGCATGGCGGCCGGCATGGCGGTCGGCAGCGCCGTTGGTCAGAACATCGCAAACACGTTGAACGGCATAATGGGGGGCTCGCCTTCCGTTTCTGGTGCAACCCTGGGGATTTCCGTGCCGCCGCCGATTCCCGTCGAGCGATATCACGTGGTCATTAACGGAGCCGCGGCAGGACCGTTTGACCTTGCGACTCTTTGTGGCATGGCGACGGCCGGAGACCTCACTCCGTCTTCTCTTGTTTGGAAAGAAGGGATGGCCGATTGGGCTCCGGTGAGCTCTGTGGCAGGACTTGCGGTCCTGTTCAACAGCGGTGGGGCAACTCCGCCGCCGGTGCCTCAGCAGTAATCGGCGCCCTAACGCCCTTCTTGCCAAGAAAACAGCGAAGCTCCCTCCGGTTTTGCCCATACGTTGCCTGTTTGAGGCGGTGTTTTGGGCAAAACGGGAGGGAGCTTCGCGCGTTGTCGCAGCGGCAGGCGCCGCGTGCGCCGCGAAAGCCTACTTCACGCGGATGAGCTCGTACTCGTGGGTGCCGAGGCCGATCTTCTCGGCGTGCTCGATGCAGCTCTGCCAGTGCGTGTCGGGGTGCGTGACGTAGAACTTGTCGTGTGCGTGCTCCTCGTCGAGCTCGCCGGCAGCCTCGAGCTTGTCGCGCATGCGCGTGAACTCGGTGTCCGGCAGCGCGGGCTGCTCCTGCACGGCGTCGATGCAGGCCTGGTCGAGCGCGACCGGGTCGAAGCTCGCAAAGAAGCCGATGTCGCCGACGATGGGCTTGTCGTTCTCGTCGTGGCAGTCGCAGTTGGGGCTCACGTCGATGGCCAGGCTGATGTGGAAAGAAGGGCGTCCGTCGACGACGGCCTTGGTGTACTCGGCGATCTTGTAGTTGAGGACCTCGGGCGCCGCGCTGTAGCCGGGATGGATGGCGTCTTGGTTGCACACGGCGATGCAGCGGCCGCAGCCCACGCAGCAGTCGTGGTCGATGCTCGCCACGTGGACCTCGCGCTTCTTTCCGCTGGGGAGCTCGATCTCGCGGACCTCTTCGAAGCCAAAGGCGCCGTGCGCGCAGATCTTCGAGCATTGGCGGCACCCGATGCACTTCGACGTCTTCACGGTGGGCTTGCCGGCGGCGTGCTGGTCCATCTTTCCGGCGCGGGAGCCGCCGCCCATGCCGATGTTCTTCATGGTGCCGCCGAAGCCCGCACCCTCGTGGCCCTTGAAGTGCGTGAGGCTGATCACGATGTCGGCGTCCATGAGGGCGCGGCCGATCTTTGCCGACTTGACGTACTCGCCGCCCTCGACGGGGACCTCGACCTCGTCGAGGCCCTTGATGCCATCGGCGATGATGGTGTGGCAGCCGGTCTGGAACGGGTTGAAGCCGTTGGCATAGGCGCTGTCCAGGTGGTCGAGGCCGTTCTTGCGCCCGCCGACGTAGAGCGTGTTGCAGTCGGTGATGAAGGGCTTGCCGCCGAGCTCGCGCACGACGTCGACGACGACGCGCGCGTAGTTGGGGCGCAGGAAGCTGAGGTTGCCCGGCTCACCGAGGTGCATCTTTATGGCCACGAACTTGTTGGCGAAGTCGATCTGCTCGATGCCCGCGGTGCGGATCAGGCGCTTGAGCTTGTTGGGCAGGCCATCGCCCAGGTGGGTGTGCAGGTCGCAGAAATATACCTTTGACGGTTCCATAGGCAGTCCTCTCGCTTGGGATCGTTGCGGCGCCGGGACCCCTCAGCCGCGGCGCAACGGCAAAATCGTATCATCTGAGCGGCCTTCGGCGCCTCGCCGCCGCCCCGTGCGCTATCTTGGCAAGGAGAAGCGACGACGGGAGGTTGCCATGGCGGTTGAGGGGACGGTTCGCTGGGGAATCCTCGGTGCGGGCGGGATCGCAAAGAGGTTCGTCGCGAGCCTTGCGGGGGTCGAGGGCGCGCGTCTCGTCGCGGTGTCCGGGAGGTCGGCTGAGCGGCTGGCGGCGTTCGCGCCGGTGCGCATCTACGCCGACGGCGCTGACGGCGCGGCGGCGCACGAACGGCTGCTCGCCGACCCCGAGGTCGATGTCGTCTACCTGGCGCTCCCGCACTCGATGCACGCGCGCTGGGCCGCCCGCGCCCTGCACGCCGGAAAGGCCGTGCTCTGCGAGAAGCCGGCGGTGCTCACGGCCGACGAGGCCCGCGAGATCGCGGCCGTTGCACGTGAAACCGGCATGCTCTTCGTCGAGGCGATGAAGTGTCGGTTCGTGCCGCTCCATTCCCGTGTGCAGGCCCTTCTTGGCACCGGTGAGCTGGGACGGGTTCGCAGGATTGATTGCACGCAGCTCGTCGACTACGGCGAGGGCCGCCTCGGTTACCTTACCGATCCCGTGGGCGGCGGCGCCCTGTACGACCTGGGCTGTTATCCCATGAGCTGGGTCGAGGAGCTGACGTGTGGCGCGCCGACGGGCGTATCCGCCCTTGCGCGTTGGAAAGAAGTGCCCGGCGGCCGTGTGGACTGGGCCGGCCGCGCGGAGCTTGCGTTCGCGGGAGGTGTCGAGGCAACCGTCGCTTGGGCGGGAGACTCCGCCAAGTACGACTGCTCATGCCTGATTACCTGCGAGAACGGCAGCATTGCCGTTGAGCGCGCGCATCGTCCGGAGCGCGCCGTCGTCTACCGGGCGGACTGTCCCGACGAGGTCGTCGAGGCGCCTTACGATCCCGACGACTTCCACGGCGAGATCGCGCACTTCTGCGGGCTTCTTCGCTCCGGGGCGGCCGAGAGCCCGGTCATGCCGCTTGCGGCGACGGTTCGCAACGCCGAGCTCCTCGACGCGGTCCGCGCGCGGATGTAATGCGTCCCTCGTTCGGTGGCCCCTGCGGATGCTGCGCTTTTCTCACGAATCGTTGCGTCGGACGGAGCGAACATGATTTGCCCTTATTGCCACCACGAAATAGATGACGAGGCGGTGTTCTGCTCGGAATGTGGGCACCCGCTTGAGGACGCGACGAGTGCCGTCCCTGCAAAGAAGTCCCACGTTAAGGCGATCGCCATCATCGTTGCTGTGGTGTGCCTTGCCGCCGGCGCGGCGTGGTGGCACTACGACCAGCAACAGAAGGCCGCCCAAATTGCCCGCGAGCGCGCGGCGGCGCTCCATAGCGTCAAGGTGACGGTGTCCGCCGACGGGTGGGACACCGCGGCGGGCGCCTCGAAGCTCCCGGTCAAGGTCTCGGGGACGAAGTCGGACGGCTCGTCGGTCGACGAGGTCCAATACGTGGACTCAACAGGCGCAGGTATCGAGCTCTCCCAGGGTACGTACGAACTGGTCGTCGTCGCGTCGCCCGTTGCCGCTGACGGCACGGTGTACACCTATCCGGACAACACGATCGCGTGCGAGGTGGGGGACCTCGACCCCGATGCGACCATCGACCTTTCCGCCGAGTCAGGTGGGACGGTCGCGATTGCGCTTTCCCCCGTGGCGGCGCTCGACGTGACGGACGAGCAGCTCTCCGATGTCGCGCATTACGCGATACTGGGTGGTGTCGCCTCGGACGACGCTGCAAAGAGCCTCCAGGACGCGGCCGCCAAGCGCCGTGACGACGCCATCGCGCAAAAGAAGGCGGAGGAGGCGAAGGCCGCCCGTCATGTTACTGCCCAGACGTTCCAGCTCGACCTGCCCGCCTGCTGGGACGGTCGCGTGAAGGTCACGGTCGAGGGCGATACCGTGACGGTGTACTCAAAGAAGTACAGCGATATGGCGGTATGCTCGATTGAAGGCAATAACGGCCCCGTGTATGCAGTGGGTGACATCGGCGGCGGGTGCATCGCCGACGTCGAGCTCGGGGGCGGAAAGTATGCAGAGATTTGGACGACGCGCTGGGGCTGGATGTACGACTACCAGCAAAACTTGAAGGAAAAGCCGACCCCGTACTACACGAAAGAGAGCGTCTCGGAGCTGATCGACCTTCAATCCGGTGGTAGGTGCACGCTCGCCGATACTCAGGCGGATTCTCTTTGCGCGGATCAGATCCTGCTGGACCTCATCAAACCCTCGATTCGCGCGCTTTAAGCCATGGGCGGCCCCGTCCGCCGTTGACCTCGCGCCCGCGCGCTTCTTTCCAGGGCGCCGCCTGCCTTCCCTCGGCCGGCGGCGCTCACGGGTATACTGGTAGCCCAGCTATCGAGAAGCCGCGGAGGCCGCATGGAATCGCTCTACACAAAGTACCGCCCACAGACGTTCGAGCAGGTCGTCGGCCAAAAACACGTGGTCGAGACGCTCATGCGCGCTGTTTCGGAGCACAAGACGAGCCACGCGTACCTCTTTTGCGGACCGCGAGGCACGGGCAAGACCACCATGGCGCGCCTGCTTGCCAAGGCCCTCATGTGCGAGAAGGGCGAGGGCCTGCCTGACGGCACTTGCGAGCAGTGCCGCCTGATCGCCGCCGGCGAGCACCCCGACGTGGCCGAGCTCGATGCCGCGTCGCGCACCGGCGTGGACAACGTCCGCGACGAGATCATCAGCCGCGTCAACTATGCCCCGACGATGGGCCGCTGCAAGGTCTACATCATCGACGAGGTCCATATGCTGACCACGGCGGCGTTCAACGCGCTGCTGAAGACGCTTGAGGAGCCGCCCGAGCACGTCGTCTTCATCATGTGCACGACCGACCCCCAGAAGGTCCTGCCCACGATTCTCTCGCGCGTGCAGCGCTTCGATTTCCACTCGATCGCGCCCGACGAGATGCAGGCGCACCTCGCCTATGTGTGCGGCCGCGAGGGCTTCACCTTCGACGACGCCGCGCTCGAGCTCGTCGTGCGCCACGCGCGCGGCGGCATGCGCGACGCGCTGACCTCCTTGGAGCAGCTCAGCGTCTTTGGCAACGGCCACATCGGCGTCAAGGCGGCGCAGGACTTCCTGGGCGAGGTCTCCGGGTCTGTTCTGGGCACCACGGCGACGGCGCTCGCGCAGCGAGACGTGCCGACGCTCTTTTCCGAGGTCGAGAAGCTCGTGGGGTCCGGTCGCGACCTGCTCCAGTTCACGCGTGAGCTCGCGGCGCACGTCCGCGACGTGTACGTCGTGTCGGTCGCGCCCGACGTCCCGGGCGTGGTCTCGGCGACGGGGGAGGCGCTCGACGCCCTGCGCGAGGAGGCGGCCGCGTTCGGCTCTCCCGACCGCGTGGCCCGCACGCTCACCGTTCTCGGCGACGCCTCGAGCGAGATGCGCACCGCCACCAACCAGCGGCTCGTTCTGGAGATCGCCTTCACAAGAATTGCCCGACCCGAGGCCGATTTGACCGTGGACGCGCTGGCCGACCGCCTCGCCGCCCTTGAGCAGAAGCTGGCAAGAGGTGCGTTCGCTACGGCGCCTGCCGCCACTCCTGCCGCCGCGCCGGCGCCTCAGCCCGCGCCCGTGCCGATGCCGCAGCCCGCCGCCGTCCCGCAGCCCGCGCCGGCGGCATCGGCCCCGTCCGTCCCGGCTTCGGCGCCCCAGACCGCTGCGCCTGCCGCGCCGCAGGTTCCCGCGGCACCGAGACCCGCGCCTTCTGCCCCCGCCCCTGCCGCCCCGGCGCCACGGCCGATCCCGTCCTCCGCTCCCATGGCGCCCGCCGCGCTTCAGCGCGCCTGGAAGCAGGTCGTCGACGGCCCGCTGAAGCAATCCCCGGCAAAGCGTTCGCTGCTCCTGGCCGCGTCGCCTGTCTCGGATGACGGCGAGACGCTCACGGTCGGCCTGCCCGCGGGCTCCGGCTTTGCGCTCAGGATGCTCGAGCGCGGCGATGTCCGCTCGGTGGTCGATCCCGCCGTGCACGCCGTATTCGGCCACAGGAAAGTCGTGTTTACCGAGGTGGGGACGCCCAAGGCGCCCGCCGTCCAGGCTGCTCCTGCTCCCGCCCCGGCTCCGCGTCCTGTCGCGCCCCAGAGGCCCGCGCCCGCGGCGGCACCCGCGCCCCGTCCCGCCCCGGCGTCCGTCCCGCAGTCTGCTCCGGCGCCCATGTCCGCGACGCCGCTGCCCCCCGAGCCCGAGTACGTTCCCGACTCCGCTTACGCGGACGCGCCCTCCGAGGCGCTTGGCGCCGATTACCCGATGCCGTGGGACGACCCCTCGGCGGCCCCGGCACCCGTTCCCGCGCCCGCTCCGGCAGCCCCGCAGCCTGCGCCGGCATCCATGCCTGCGCCCCAGCCCCCTGCGAGCGCGCCCGCTCCGGCGCCTGCGCCGACCGCCGTCGCCCCCCAGGCCGAGCCCGCGGCGCCCGTAGCGGCTCCCGCCGACCTCGCCCCGGAGTTCAGCGACATTCTGGCAGGCCTCACCGACGTGTTCGGCGCGCCGACCAATGTTTCTGTAGAGAAGCCCGCCGCCGAGGAGGACGACGCCGACGTCTCGTATGATGACGAGGGCGCCGAGGCCGACTCGGCCGACGGCTCCGAGTTCGCCGACGAGCCGACGGACGACGCCGACGACGAGTAACCCGTGGTCGGGTTGCTCGCCGCAACAAGTAACCAACCGCGCCCTTCTTTCCAGAAGGCCGAACCGAGAGGATCGAAGATGTCCAAGGGATTCAACATGGGCGGCATGAACCGCAACCAGATGATGGCCCAGGCCCGCAAGATGCAGGAGCAGCTCCTCGCCGCCCAGCAGCGCGCCTCCGAGACCGAGGTCACCGCCAGCACCGGCGGCGGCATGGTCAAGGTCACCGCGACCGGCGACATGCGCATCACCGGCGTGACCATCGACCCCGAGGCCGTGGACCCCGAGGACGTCGAGATGCTGCAGGACATGGTCCTGGCCGCCGTCAACGACGCCCTCGAGCAGGCCGAGCAGATGGCGAGCAAGCAGATGAGCGCCGTGACCGGCGGCCTCAACATCCCGGGCCTTTTCTAGGCCGCGCCGGAACCCGGTCTAACGAATGGACTGCCAGGCAAACGACGGCCACGCGCTGCAGCGTCTTCTGGACGAGCTGGGCAGGCTCCCGGGCATCGGCCCGAAGTCGGCCCAGCGCATCGCGTACTACCTGCTCGAGGCCGACGCCGAGGAGGCAAGGCGCCTTGCCCGCGCGATCCTCGAGGTCAAGCAGCAGGTGCACTTCTGCCCCGTGTGCTTCTCGTACGCCACGCGCGAGAAGTGCGACGTCTGCGAGGACCCGAGCCGCGACCGCTCCACGATCTGCGTTGTCGGCGAGCCGCGCGACGTGCAGGCGATCGAGCGCACGGGCACGTACCGCGGCCTCTACCACGTGCTCGGCGGCGTCATCAGCCCCATGGATAAGATCGGCCCCGACCAGCTCCACGTCCGTGAGCTGCTGGCGCGCCTCGCGTCCGACGAGGTGGGCGAGGTGATCTTGGCCACGAACCCCGACGTCGAGGGCGAGACGACCGCCACCTACCTGGCCCGACAGATCCACCCGCTCGGCATCCGCGTCACCCGCCTGGCGAGCGGCCTGCCCGTGGGCGGCGATCTAGAGTATGCCGACGAGGTCACCCTTGGCCGCGCCATCGAGGCCCGCCGCGAACTCTAATTAGCGAGTTGAGCGCGCCCGGAACAGCAGCTGTTCCGGGCGCGCCTGCTGTTTGCGCCGCGTATTTGCAGGCCACGCGCAAAGCGCCGCCCTCACGGCCCGTCTACGGGCGCGGCGTATAATCACCCCTGAACCGCAGCTCAATCACAGCGCGCCCTCGCGGCGCGACGGGAGGATTCGAACATGCCTTTTAGCGAGAACAAGCCCCGTCCCAGCGACGCAGGCCCCTCGAGGATCACCACGCTCCACGCCGGCCAAGGCGCCGAGGTCACCACGCGCAAGAACGCGGCGCACGCCGCCGATCTGGCGCGACGCAACGCCGAGCGCCGGTTCAATAAGCGCCACTCGTCCGACAGGCTCTCGGCCGCCGCGGGCCGCGCGAGCAAGCGCCTGGGCGCCGAGGAGGGCACCGTTTCCGTCCCCGAGGGCCCCGAGCGCACAAAGAAGAACATCTTCATCATCGTGGGAGGCGCGATTCTCGCCCTCGTGGTGCTCTTCTTCCTCGTTCGCTGCGTCACGTCGGCGCTCACGCCCAAGCCGACGGCAGCCGGCCAGGGCCAGGACCTCGAGCAGCCTGGTGAGCCCGCCCAGGACCAGACAACGTCCGACGGCGAGGTGTCCATCCACGGCGTGAAGTACTCCCTTGCGCAGGATGAGGACGGCGCCTGGGTCGTGCTTGCCAACGGGGCCGAGAACTTCCTCGGCGGAGGGGAGCAGGGCATCCGCCTTGCCGGCACGCCGTCGGGCCTCATCGTGTACAACGGCGCGCTCGTGATCCCGGAGAGCCTCGAGGACGGCTGGGACGTCATCGCCTACATGCCGGCCGACGGTTCGATGCCCATACAGGTCGCGGACGCCGACGGCAACGTCGTCCATGGATCCGGCTCGATCGTCTCCGCCGCGCTCGACGGGTCTTCCGTCGTCGTTACCGACTCAACGGGAGCAACTACGAACGTTGCTCTGTAGCTGGGAAAACGCTCACGGACCGAGCCCTTCTCAAAAAGAATTTCTTGCCCAGCAAAACTTTTTTGAAATTCCCACTAGACACGGCCGCGCGAGCCATGTAATAATACTCCTCGCGCAAGGCGCACGGGGTGTTAGCTCAGCTGGTTAGAGCGCCGGCCTGTCACGTCGGAGGTCGAGGGTTCGAGTCCCTTACATCCCGCCATTGCACCAGATGAGGGCCCTCTTCGGAGGGCCCTTTTTCGTATGCCGGTCATGTCATAGCGCGGCCCTTTAGTGCCGCGGTTTGCGCCGCCCGAACCTCGGTGCGCTATCATATCGCCGACACATTCGCACAACGACGGGATCGGTGCATGCAGCCAAGTGCTTCCGCAGACATCAAGCAGATCGCGGTGTTCGACTACGACGGCACGTGCGTCGACGGGCAGTCGGGGTCCCTCTTTACCGCCTACCTGCTCACCCACGGCATGATGAAGCTCCCCCGCGCCCTGCGTCTGCTTTGGTGGGGGGCTCGCTACAAGCTCCACCTCCCGTACAGGCAGGACGAGGCCCGCGAGCTCGTGTTCGGTGCGCTGGGCGAGATGAGCCCCGAGCGCATCGCCGAGGTCATGCGCGCGTTCCACGACGAGGTCCTTGCAAAGAAGTACCGTCCCGCCGCCATTGCCGAGGTCGCGCGCCGCCACGCCGAGGGCTGCGTCACGCTGCTCGTCTCGGCGACCTTCGACGTCATCGCGGGCGCGGCGGCCGAGGTCCTCGGCGTCGACGCCGTCCTCGCCACGCAGATGCAGAAGGACGCCTCGGGCCGCTACACCGGGCGCGTGGACGGGATCGTCGTCGCGGGTGAGCAGAAGTTCCGCGCCGTGGCGAAGTGGTGCGACGAGCGCTACGGCGCCGGCGCGTGGCGCCTCGCGTACGCCTACGGCGACCACCACACCGATGAGGACCTTCTTTCCCGCGCGGGCGAGGCGTTCGCGGTCTGCCCGGGCCAGACCCTCAAGTCCGCTGCAAAGAAGCGCGGCTGGCAGATCCTGGACTGGGACGAGTAGTGGCAAAGGACGACGACGCGCTCGACGGGGAGCTTCTTGTCGAATATAGAAAGAAGGTCCGCCGGCAGGGGAGCGAGCTCTATCGCGATTTGCCGTGGCGCAGGACGCGCGACCCTTACGAGATTTGGATCAGCGAGGTCATGCTCCAGCAGACCCAGGTGAGCCGGGTCGACGGGCGCTGGCAGCGCTGGCTCGCGCGATTTGCCGATGTCCGCGCGCTTGCCGCCGCCGACGCGGCGGACGTGCTCGACGAGTGGCAAGGCCTGGGGTACAACCGCCGGGCGCTCGCGGTGCACCGAGCTGCCCAGGCGGTGGCCGAGGCGGGCGGCGAGTTTCCCAAAGGCGAGCGCGAGCTGCGCGCGCTTCCCGGCATCGGCCCCGCGACCGCGGCCGGCATCCGCGCCTTCGCGTTTGACCTCCACGGCGTGTACCTCGAGACAAACGTGCGCACCGTCCTTCTCCACGAGCTTTTGCCCGGCCGGGAGGATGTGCCGGACCGTGAGCTGGCGGTGCTCGCCAACGCCACGTGCCCGCCCGACGGCGGCTTTACCGACGATCCTGCCGATGACCCCCGCAGCTGGTATTACGCTCTTCTTGACTACGGCGCCTACCTCAAGCGCACGGTGCCCAACCCCTCGCGCCGATCGCGCGCGCACGCCAAGCAGTCCCGCTTCGAGGGCTCGAGGCGCCAGAAGCGTGCCGCCCTCGTGCGGGCCCTTCTTGCCAGGCGAGGGGGCGCGGCGGCGGCCGAGCTTATCGCCGCCGTGCGAGCCGAGGGCATTGAGCTGGACGAAGGCCTCGCCGGGGAGCTCCTGCGCGAGCTCGCCTCTGAGGGATTCTGCCGCGCCGCCGGTGAGCTCTGGCTTCCTTAGCAAAACCGAGCCTTCGCTCAAGCTTTTCGTGAGCGCGGATAGCCGGGTTATCGCTACGGAAGATAACGAATCCCCGCAATCAAGGGGCTATGCCGGGTCGGGCTTGCGGCCTAGTATTCATAAGCGACAAGCAAGTGCCAACGCAAACCACCTCGCCGCCGCGCGCGGCGCCAACGAAAGGAATCCCAAAATGCCGTTCCAGCTCGATCCCACCTTTGCCCAGGACCCCGCCAAGCACTTCGACACCCTTCAGATCCACGCCGGCCTCGAGCCTGACCCGACCACCGGCGCCGCGGCGCTGCCGATCTACGCCTCCGCCGCGTTCCAGTTCGACTCCGCCCCCGATGCCGCCGCCAAGTTCGCACTCTCCAAGCCGGGTAACGTCTACGGCCGCCTGACCAACACCACCACCGACGCGGTCGCCGCCCGCGTGGCCGCCATCGAGGGCGCCGCCGGCGCCGTCGCCGTCGCCTCCGGCCACGCCGCCGAGATCTTGGCCCTCACCAACATCGTGGGCGCCGGCGACCACATCGTCGCCTCCGACTCGCTCTACGGCGGCACTTGGAACATCTTCCTGCACACGCTGGGCGACCTCGGCGTCGAGACCACCTTCGTCGAGAACAACGACATCGACGCCTTCGTGGCCGCCACCAAGGAGAACACCAAGCTCTGGTACGTCGAGACTATCGGCAACCCGCTGGTCGACGTGGCAGATGTCCCTGCCATCGTCGAGGCCGCGAACTCGCTGAAGGAGCCTGTGCCCGTTTTCGTCGACAACACCTTCGCCACCCCGTACCTCTACCGCCCGGCCGATGACGGCGCGGCAGTCGTCATCGAGTCGCTGACCAAGTGGATCGGCGGCCACGGCGCGACGCTCGGCGGCGCCGTGATCGACACCGGCAAGTTCGACTGGAAGAAGACCCCGGGCAAGTTCCCGACCCTCACCGAGCCCGACCCCTCCTATCACGGCCTCGTCTTTGCCGACGCCGCCCCGGCCGCGCCCTTCTCGACGCGTGTTCTGGCCAACAAGCTGCGCGACTTCGGCCCCACGCTCTCTCCGTACGCGGCACAGCTCATCGGCATCGGCATCGAGACGCTCTCGCTGCGCGCCCAGCGCCACTCCGACAACGCCCTTGCCGTCGCCAAGTACCTCGAGAGCCACCCGAAGGTCAGCTGGGTCCGCTATTCCGGCCTCGAGAACGACCCGAGCCACGAGGTCGCCTCGCGCATCCTGCACAACGGCTTCGGCGGCGTGGTGGTCTTCGGCGTCAAGGGCGGCCGCGACGCCGGCCTGAAGGTCGTGGACAACGTCAAGCTCTTCACGCACCTGGCCAACGTGGGCGACGCCAAGTCCCTCATCATCCACCCTGCTTCGACCACGCACTCCCAGCTCACCCCTGAGCAGCTCAAGGCGGCCCACCTTACCGAGGACCTCATCCGCCTCTCGGTGGGCATCGAGAACGTCGACGACATCATCGCCGACCTCGACCAGGCCCTCGAGAACGCCTAAACCGGCTGAGCATCATCGACTCGGAGCGCCCCGGTGCCGCGAACGCGGCCCCGGGGTGTTTTCTTGTCCTGCGGTTGACGCGCGACTGCGCACTTCGGGCCTTCGGGCTACGTCAAGGAGCCTTCCTGCGCGCAAGTGCGCTCCGGGCCACGCAAAAACGGAACAGATTCGGAACTCTGGCTGGGAACGGCAAACCGTTAACTGGGCTTTTGCGATGGAGAGCCAAGCGGGATGCTCTTCTGTCCGCAAAAACACGTAGCCCGGAGGCGCTGAGGGCGCAGGCCGAAGCTGCTGCGTAGCCAAAAGGCACAAACTGCGCATCCGCCACCCCCCAACGCCTACCTAGTCCGTTGGCGCATTCGCGGATTAGCGTGGACGAACCGTGGAGAAAACTGCTAAAACTGACTATGTGTCAAAACGCGATGGGAGCTGCGGCGCATTTGGGCCGCGGCAAGGGATGAGCGACAGGAGCGTTCGATGGACACCCTCGATAGCAGCCTCTATCTCAGCAATGACGATATATATCTGCTCGGAAACGGCAACTGGTTCCGCAGCCACGAGAAGCTCGGCGCCCACCCCGCAAAGGCGGCGGACGGAACTTCGGGCTATCACTTTGCCGTCTGGGCCCCGCACGTGCAGTCGGTCCACGTGATCGGCGACTTCAACGACTGGGACGAGGTTGCGAGCCCCCTTACCAAGTCCAAGACCGGCGATGTGTGGGAAGGTTTCATTCCCGGCGTCGTAGCGGGTCAACTCTATAAGTTCCTCCTCGTCTCGCACGACGGCGAGAAGCTCTACAAGGCAGATCCGTACGCCTTCTTTGCCGAGCTGCCCCCGGGAACCGCCTCCCGCACTGCCGATATCTCGGGCTATGCCTGGAAGGACGAGAAGTGGATGGCCGAGCGCGCCGAGCGCCCGATGCTCAAGAGCCCGCTCAACATCTTCGAGGTGCACCTGGGCAGCTGGAAGCGCCACGGCGACGAGCCTCAGGGCGATCCGCGCGAGGACGGCACCTGGCCCGGCCCCGGTGACCCCTTCCCCGCGCAGCGCGGCGCCTTCTACACCTACGACGACCTCTCGAAGGAGCTCGTCGCCTACGTAAAGAAGATGGGCTATTCGCATATCGAGGTCCTGCCCCTCTCGGAGCACCCCTTCGACGGCTCCTGGGGCTATCAGCCCACCGGCTACTTCGCGCCTACCTCTCGCTTCGGCAATCCGCAGCAGCTCATGCACTTCGTCGACGCCTGCCACAAGGCCGGCATCGGCGTGATCATGGATTGGGTCCCCGGCGGCTTCTGCGCCGACGCCCACGGCCTGGCGACCTTCAACGGCGAGATGCTCTATGAGCACGAGATCCACCCCAACTGGGGCACCCACAAGTTCGACTTCGCCCGCGGGCAGGTCCGCAGCTTCCTCGTGTCCAACGCCCTCTACTGGGTCGAGACCTTCCACATCGACGGCATCCGCATGGACGGCGTCAGCTCGATGCTCTACATGAACTTCGGCATCGACGACCCCGGCCAGAAGCGCTTCAACAAGCTCGGCACCGAGGAGGACCTCGATGCCTCCGCCTTCATTCGCCAGACGAACACCACCATGGGTCAGCTCCACCCCGACGTCATGATGATCGCCGAGGAGTCCACCGCCTGGCCGCTCGTTACCTATCCGCCCGAGGACGGCGGCCTGGGCTTCCACTTCAAGTGGGACATGGGCTGGATGAATGACACCCTGCACTACATGCAGACCGACTTCCCGTGGCGCCCGGGCAACCACCGCATGATCACGTTCTCCACGATGTACCAGTTCAACGAGAATTTCGTGCTGCCGCTTTCCCACGACGAGGTCGTCAACGGCAAGTGCTCGCTCATCACCCGCATGCCGGGCGACCAGTGGCGTCAGTTCGCTGGCCTGCGCGCGCTCGCCTTCTACCAGATGACCCACGCCGGCGGCAAGCTCAACTTCATGGGCAACGAGATCGGCCAGTACATTGAGTGGCGCTACTACGAGGGCATCGAGTATTTCCTCACCGAGGAGTACGAGAGCCACCGCGACCAGCAGGTCTTCATCGAGGCGCTGAACAAGTTCTATAACAAGAACGCGGCGCTCTGGCAGCGCGGCTATGAGTCCGGCGGCTTCGAGTGGATCGACGCCGACAACTCCGACCAGTCCATCGTGAGCTTCGTCCGCCGCGGCGACGACCCGGCCGACGACCTCGTGATCCTCATCAACTTCGACGTCAACGCTCGCGAGGGCTTCCGCCTCGGCGTGCCCGAGTGGGGCGTCTACGCCGAGAAGTTCAACTCCGACGCCGCGGAGTTCGGCGGCTCCGGCGTGCTGAACGAGGGCCGTCTGCGCTGCGAGGACGTGGCATGGAACGGCCGCGAGCAGTCCGTCGTCCTGCGCGTTCCGCCGCTAGCGGGCATCGTGCTCAAGAAGGTCGCCAAGCAGGCCAGGCCAAAGAAGGCCGTCGAGAAGACCGCTGCCGCCAAGGCTCCCGCGGCTTCGGCAAAGAAGCCTGCCGCCAAGGCCGCCGCAAAGAAGGTCTCCGCGTCGAAGTCCGGCGCCAAGGCGCCCGCAAAGAAGACCGCGACCGCAAAGAAGACCGCCGCCAAGGCCAAGCCGGGGGCGAGTAAGAATGCGGTTAAGGTTTCCTCCGGCGCTAAGTAAGCCGCGGTAAAATTACGGGGCTGCCGCACGGGCGGCCCCAGACGACTTGCCCGGCATTGCCGCCGGGATGATTTCGTATCTTTATTTCCGACCACGCAAAGGGGAGAAGCATGGCCAACTACCAGGAGATATTCAAGGACAAGAAGGACTTCGAGGCTCAGTACCGCGCCATGTGCCAGTCTGAGCTCGGCAAGACCTTCGAGCAGTGCACCGAGCTCGAGCAGTTCCAGGTTCTCGCTCGTCTCATCGCCTCCAAGGGCAACGCCCAGCTTCCCGTCTCGCACGCCAAGGAAGCGAAGAAGGTCTACTACTTCAGCCTCGAGTTCCTCATCGGCCCCCTGCTCGACAACTACCTCATCAACTACGGTATCCGCGACCTCGTCGCCGACGCCATGAAGGATATGGGTTCCGACCTCGACGCCGTTTGCCGTCAGGAAGTTGATCCCGGCCTCGGCAACGGCGGCCTGGGCCGTCTGGCCGCGTGCTTCCTCGCCTCGATGGCGCACAACGGCATGGCCGGCTACGGCAACGGCATGCGCTACCGCTACGGCCTGTTCCACCAGGACATCGAGGGCGGCCGCCAGGTCGAGCGCACCGACAACTGGCTCGCAAACGGCTTCCCCTGGGAAACCCGCAAGGACGCCTCCGCCGTCACCGTCCGCTTCAATGGCCACGTCGTTCGCCACGAGGACGAGCAGGGCAACTTCTGGTTCACCGAGGAGGGCGGCGAGCTCGTCCGCGCCGTGCCCTACGACGTGCCCGTGATCGGCTTCGGGGGCAAGGTCGTCAACAAGCTGCGCCTCTGGAGCGCCGAGCCCGCAGAGGAGGACTTCGACCTCGACGCCTTCAACGACGGCGACTACGCCAAGGCAAACAAGTTCCGCTCCGACGTCGAGGCCATCTCGACCATCCTGTACCCCAACGACGCCGGTGAGCACGGCCGCCTGCTGCGCCTGAAGCAGGAGTACCTCTTTGTCTCCGCCGGCCTGCAGACCATCCTGCGCTCCTACGAGAAGGACTTCGGCCCCGACTGGGCCAACCTCGGCAAGCACGTCTCGGTCCACACCAACGACACCCACCCCGCCATGTGCGGCCCCGAGCTCATGCGCATGCTCGTCGACGAGAAGGGCGTGGACTTCGACGAGGCCTTCAGGATCGTCCACGAGACCGTCAGCTTCACCAACCACACGGTCATGCCCGAGGCGCTCGAGAAGTGGCCCATCAACACCTTCCGCAACCTCCTGCCGCGCCTCTACATGTTCATCGAGGAGATCGACCGCCGCTGGCGCGACGGCCTGTCCGAGAAGCTCGGCGAGGACGGCTCCTCCTGGACCGACGTCCTGCGCAACACCGCCATCCTCTGGGACGGCCAGGTTCGCATGGCCAACCTCTCCATCATCTTCAGCCACTCGGTCAACGGCGTCTCGGCGCTGCACTCCGACATCCTGAAGCGCGAGACCTTCCGCGACTTCGCCAAGCTCGAGCCCGAGCTCTTCAACAACAAGACCAACGGCGTGACCCACCGTCGCTTCCTGCGCGAGGCCAACCCCGCCTACTCCAAGCTCATCACCGACGCCATCGGCGACGGCTGGCTCACTGACGCCTACGAGCTCGAGAAACTCGTTCCCTTCGAGTCCGACGCGAGCTTCCTCGACGCTATGGATGACGCCCGCCGCGTGAACAAGGAGCGCCTCGCCGCCTACGTCAAGGAGACCTCCGGCACCGTGTTGGACACCAACATGGTCTTCGACGTCCAGGTCAAGCGCTTCCACGCCTATAAGCGCCAGCTGCTCTCGGTCTTCAAGATCCTCGACCTGCGCAACCGCATCCTTGACGATGCGAACTTCGACCCGCAGCCCACGGCCTTCATCTTCTCGGGTAAGGCGGCCCAGAGCTACGCCTTCGCCAAGGAGGTCATCCGCCTCATCAACTCGCTCGCCGACGTCGTCAACAACGATCCGCGCGTGAACGACAAGATCCGCGTGGCCTTCGTCCCGAACTTCGCGGTCTCCAATGCCCAGTACATCTACTCCGCCGCCGACATCTCCGAGCAGATCAGCCTGGCCGGCACCGAGGCCTCCGGCACCTCCAACATGAAGCTCATGATGAACGGCGCCCTGACCCTGGGCACCCTCGACGGCTCCAACGTCGAGATCTCCGAGCTCGTGGGCCCCGAGAACATCAAGATCTTCGGTATGAAGACCGAGGAGGTCGAGGAGCTCCAGGCTTCCGGCCGCTACTACGCGTGGGACCGCTACAACGCCGACCGCGGCCGTCTGGGCCGCATCGTCGACCAGCTCACCGACGGCACCCTGGCGGGCCTGTCCGGCAACTTCGAGAGCGTGCGCGACCACCTCATGGTCGAGAACGACCCGTATCTGGTCATGGGCGACTTCCACGCCTATGCGCAGGCCTGGGAGGAGCTCACTTCGGGCTACTCTGACCGCCGCGCCTGGAACAAGTCCGCGCTGCACAATACCGCTAAGGCCGGGTTCTTCTCCAGTGATAGAACTATCGCCGAGTATGAGGCCGACATCTGGCATATTGAAGCTTAGTTAGTAGGCCGCAGGGCGAGCCTTTCGCCCTGCGGTTGATCGTTTGGCCGAAAGGAGTGGGGGAATGAGCAAAAAGGAGTGCATTGCAATGCTCCTTGCCGGTGGGCAGGGAAGCAGGCTCGGTGCGCTGACGAGTAACGTAGCAAAGCCCGCGGTGTCGTTTGGTGGCAAGTTCCGCATCATCGACTTCGCGCTCTCCAACTGCGCCAACTCGGACGTGAACACGGTGGGTGTCCTCACCCAGTATCGTCCGTATTTGCTGCACAGCTATATCGGCACCGGCGAGGCGTGGAACCTCGACGATCGCGACGGCGGCGTCTCGATCCTGCCGCCGTATGCCACGCAGACCGGCGGCGCCTGGTACGAAGGCACCGCTGACGCCGTGACGCAGAACATTGGCTATATCGAGCAGAACGACCCCGAGTACGTCCTTATTCTCTCGGGCGACCAGCTCTACCGCATGGATTACGCGGAGATGCTCGAGACGCACAAGAAGAACAACGCGGACCTGACCATCGCCGTCATGCCCGTGCCTTGGGAGGAGGCGTCCCGCTTCGGCATCATCACCACCGACGAGGAGGGCCGCATCACCAAGTTCACCGAGAAGCCCAAGAAGCCCGATTCAAACCTCGCCTCCATGGGCATTTACATCTTTACGACCGACCTGCTCCTGGCCACCCTTCGCGAGGACGCCGTTGACCAGACCTCCGAGCACGATTTCGGCAAGAACATCATCCCGAAGCTGCTCGACGACGGCAAGCGCCTGTACACGTACGAGTTCAACGGCTTCTGGCGCGACGTCGGCACCATCTCGAGCTACCACGAGACGAGCATGGACCTTCTTGGCCCGAACCCCGCGTTCGACATCTTTGACGAGAAGTTCCCCATCATGTCCAACGCGTCGACCCGTCCGCCCTCATTCGTGGGCCGCAACGGCGAGGTCGAGGACTGCCTCGTTTCCAACGGCTGCCGAATCCTCGGCAAGGCAAAGCACTCGATCATCTCTACCGACGCCGTGATCGGCGAGCGCGCGACCGTTGTGGACTCCGTGCTGCTCCCCGGCGCCGTGGTTAAGGACGGCGCGCACGTTGTCCGCGCGATCCTCGGCGAGAACGCCGTGGTCGAGGAGAACGTCAACCTCGGCTCCGTCGACGCGACGAAGGACACCGCCGTCATCGGCAACGACGTCGTTGTCGGGAAGGGGGAGAACTAATCATGCAAAAGGTCATAGGCCTCATCACCTGCAACTACTCCGCCAAGGCCGCCAGCCCCTTGACCGAGAGCCGGCCGATCTCGTCGCTGCCGTTCCTCGGCCGCTACCGCCTGGTCGACTTCGCGCTGTCCAACCTGGTCAACGCCGGCATCCGCACCGTCGGCATGGTCATGCCCTACAACTACCGCTCAATCATCGACCACGTCGAATCCGGCAAGGACTGGGATCTTGATCGCAAGAACGGTGGCCTGTTCGTGCTGCCCGGCAGCGCCTTCGGCACTTCCCGCACCGGCGCACGCTTCCTGCTGCGCGACCTCGTGCACAATAAGGTCTTCTTCACGCGCTCCACGTCCGACTACGTGATCTTCTCGTCCGCGAACTTCGTGTTCAACATGGACTTCAACGAGCTGTACCGCGCTCACGTCGAGTCCGGCGCCGACATCACCGTCCTGACCGCCAGCGCCCCCAGGGCCGATGAGGACGTCGTCGCCTTCAACGTCGAGGGCAACCGCGTGACCGGTGTCCACAACGGCGTGAACTTCGGCGACGTCGCCTTCCTCGACACCTTCATCATGAGCCGCCAGCTGCTGCTCGACATGTTCGACTGGTACGCCCCCACCGACTACCTCGACCTCTTCGAGGCGATGGCCGGCGACTTCGGCCGTGTGAACGTGCAGACCTACAATTTCGGCGGCTATGTGGCTCCTATCTTCAACAAGAAGGAGTACTTCAGCGCCAATATGGACTTCCTCGATCCGGTAGTGTCCGACGAGGTCTTCCCGGTCGATCGCTTCATCAAGACCAAGGCCCACGACACCCCGCCCGCGAAGTTCGAGATCGGCTCGCGCGTCCAGAACTCCCGCATTTCCTCCGGCAGCCGCATCTACGGCACCGTGTGCGACTCCGTTCTCGGCCGCGGCGTCATCGTCGAGGCTGGCGCCACCGTGCGCAACTCCGTCGTGATGCAGAGCTGCATCATCAAGAGCGGCGCTCGCGTCGAGAACGCCATCGTGGACCGCAACAACACCGTGCCTGCCGGCACTGAGCTGCGCGGCACCCCCGACGACGTCCTCGTCAAAGAGAAGAGCCGCGACTAGCACGACACAGAAAGCGAACAGATTATGCCTACTCCCGCTAAGCGCAGAAAGCTGAGGGTTCTGTTCGCGGGCTCCGAGGCCGTCCCGTTCTCCAAAACGGGCGGCCTCGGGGATGTCGCGGGTTCGCTTCCCCGTGCGCTCAAGCACGCGGGCGCCCGCGCCGCCGTGATCACCCCGCTCTATGCGTCGATTCCGCAGCAGTACAAGGACAAGATGAAGCACGTGGCCGACTTCTACGTGCCTCTTGCTTGGCGAAACATCTACTGCGGCATCGAGAAGGTCACCCTCCAGGACCTCGATTTCTATTTCGTCGACAACAAGGACTACTTCGGCCGCGACGGCCTCTACGGCTACTTTGACGACGGCGAGCGATTCGCTTACTTCGCCAAGGCTATCTGCGAGGCCATCGTAAAGGTTCCCGAGCTCGAGTGCGACGTTCTGCACTGCAACGACTGGCAGACCGCCCTGTGCCCCGTGTTCCTGCGCGAGTTCTACCGAGAAGTGCCCCAGTGCAACAACGTGAAGACCGTCTTCACCGTGCACAACGTCAAATTCCAGGGCCAGTACGGCGACAAGGTCCTCGACGAGATCCTCGGCCTGGGCCACATCCCCGCCGCCCGCGACCAGCTCCGCTGCGACAAGGACTCCATCAACTACATGAAGGGCGCCCTGTGCTACTCGGACTGGATCACCACCGTGAGCCCGAGCTACGCCAACGAGCTGAAGATGCCGTTCTACGGCGAGGGCATGGACGGGATTTTCCGTCGTCGCTCCAACGTGCTGTCCGGCATCCTGAACGGCATCGACCAGACCATCTGGAACCCCGCCTCCGACCCCATGATCCCGGCGAACTACTCCATCCACGACATGGATCAGAAAGCTGAGTGCAAGCGTGCCCTCCAGGAGGAACTCGGCCTCGACCAGGACCCGACGCGTCCGCTCGTCGTCTCGATCGGACGCCTCACCGACCAGAAGGGCCTGGGGCTTGTCCGCTACTCGATGGACCACCTCATGCAGCGTGGCGTCCAGGTTGCCATCCTGGGCACCGGCGACCACGACCATGAGGAAGCCTTCAAGTTCTTCCAGTCCAAGTACCCCGGAAAGATGTGCGCGCGCATCGCCTTCGACAACGCGCTGTCTCACCGCATGTACGCCGGCGGCGATATCCTCCTGATGCCGTCCGAGTTCGAGCCCTGCGGCCTCTCGCAGATGATCGCTATGCGCTACGGCACCCTGCCCGTGGTGCGCGAGACCGGTGGCCTGCGCGATTCCGTGGCGGCGTACAACAAGTTTACCGGCGAGGGAACGGGCTTCTCGTTCGCGAACATGAACGCCGACGAGATGGCAGACACCCTGCTGGGCGCGTGCGAGATTTTCTGGACGGACAAGTCCGCCTGGGATAAGCTCGTGAACAACGCGATGTCCACCGACTTCAGCTGGCGTCGCGCCGCGAACGACTACATGGACATCTACCACTGGCTCCACCCGGAGATCATTCGGTACAACAAGAGAAGAGACAGGTAATTCTTTGAGAGCTAGGCACGTAACCTCAGAGAAGGAGTACAGAACTCCATTCGGCGCCGCCCAGTTGGGCGGCGTCGTCACGCTGGGCATCGATATCTGGGACGACGACGTCACGTTCTGCACGCTGAGGGTGTGGACCGATGCCCATGGCGAGCAGCTTATCGAGATGAGGGGGGCGTCTGCGGGCGACCACCTGCACTTCTCGGTGGACTATGAGCCTGCCGAGACGGGCGTCGTGTGGTACAGCTTCGACATCGAGGCCTCCGACGGCGCCGTGTGGCGCTACGGCGCGAAGCCCGGCTGGACTACTGGCGAGGGCGCCTTCGCCTACGGTGACCCGCCTTCTTTCCAGATCACCGTGTTCGAGCCGCGCGCGACGCAGCCCGACTGGTACAAGAAGGGCATCGTCTACCAGGTGTTCCCCGATCGCTTTGCGCGTGGGGAGGGCTGGCGCGAGCAGGCCGAGGCCGCTCTCGCGGCACACCGCAACGGCCCTGAGCGCATGCTCGTCGAGGACTGGGACGCCGCCCCTACGTATAAGCGCAAGTCCGCCACCGATCTCGGGATCGCGCGCTGGGACTTCTACGGCGGCACCCTCGAGGGCATCCGCGAGAAGCTCGGCTACCTCAAGGGCCTGGGCGTGACCGTCATCTACCTCAACCCGATCTTCGAGGCGCAGAGCAACCATCGTTACGACACGGCCGATTACCTGCGCATCGACCCGATGCTGGGTACCGAGAAGGACTTCGGGCGCCTGTGCGACGAGGCCGCCGAGATGGGCATCTCGGTGATCCTCGACGGCGTGTGGAACCACTGCGGCCGCGACTCGGTGTACTTCAACCGCGACGGGAACTACCCCGGCCCCGGCGCCTGGCAGGCCCACGAGGACGGCGTGGAATCGCCCTACGCCGATTGGTTCACCTTCAACGAGGACGGAACCTACGCCGGCTGGTGGGGCAACCAGGACATGCCGAGCTACCGCGACGACTGCGAGCCGTTCCACGAGCTCGTGTGCGGCAAGGACGGCGTCGTGCGCAAGTGGTTGCGTGCCGGCGCGCGCGGCTGGCGCATGGACGTGGCCGACGAGCTTACCGACGAGTTCATCGCCCAGATCAAGGCCGCCGCGGTGGCCGAGAAGGACGACTCCGTGCTCATCGGCGAGGTGTGGGAGGACGCGTCGAACAAGCTCGCCTACGGCAAGCTCCGCCAGTACTTCCAGGGCAAGGAGCTCGACGGCGTGATGAACTACCCGCTGCGCACAGGGCTTCTTGACTACGTTTGCGGCCGCATCAGCGCCGACGAGCTGGCCGCCCGTCTGGAGCAGCTGCGCGAGAACTACCCGCGCGACGCTTTCTACAGTTCGCTCAACCTGCTGGGCAGCCATGACCGCGAGCGTCTCTACACGGTGCTCGGCAACGCGCCCGACCCCGAATCCATGACCGAGGACGAGCACGAGGCGTTCCGTCTCGACGAGGGCCAGGCGTCGCTGGCCATGAGCCGCCTGTGGCTCACCGTGCTGCTGCAGATGACGCTGCCCGGCGTGCCGTGCGTGTACTACGGCGACGAGCTGGGCCTCGAGGGCCTGCGCGACCCGTACAACCGCGCGAGCTTCCCGTGGGGCGGCGGCCGTCGCGACTGCTTCAACATCTTCCGCAACGCCATCGCCATCCGTAAGACGCTTCCGGTGCTCACCGACGGTGAGTTCGAGCCCTTTAGCAGCGGGCACGACGTGTTCGGCTTTTGGCGTCGCGGCAAGGACGGCAGCCAGGTCTGCGTGCTCGTCAACGCCGGACTCCACGACTCGCGCACCGTGCGCGTGCCCATGGTCGGCGAGGCCGTGAGCGATGTGGTGAGCGGCAACGCCCCCAAGGTCGATCAAGGCCAGGCCGAGGTGTTCCTGTGGCCGCTCGGCACCGCCATCCTGCACTTCCATAAGAAGATTCGTCTCCAGAAGCCGCTCGAGCGCGGCATGGGCGTGCTGTGCCACGTGACCTCCATCCCCAACGGCGGCAAGCCCGGCACCTTGGGCGCCCCGGCAAAGAAGTTCGTCGACTGGCTCGCCGCCGCCGGCGTGCGCTACTGGCAGGTCCTCCCGGTGACCCCGCCCGACAGCTTCGGCTCGCCCTATGCCGGTCTTGGCGCCTTCGCGGGCAACACCGCGCTGCTCGAGCGCGACGAGAAGGCCACGCTCAAGCTGCTGGACGGCTGCGAGAAGACCCGCACCTACCGCGATTTCTGCGAGGCCAACGAGTACTGGCTCACGAGCTACGCCTGCTTCATGGCGATCAAGGACCTCCTTGGCCCCGTCGAGTGGCAGAAGTGGCCCGAGAAATACCGGTCCTTCTCGCCGGATTTGGCTGACGACCCCAAGCTCAAGGCTGGTGTCGAGAAGCACGTCAAGCTGCAGTTCGCGTTCGAGCGCGAGTGGGGCGAGCTGCGCGAGTACGCCAGCAAGCGCGGCGTCTCCATCGTGGGCGACATGCCCATGTACGTGAGCGGCGACTCTGCCGACGTCTGGGCCGAGCCCGACATCTTCAACCTCGGCGACGACGGCTACGCCGCCGCCCGTGCCGGCGCGCCCGGCGACGCCTTCGCTCCCGAGGGCCAGCTCTGGGGCAACCCGACGTATAGGTGGGACGTCCTGGCCGAGCAGGGCTTTGGCTGGTGGCTGTGCCGCTTCAGCCGCGCGTTCGACGTGTACGACTACGTGCGCCTCGACCACTTCATCGGGTTCTCTTCCTACTACTCGATCCCCAAGGGCAAGAAGGCCTGCGAGGGCGAGTTCAACTTCGGCCCGGGCGCCGAGCTCTTTGAGGCGGCCTACGCGCAGTTCGGCCCGCTGCCGTTCATCGCCGAAGATCTCGGCGTGATCACGCCGGCCGTCCGCGCGCTCGTGGCGCAGACCGGAATTCCCGGCATGGACGTCGTGCAGTTCGCCGACGGCGACGTGCGCGGAGGGTACGTGCCCAAGCCCGGCACCGTGGTCTACGCCGGCACGCACGACAACCAGACCCTGCTCGGGTGGGTCAAGTCGCGCTTCGGAGTTGAGGGCGAGGAGGCCTGTGAGCTCGCGGGGCGCATCGCCCGTGATGTGCTGGCAACGGACGCCGACGTGGCCGTCATGCAGCTGCAAGACGTGCTCGGCTTGGACGACGACGCGCGCATGAACGTCCCCGGCGTGGCCGAGGGCAACTGGAGCTGGCGGGCCGATGACGATGCGGTCGCCGATGCGGCCGAACACTTGGCAGACCTCGTTCGCGAAAGCGGTCGATAGCAGGCGGGCCCGTCAACCTGAAGGCTGACGGGCCCGATTTTTGCGTGTCGCCCGGCGCCCAAAGAACGAATGAAGGGCGCAAAGCGTCCTTGAGGCCATGGATCGCTCTGGCTGTCGTCAAAGGTCGCGATAGTCAACGAGACGCAGGTCGTCGATGGCGTCGAGCCATGCGCGGAAGGCCGGGTCCACGAGGAGGTCGGCCTCCTGCGCCCGCACGCGCGTGAGGGAGGAAGTGGCGAGCGCAAACTCGTCGAGGTAGCCGGGGTGGCAGATGAGGACGACGGTCTGCCCGTCCGCCATGTCCTCGACGACGCGGCGGATGTCGCGCGCGGGGACGTAATCGGCGCGCATCGACTCCATGACGAGCCGGACCTCGGTTGCGTCGCAGCACACCGCGGGAACGTCGAGCGGCAACGGTTGCTCCTTCAGGCCGAGCTCGTCTGCGACCTCGTGGATAGCGCGATAGAGGTTGTTGCTGCGGACGGCGTGCGCCTCGAAGTAGTCGGGCTCGCGGCCGACGATTTGGGTGAAGCATTCGTGCTGCGCGCGAATCTCGATGCAGGCCTCGTCGAAATCGATGGGCTCGACGCCCGCGGCCCACGCGGCATGGTACTCGCGGCTTCGCTTGAAGCGCCCGTCGGGCCCGAGCAGGCTCGGAATCAGCGCGGGGTCGGCGCACGGCTTGCCGAGGCACAGGTTCGTGTGCTGGCCCACGGCGATATCGGCACCGTCGAGGAGCGACCATCCGCGCGCGGCCTCGGGCATGTTCGGCATGAGGCCGACCGAGCGGACGACACCCTCGTGAACGGTTCGAGCGATGCCGAGGTCGATGGCGTAGGAGTAGCCGAGGTCGTCGGCGCGGATGAGCAGCTGCTTCACGGGCTTCTTTCCAGGTTTTCGCGTTAGTCGGCCAGGGGAGTGTGCGTCGCGGGCGCGACGGGCGTGCGGTCATCCGTGGCGGATTCTTGGGCGAGGGCGGCAGCGGCGTCGACCGCAAGCTGCTCCTTCGTAAAGCCCCAGAGATACGCGATCGCCGTTGCGGCGACGAAGGCGGCGCCGTTGGAGACGCAGCACCAAAAGATGTTCATGGGGCCGCCCGCGGCGAAGCCGGCGATCATAATGATGTTCGTCGCGCCGACGGTGTAGGCGGTCACGTGCGTGAGCGCGGCGACGAGGCCGCCGATCGCGCCGCCGGCGACCATGCCGGCAAAGCAGCGCGGATACTTGAAGCCGCAGCCGTAGAGCGCGGGCTCCGTCACGCCGCCGATCACGCCCGAGATCGTGAAGCCGAGCATCGCGCCGCGCTCGTTCTTCTCTTTAAGGCGCAGGAAGGCGCCGAACGCCATGCCCCAAGCCGCGAACTGAGCAATCGTGGCGGCGACCAGGACGCAGGAGTCGGAGCCGCTCGAGAGCAGCTGGACGATGGCGAGCGAGAGGAGCACCCAGACCATGCCCGTCATCACGAAGAACTCCCAGACGGCGGCGAACACGGTAAGGGCGAGGATGCTCACGACGCCGCCCTCGTTGCCAAGCGCGAACATCGCGTTGCCAAGAAGGGCGCCGAGTTCGTTGCCCAGCGGGGCGAGCGCGCAGAGCGCGACCGGAATCATGACGAACATGGTAAGCACGGGCACGAAGACCACGGCGAGCATGTCGGGGACGAGCTTCTTTGCGAGCTTCTCGATCTGGGCGAGCACGGGCATGCACAGGAGCATGGGCAGGACGGTCGTGGAGTAGTCGGTAAGGGCCGCGGGCAGGATTCCGTAGATCGCGGTCGTCGCGGCGCCGCCGTTTGCTGCGGCGTGGACGAGGTCCATGAGCTCGGGGGCGATGAGGACGCCGCCGAGGAGCATGCCGAGCTGCTCGCTGCATCCGAGCTGGCGCGCGGCCGACCAGCCGATGTAGATGGGTAGGAAGTAGTAGCCGGCGTTGTAGATCCAGTTGTAGAAGAGGTTGTAGATCTCGGAGTCCGCCGACCAGATGCCCAGCATGACCGGGCCGCAGACCACGGCGATGGCGCGAAACATTGCCGCGCCCATGATCAGCGGGATGAGCGTGACCATGGTCTTCGAGAAGTAGGCGAGCGCAGAGGCGGTGATGGTGCGGGCCGTGTTCGCCGCGGGTGCGGGGGCAGCTGTCGCCGTGCGGGCTGCGGGCGCGCCGCAGGCCAGAAGCGCGTCGTAGACCTTCGTGACGTTTTGGCCCACAATGACCTGGTACTCGCCGCCCGACCACTGGGCAGTGAGCACGCCGTCGATGGCCTTTACCTGGTCATCTGCGGGGACAGTGGGGTCGATGAGGGTAAAGCGCAGACGCGTCATGCAATGCACGACGCCTGCGACGTTCTGGGCGCCGCCAACGGCCGCGAGCACTTCCTGGGCGATTCTCTGGTTGTTGTCCACGGGCACTCCCGTTCTAAGTCGTTGATTGGTCAACATCGCGAGATGAATGGTACCTCTATATTGAGGAAGTTGTTGATAGCTCATCATCTTCAAGGAACCTTCAAATGCTGTCGGCGCTGTGTTGCGCGCGGCGTCAGGCGATGAGCGCGACGAATTGCAGGTACAATGTGGCGAGATAAACCGCACGTCGTAGCCGGGGTTTCAAGGAAACCTCGGCTTAGCCGCATGCCGAGGAGCCTCATTACATGCTCATCAACCGCGTTTCTCGCCAGATCATGACCTGCCCTGAGCTCGAGCCGCTCGTCCGCGCGCTCGGGGCGGGCGACGACGCCACCTTGGCCGTTGCCCAGTCCGCCCGTCCGCTCATGCTGGCGGCTATCTGGGCCGACGACCCGCGCCCGTGTCTGTTTGTGGTCTCGGGCGAGGAGGCCGCCGACCGCGCCGCCCGCGCGCTCGCCGCATGGCTCGGCCAGGACGTCGTCTGCCGCTACCCCGAGCGCCGAGACTACCCGTGGAGCGAGAAGGCCCCCGAGGATTCTGTGGTCGGCGCCCGCTGCCGCGCCGTCGCGCGCCTGGCCGAGGGGGAGCGCTGCATCGTCGTGGCGTCGGCGCGCTCGCTGCTGCGCCGCGTGCCGCCCGCAGGGTCCGGCTACTGGGCCTCGAGCACGTTTTCCGTGGGCGACGAGGTGCCCTTCGACGAGGTCCCGGCCCTTCTTGTGGGCATGGGTTACGCCGATAACGGCGAGGTTGACGTGCCCGGCAGCTTTCACGTGCACGGCGACGCGGTTGACGTTTTTCCGGCGCAGGCCACGACGCCGGTGCGCATCGAGTTCTTCGGCGACGAGATCGACCGCGTGCGCCGTATGGTCGCGGCCACCGGCCAAACCATCGGCGAGCTCAAGAGCGTGACCGTCTCGCCGTGCCGCGAGATGGCCTTGACCGACGAGACCGTGGCGCGCGCTGAGGAGGCGCTCTACGCCCGCGCACAGAACGACAACGCCCTGGCCGCTGACCTGGAGCTTATTGGCGCCCGCGCCGCCCAGCCCGCGCTCGAGCGTTATCTGCCGGAGCTGTATAGCGGGTCCGCCACGCCCATCGACCACGCGAGCGCGAACACCCTTGTGGTCCTCGCCGAGCCGCGCGCCCTCTTCGACGACTGCCTGCGCGCCGCCGACGAGGTCGAGCAGGCGGCGACGGCGGCGCGCGTCTCGACCAAGGGGCTCTACACGAACCCGCGCCAGCTCGACTTCGGACGCCAGCAGCGCCTGAGCTTCGCGTCGATGCTGCGCGCCGGCGCGGGTGCCGTCACCGCGAGCCTCGAGGTGCGCCAGCCGGGCGTCAACGGCTCGGACTCCAAGCTCATCGGCCGTGTGCGCCAGCTCGTGGCCGACCGCTCTGTCACGCTCTTTGCGGTGCCCGACCGCGGCGCGCGCGAGGCGCTTGAGCTGCGCTTCAACGACGAGGGCATTCCCTTTGCCGAGTCGCTCGGCTCCGCTGCCGAGAACGCGCACGACGTGTGCGACGACGACGCGCGCTTCGACGCGCCGGCGCTTGCCCGCGATCGCGTGACCTTTATCGACGCGCCCGTGCCCGCCGGCGTCGTGATTCCTGCGGCGCGCCTGGGAATTCTTTCGATCGACGACCTCGCGTCGCGCACCGCCAAGGCTCGCCGCCGCGCCAAGCGCGTGGACCCCACGAGCGTGACCTTTCCCTTCAAGCCGGGCGACTACGTCGTCCACGCGACGCACGGCATCGCGCTGTTCTCCGACATCGTGCGCCAGGAGGTCGGCGGGCGCGAGCGCGATTATTTCCAGCTCTCCTACGCCGGCGGCGACAAGCTCTTTGTGCCGCTCGAGCAGGTCGACCGCATCACGCGCTACGTCGGCCCCGACGGCGACTCGCCGCGCCTCACGCGCCTGAACACCGCCGACTGGAGCAGGGCCACGGGCAAGGCCCGCAAGTCCGCGAAGAAGCTCGCGTTCGATTTGGTCGATCTCTATACGCGTCGATCGTCGGTGACGGGCTTCGCGTTCAGCCCCGACACCCCCGCGCAGGAGGACATGGAGTCGAGCTTCAGCTATGACCTAACGCCTGACCAGGCGAGCGCCGTGGCCGACATCAAGGCGGACATGGAGGCGCGCAAGCCGATGGACCGACTGCTTTGCGGCGACGTGGGCTTCGGAAAGACCGAGGTCGCGCTGCGCGCGGCGTTCAAGTGCTGCCAGGATGCCAAGCAGGTCATGATCTTGTGCCCGACGACGATTCTCGCGCAGCAGCACTTCGAAACCTTCTTTGAGCGGTTCGCGCCGTTTGACCTCAAGGTTGCCGTGCTGTCGCGCTTTGTCACGCCCGCTCAGCAGCGCCGTGCGCTCGCGGGCTTCGCAGACGGCTCGGTCGACGTGCTCGTGGGCACGCACCGGCTGCTGTCCGCCGATGTCAACCCGTACGATTTGGGCCTCGTCATCATCGATGAGGAGCAGCGCTTCGGCGTGCAGCACAAGGAGCAGCTCAAGAACCTTCGCGAGCAGGTTGACGTGCTCACGCTCTCGGCCACGCCGATCCCGCGTACGATGCAGATGGCCATGAGCGGCGTGCGCGACATGAGCCTGATCATGACGCCGCCGCCCGGGCGCCTGCCCGTTAAGGTCACAGTGGGGGAGTACGACCCCGACGTGGTCTCGGCGGCGATCCGCGCCGAGCTCGCGCGCAAGGGCCAGGTCTACTACGTGAGCAACCGCGTCCACACCATCGACGACGCGGTGTCGCGCGTGATGGAGGCGGCGCCCGAGGCGCGCGTGGCCGTTGCGCACGGAAAGATGAGTGCCAAGCAGGTCGAGGACGTGATGCTGCGGTTCAACGAGCACGAGGTGGACGTGCTTGTGGCCACGACCATCATTGAGAGCGGCATCGACAACTCGCACTCGAATACGTTGATCATCGAGGACTCGCAGCGGCTTGGCTTGGCGCAGCTCTACCAGCTCAAGGGCCGTGTGGGCCGCAGCCGGCAGCAGGCCTACGCGTACTTCATGTTCCCTGGCGAGGTGCCGCTCACGCCCGAGGCCACCGATCGCCTTACGGCAATCAACGAGTACCAGGATTTGGGCAGCGGCATGAAGATCGCCATGCGCGACCTCGAGATCCGCGGCGCCGGCTCCCTTATGGGTGCCGAGCAGCACGGCAACCTCTCGAGCGTTGGCTTCGACCTCTTTACGCAGATGCTCGGCGAGGCCGTTGCCGAGGCGCGCGGCGAGGCGCGCGACGTGGAGCTGGCGGAGGTCAACATCAACCTGCCGGCGGACTTCTTCCTTGCGGAGGAGTACCTGCCCGAGGTCGACCGCCGCGTGCTCGTGTACCGTAAGCTTGCCGCCGCGGTGGACATAGCCGAGGTCGACACGCTTCAGGAGGAGACCGAGGAGCGCTTCGGCGCGCTGCCGCTCACGGGCAAAAACCTCTTTGACCGTGCGCGTGTGCGCATCCGCGCCCAGCGTTTGGGCTGCACGACCGTCAACCTCACGAACGGGCGCATCATCTACCAGGGCATTGACGTGCCGCGTGCCGTGGCGCTCAAGCTCAAGGGGGAGGGAGCGCTCAACTACCCGAAGACCCACAAGCTCGCGTATCCGTTCCGGCGCAAGGACTCCGAGCTCATGCCCGTCGCGCTCGGTGTGCTCGAGCAGATCGGCGGCGATGACGAGCTGGACGAGTAAGAAGATAGTGGGGCGGCATGGCGCGCTGCCGCTTGAGCCAGCCTCCCTCTTTGATCGCCCGGCCGACTCCTGGCCGGGCGATTTTCGTGCTCGCGTGCGCCGAAATGCCTCCGGGGCTACGCCGGGGCGCCCCTGCGCGCCGAAAGCGGCTCCGGGCTACGTCTTTTGGCGTCCAGGGGTCGTGCGGTTCCGCGGCGGGGAGGGCCCAACTGGCCTTTTGTGCCGAACGGGTTCTCGCGGGTTGCAAAAGCACGTAGCCCGCAGAGCGCTTCGGCGCAGGCGCGGTCGGAGACGTGGCCCGGAGGTGGTTTCGGCGCACGGCCGCCTGCCCGAGCGCGCTTTTGGCCCTCGGGCCACGTCCGCGCCGTTGCGCCGCGCACTTTCCTCCTTCGGGCCACGTGATTCTGGCGCCTGCGACGGATTTCTCGGATTACGCGCCGCAAAACCCCAGTTGGCGAATGGCAGGTGCCCCGCCGCCGCCCAAACCACGTGGCCCGAGCCGTCAAACTGCGCAGCGCCCGCGCCCCGGCGTGGCCCGAAGGAGGAAAGCGCGCGGTCCTCGCGATACAATGGCGGCGGAAAACCGCGGAAAGGGGAGCAAATGGAGTTCGTGCCGGGCAAGTTCAACCAGCCGGAGTGCCGCGTGGCGGATGGCCGCGCCCTCTCGGACCTCGTGGACGAGCAGAATGCGTCGCGCGCCGACGCCCCGGCGGCACACCCGCAGCTCGACCGGCTTATCCGTACCATCTGGCGCTTGCGTCAGCCCGACGGCTGCCCCTGGGATCGTGAACAGACCCACGCTTCCATCACGGTGAATATGGTCGAGGAGGCTTACGAGGCGGTCGATGCCATCGACGAGCACGACACCGCTCACCTTTGCGAGGAGCTCGGCGACGTGCTCGAGCAGGTGCTCCTCCACGCGCAGATGGCTGCCGACGCCGGCGAGTTCGACATCGACGACGTGGCCCGCGGCCTCAACGAGAAGCTTGTTCGCCGTCATCCCCACGTGTTCGGCGACCTCGCGGCCGCCGTGGACGGCGCTGTTCCCGTCGGCTACGACGAGGCTCGCCCAGACGACGCCGCTGCCGACACGCCCGCGGTCCTCGACATCTGGGACGACGTTAAACGCCTGGAACGCGAGGCCAGAGGCGAGCTTTCCGGCGCCGAGGCGGGGCTCCTTGACTCGGTGCCCGCAAGCCTGCCCGCCCTCATGCAGGCTCAGAAGATCTCGAAGCGCGCGGCCAAGGCGGGCTTCGAGTGGGAGACCACGGCGGACGTCTGGGATAAGGTCTCCGAGGAGCGCGCAGAGTTTGAGGCCGAGGAGCCGGGCTCCGACGCGGCCGCGGCAGAGTTCGGTGACCTTCTCTTTGCGTTGGTAAACGTCGCGCGCAAAGAGGGGATTGACGCTGAGGAGGCCCTCGCCGCGTCCAACCGGAAGTTCCGCCGGCGCTGGGCCTGTATTGAGGAGGCTGCGCGTGCCGAGGGCCGTGCGGCAGACGACCTGAGCACCGCGGAGCTGAACGAGCTTTGGGAGCGTGCGAAGGCTGAGGAGAAGCCCGCCCGCTAGCCGTCGCGCGACCGTTCCTCTGGTATAACTGACACGAAGACCGAGTCGGCCGCCTTCCGGCGGTCGCCCAAACATACCTAAAACGAAGCGACGGCATGAACAACACCACGGACACCTATAACAACGGCAGGCCCGCGCACCTTTCGGGTGCCGAGGCCCGCGCTGCCGCGGACGCCGCGCGCGGGATCGCGCCTAGGGCGTTCGCGCCTGTCGGCCGCACGGCTTCCGGCTATGCCGCCGATGGACGCCACCCGCGAACGCGCTCTTCTCGCCAGGACGATCGCGGCACGCAGCGCGCCAACCGCAGGCGCGACGCCCGCGTGGCGCCCGATCGCGCGAGCGAGTCTCACCCGGCGGCGCCGCGCCGCGAGGCCGCTTCGACGCCGACGATCGACGTCAACGGCGTGCTTTCCGCGATCGGCAGCTTCGTGATGAACTTCCGCGTTGCCCTTCTTGTGCTTGCGCTTTTTATCGGCCTGGTCCTGGCTATGTACGGGCCTGCGAAGACCTACTACTGCGCGTGGCGCAAGGGCCAGGACCTGCAGACGCAGCTTGACGAGTACAACGCCAGCAACGACCAGTACAAGGCGGACATCCAGGGCCTTCAGACCCGTGAGGGCATCGAGGACGAGGCGCGCCGGCGCGGTTACGTGTCGGAGGGCGAGACCAAGGTCGTTGTCGAGGGGCTTGACGAGGGCGCTGACGGCTCGACGTCGAGCGCCGACGGCTCCGACCAGCAGGCGGAGCGGCCTTGGTACATCGAACTCGGTGACAAGGTTTTCCACTACATCGGCAACTGACCCGCGGCGGACTTCTTGCGCGGAAAAACCAGAAAGGACGCGGCATGAGGCGCATTGCGTGCATCGACATCGGGACGGTGACGGCGCGGCTTGCCGTCGCCGACGTGGAGGGCGGGCGTGTTCGGCGCTTGGCCAAGACCTCCTGCATCTGCAATCTCGGCCAGGGCGTGGACCGCACGCGGCGACTCGATCCCGAGGCCATGGGCCGCGTGGTCTCGTGCTGTCGCGAATATGTGGCCAGCGCCGTCTCGGCCCGTGCCGAGGCCGTGTGCTGCACGATGACGTCGGCCGCGCGCGACGCGGAGAACTCCGCCGACCTCGTGATCGCCTTGCGTGGCCTGGGCCTCGAGCCCGAGGTCATTCCCGGCGAGGTCGAGGGCGCCCTGACCTTCCTCGGCGTGGCGCAGGACTTCGGCGGCAAGAAGATCCTTGTGGCCGACAATGGTGGCGGCTCGACCGAGCTCGCGTGCGGCGTGCTCAACGAAGGTGTGCTTGACCTGCAGTTTGTTTGCTCGACGAACGTCGGCTGCAGGAGAATTACCGATAAGTTCCTGAGCGGCGGCGCGGAGCTCCCAGGCGTTGTGGACCTCGCAGCGGCCCACGAGTTCGCCGCGGGCCTCTTTGCGCCCGAGGCACGAAAGATCGCGGGGCTCGCGCCTGAGGCGCTTGTTGTGTGCGGCGGCACGGTGACCACGCTCGTGGCCATCGACCTCGCGCTCGAGCCGTACGACTCAAGCCGTGTCCACCTGGCGCGCCTCTCGGCCGCGAAGGTCGCCGAGCTCGAGGCTACCCTCGCCGCAAAGACGGTTGAGCAGCGCGCCGCCATGCCGGGCATCCAGCCCAAGCGCGCGCCCGTGATCTTGGGCGGCGCGGTGGCTATTGGCGAGCTCATGGCGCAGACCGGCTTTACTGAGCTCACGGTGAGCGAGTCCGACCTGCTCTTTGGGCTTTCGCTCACGGCGGCGACGGCCCTGCCGGGCACCGAGGGCGAGCCTTCTCCCGTTGGTTGGAAACCGACCATGCGCCCACTGCCGCGCGACGCCAAAGTCGGCTAGACTAGACGGGCAAGACGCATTCGGGGGCGTGGCGGAATTGGCATACGCAGCGGCCTTAAAAGCCGCGGCCGAAAGGATTGTGGGTTCGAGTCCCACCGCCCCTACCAGCGCGTCTTCCGCCGATGGCAAGTCGTGGCCTGTCATGCGCCGCATATCCTGTATACTGTGTCATCGCGTCCCCATCGTCTAGCGGCCTAGGACGCCACCCTTTCAAGGTGGATATCGCGGGTTCGAATCCCGCTGGGGGCACCACGTTTTCGCAGGTCAGGGGCTACGGCCCCTGGCTTATGTAGCGGATTGTAGCGAACATGTAGCGGATGTGTAGCGAGCTGCTAACGTGCTAATTAATTCTTTTATGTACAAATTTGCCCAACGGTAGGATTTTATCGGTGAGCGGTTCCTGCCTATAGGGTTCTGAGGTGCCCGTGAGATTGAGCTTGCTGCGGCGTGCGACCCGTGGCGCTGCCTCAACGGAGCGCCCATCCTTCGAATTCAAAACGTTCTTTCTTGTGCCGCCGCGCGCGAAGGGCCGTGCTCGACTGAGTGTTGCCGCGCCTCCGTTTGTTCAGCTGACGAGGCTAGGCACTTGAGCGATTGGGCTCATTCGCGCGTGGGCCTATTCCGATTGGACGGGCTCGATGACTTCCTGCGGATTGAGGGAAACGGTGGCCCCCGCGGCAACCAGTTTCGAGCGCTTGTGAGGAGGTGGCGGGGGCTGCTCGCGAGATCTTGGTCGGCGGTTTCCTAGCCTTTTGGAAAAGCGGCCTGATGTTGACCGAAGACGGGCCGGCGAACACATGGAACGCTCGGGCGCTCCGCCTAAGTGGTGTTTCCCGGATACGGTGAGGGGCGTCCCGTCTGGTCAGACGAAAGGGGAAAAGACAATGGACCTGAGAACGCTCGATGAGCTGGAGGAGATCAAGCGCCACCTGTATTTCTGGGCGCAGATCGGCACCGTGCGCGGCCACGAGGACTGCGACCACGACCTGATAGGGGAGGAGATGGCATGCGATCTTAGCGCCGATGGGGACAGGCTGGGGAGCATCATCGAGAGGCTCCATGAGGACCTGAGGCGGTAGGGCCGCGCTACCGCCCCTCGCCGCCCTCCGGGGCAGGCGGGTCGATCGGGATCCTCTCGCCCCTCCCCTCGAGGACGAGCCGGTAGCCCATGACGTCCGCCATGCGCGCCAGGGTGTCCACCCTAGGCACGGAGCCCTTGGTTAGGGTGGAGGAGACGAAGTTGGGGTGCTTGCCCATGGCGACGGAGAGGGCGCGCCCGCTTATGCGGCTGCCCTCCATCATCGCCCGTATCGCCTCGTGAGTATCCATAGGCCGAGTTTATCAGGCGCACAGCTTCGGCTGTGTGCAGGAACCGTGCGCACTGAATAATGCACAACTATTCTTGTGCATGTGATATATTTTAGTTGTGCGCACATAGGAAAACTCGGACTTATGGAGATGGTCATATGAAGCGAAACGGCGAATACCGCCGGGACAGGGGCGGCGACTCGCTCCTTTTCGTCGTAATGGACGCCGAGTCCACGATCTTCGAGCCCAGGTGGCCGTACGCCGCCGACCTCGCCGTCCAGCTGGCGGCGGCCGCGCACCGCGCGGGGTTCTCGGTGCGCTGCCTGGACGTCGACTTCTATTTCAGTCGGATCGGCGCCTTCCGCCGCAGCTGCGGGGGCATCTGGACGTCGCTCGTCGGCAACTACGACCAGGCGGATGAGGTCCACGCGCTGCCGGGCGACGACCTGAGGCTCGACGAGCTGAACGTCGTCCACGTGCCCTCCATCGGCCCAGGCGCCGAATGGGCCGCCCGGGAGGCCGACGGGCTCGCGATCGCGGTCGGCGCCGCGGAGGGGCTCGACGAGGGCGCCCGCTCGATCTACGCCGCCGCGTCGAGCATCGGCCTGCCCGCGCTGGCGGTCCCCTGCGCCGATGGAGACGAGGAGGTCGAGGGGCGCCTGCGCCGCCGTCTCGACGGGCTCGGCGTCGCCTGCGCGTCCCTGGGCTACCCGTGCCCGCCGGACGGCATGGCGATGGATCCTGTTTCCTTCATCCGAAGCGACGGCAACGCCGACGGGATCCTCGCCGAGCTGATGGGGGCGGTGATGTAGATGTACACCTTCACCCCCAAGCACTGCTACGACGCCTCGTTCGCGGAGGCGCTCACGTGCCCCGTCTGCGGGAGCGAGTCTCTCGAGATCGCTTCATGCAAGAAGGGCATCCGCCTCGCCAAGCTCCTGTGCCCCGAGGGCCACGTGCTCGACCTGGCCCTGGCGGAAAGGACCGTCCTGGCGAGGCTGAAGGAGGCCAACGGCTCGAAAGAGGCGTTCTTCGCCTCGGTCCCCATGGGCGGCGTCTGCCTCGCCATGGTCCCCGAGGACAAGTACGACTACCGCAGCTACGTGTACCGGCACGTGTTCCCGGACGGCAGGAGCTACGTGGGCGTGACCAGCAAGGACCTCGCCGACCGCTGGCAGGGCAGGTACTGCGCGAGGATGGCTGAGGCGAGGGACTCGCACGACTTCCGGGCCGTGGACCACTACGTCTGGGCCTCGGACCTCTCGGACGGGGAGGCCAGGCCCGGCGACCCCGGGACCGACCTCGCCGGCCGCTGGGAGCCCTGGGACCGGGCGGAGCTCGGAGAGTTCGACGGCGCGGTGCGCCACTGCCGCCCCCGGCGGAGAGGATCGAGGCGGCCCTGATCGCCGAGGACAAGGCGCGCAACGGCGGCATGAACCTGAACACGATGCCAGGGAACAGGGCCGCGCCGCGCGCGGGCTTCTCCTATTGCAGCGCCTGACCTCGCCGGCGCGCAACGAGCGGCATTGTGTATCGCGCCGTGGGCGCGGCGGCGGGGGCGGGGACGCCCGCGCCGCAGGACTCGCAGGAAGGAAGAAAAGATGAATAGTTTCTCGGCAAGGACGGCGGCGGAGAAGGTCGCCGCAGCGGAGGCTCGCAGGCCGCTCGCCGCGGAGTGGGCGCGCGGAGCGCTCGGCGGGGTCACGGCGGCGTCGCTCGCGGAGGAGGTCTCCGCGCGGGTGGTGGGCCAGGACGACGCCGTCCGCGGCGTCTGCTCGTTCCTCGTCTCGGCGCTCGGCCGGGTGGAGCGCCTGTGCTCGGGCGTGCCCGAGTCGGCGCTGCCGCACCTCGACGCCGCCATGGTCGACGGGCCGACCGGGTGCGGAAAGACGTACCTGGTGCAGTGCGCCTGCCGCGCGCTCGGCCTCGGGGTCGCCGCCGTCGACGGCTCGTCGCTCACGGGCGCGGGGTGGGCCGGCGGGGACATCTCCGCGCATCTCTACAGGGTCGCCCAGGACCAGGCCCGCCCCGGCGGGGAGAGGGCCACGGTGGACTTCGTCGACGAGTTCGACAAGATGGCCAAGGACGACTCCGGCCCCAACAAGGGCTTCTCGCCGTGCCCGGGCCTGCTGCGCGTGATCGAGGGGTCCGAGGTCCTCCTCGTCGACCCGCCCGACAGGGACGGGGAGGCGCTGGCCCTCGACAAGTCCCTGCTCATCTTCGTGCTCGCCGGGTGCTTCGCCGGCCTCGATGAGGCGGTGCGGGCGCGCCTCTCCCGCGAGTCCGGCGGCTGCGCCACCGGCTTCGCCGCCGACCCCGGCGCGCTCGCCGCCGCGCGGGCGACGGAGCAAGAGCTGCGCGCCGCGGCCACGCCCGAGGACCTCGTCGCCTGCGGGTTGCCGCGCGAGCTCGTCGGGCGGGTGACCACGCTCGCGAGGGTGTCCGCGCTCGGCGAGGCCGAGCTCGCCCGGATCGCGAGGGGCGCCGAGGGCTCCGCCGCCGAGCGCTTCGGCGCGATGATGCCGGCCGGCTGCCGCCTCGACGTGGACGACTCCGCGGTCGCCCTCGTCGCCGCGGAGGCCGCCGCCGCGGGGCGGGGCGCCCGCGGCATCGAGGCGGCGCTCGGCGGCGCGTGTCTGCGCGCCGTGGAGGAGGCCAGGACGGACGAGACGGTGGTCCTGGCCCGAGTCTCCGCCGCCGGCGGCGGGCTCGAGGTCGCGTACGAGAGGGGCGAGCGTGAGCCCGCGGGCACCGAGAGCCCCGAGGCGCCCGCCGCCGCGGGCGCGGAGGCCCACGCGGCGGCCGGGGGAGGCCGCGCC